>JAAFJI010000141.1 GCA_013298045.1 Betaproteobacteria bacterium
GCGCGCACCAGTGGGAGAGCCTGATCGATGGCAATCTCTACACGCGAACCCATTTGAACCGCTTTCCGGTCTCAATCGTCGCGGTCGATAACGAATACAGCACCATCACGCCGCGTCGCGTCGATTCCGGCGAGCGTCGCTTAACGGTTGACGCGCCACCGGTCGCAAATTTCACGATTCCGGTGCGCAAAGAATTCACCTTCAAGGTCGAAAAATGTGTTCGCTACTGGCTCGCCGCACAGCGCGCCACGTCGCTCACACAGGACTTTGAACTGGTCATCGATCATGCCGAACCGATTGCGGGCTGTATGCCGTACGGTGTTGCGCAGGAGCGCTCGGTCGTGATCCCCGCAACCATTGCGCAGCCTACGCCGATCGCAGTGCCGAAGCGACCGTAACGATTGAACTATCGACCGCTTTGCCGCATAAAAATTGAAATTCCGGACGAAATACGCTAATGACAAGTTCCGCTGTTTTAGAAGTTAAAGATCTGCATATTGAGTTTCCGACCCGAAAAGGTGTACTCAAAGCGGTGGATGGTGTCTCTTTTTCGATCGCCCCAGGTGAAGTGCTCGGGGTCGTTGGCGAATCCGGCGCGGGGAAGTCGCTCACCGGTGCCGCGATCATCGGCTTGCTTGAGCCGCCAGGACGCATCGCGAGCGGGCAGATTCTGCTCGACGGTCGCCGCATCGATAACTTGCCCTACGAAGAGATGCGAAAAATTCGCGGCCGCCAGATCGGCGCAATTTTTCAGGATCCGCTCACCTCGCTCAACCCGCTCTACACCGTTGGTCGTCAACTCACCGAGACGATTCAAACCCATCTCGACATGAATGAGAGCCAAGCTCGCGATCGCGCGGTCAAGCTGCTCGAAGAAGTGGGTATTCCGGCGGCGCGCGAGAGAATCGATCACTATCCGCATCAGTTTTCCGGCGGAATGCGGCAGCGCGTGGTGATCGCACTCGCGCTCTCTGCGGAACCGAAAGTGATCATTGCCGATGAACCGACCACGGCGCTCGACGTCTCGATTCAAGCGCAGATCATCACGCTCTTGAAACGCCTCTGCCGCGACCACGGCACCGCAGTGATGCTTGTGACGCACGACATGGGCGTGATTGCAGAAACTGCGGATCGCGTGGCTGTCATGTACGCGGGTCGTGTCGCCGAAATCGGTCCGGTGTCGGAAGTCATTCATAAGCCGCAGCATCCTTATACCGTTGGTTTGATGGGGTCAATTCCCGAATTCGATACGCATCGCGAGCGACTGATTCAAATCGATGGTGCGATGCCGCGTCTCGATGCGATTCCGCAGGGCTGCGCGTTTAATCCGCGCTGCACGAAAGTGTTTGATCGCTGTAAGAGCGACCGGCCAGAATTGATCAATGCCGGACCCACGCAGGCCGCGTGCTGGTTACATGCGAAATAGCGCAAAACAAGAACGAGATCACGAATGACCGCCTTTGTAACCCTCCAAAACGTCAGTAAAACCTTCGACGTCTCAGCCCCTTGGCTCAATCGCGTGATTGAACGCAAGCCGCAGAGCTTTTTGCAAGCGGTGAGCGACGTGTCGTTCGACATTCGTCGCGGCGAGACACTCGCGCTCGTTGGTGAATCCGGTTGCGGAAAATCGACTGTAGCGCGCTTGATCGTGGGTCTGTATCAGCCGACCAAGGGCACGATCATGGTCGATGGCAAAGACATGCGCATCTTGGACGAAAACGGCGACCACAGTCGTGCGCTACGTCGCAAAGTGCAAATGATTTTTCAGGATCCGTACGCGAGCTTGAACCCGCGTTGGCGAGTCGCCGATATCGTCGCTGAGCCGATTCGTACACACAAGTTGCTAACTGACAACGCAGCGATCGACAAACGCGTTGCCGAGCTGCTCGGCTACGTGAAACTCACAGCAAAAGACGGAGAAAAATTCCCGCATCAATTCTCCGGCGGGCAGCGCCAGCGGATCTCGATCGCACGCGCGCTCGCAAGCAATCCCGAATTCTTGATTTGCGATGAACCGACCTCCGCGCTCGACGTGTCCGTGCAAGCGCAGGTATTGAATTTGATGAAAGACTTGCAGCGCGAGATGGGTTTGACCTATCTCTTTATCTCGCACAATTTGCAAGTCGTGCATCACATCTCCGATCGTGTTGGCGTGATGTATCTCGGTCGAATCGTCGAAATTGGCGACAAAAAGCAAGTATTCGGCGACCCGCAGCATCCGTACACGCGCATGCTGCTCGACGCGATTCCCGATCTTAAGATGACGGGAAAAGCGCGTGTTCCGGTCGCGGGGGAAGTACCGAACCCGCTCAATCCACCGACCGGCTGCGCGTTCAATCCGCGCTGCCCGAAAAAGTTTGGTCCTTGCGATAAGGAAGGTCCGCAGTTGATTTCGTTTAAAGATCGCCAAGTCGCCTGCCACGCTGCGGTGTAGCTCGGTCTACGCGACTTCCGCCGTGTGACTCTCGGCGGGTAGGAGCGAGCTTGCTCGCGATAGGCCGTTGCGAACTGGATACGGCTGCTGAGCGCTGGTAAATCGCGAGCAAGCTCGCGTCTACCCGTTCCCCATGCAACGCGCGCATACGGCGTAGCACGCCGCAGCAATCGCGGCTAACATTTCGCCATGAGCAAATCCAGCAAAGCCACCTTCAACTGGAGCGATCCGCTCCTCCTCGATCAACAATTGACCGATGACGAGCGCGCCGTGCGCGACGCAGCCGCCGCGTACTGCCAAGACAAACTCTTGCCGCGCGTCACCGAAGCCTTTCGTAACGAATACACCGACATTGCAATCTTTCGCGAGATGGGCGAACTCGGTTTGCTCGGACCCACGATTCCTGAGCAATACGGCGGCGCGGGGCTCAACTACGTCTGCTATGGATTGATCGCGCGCGAAGTCGAGCGCGTCGATTCTGGCTATCGCTCAATGATGAGCGTGCAAAGCTCGCTCGTGATGGTGCCGATCAACGAATTCGGCACTGAGGCGCAGAAGCAAAAGTATTTGCCAAAACTCGCCACCGGCGAATGGATCGGCTGCTTCGGTTTGACTGAACCGAATCACGGCTCCGACCCCGCGAGCATGATCACGCGCGCGAAAAAAGTGCCGGGCGGTTTCTCGCTCACCGGTTCGAAAATGTGGATTTCCAATTCGCCGTTCGCCGATGTGTTCATCGTGTGGGCGAAGAACGACGAAGGCCGCATTCGTGGTTACATTCTTGAGAAAGGCATGAAAGGCCTCTCAGCACCCGCGATCAAAGGTAAAGTCGGCCTGCGTGCTTCCACCACGGGCGAAATCGTGATGGACGAAGTCTTCGTTCCCGAAGAGAACGAATTCCCCGAAGTGGACGGTCTTAAAGGCCCGTTCACGTGCTTGAACAGCGCTCGTTACGGCATCGCCTGGGGCGCACTCGGCGCGGCGGAAGACTGCTGGCATCGCGCAAGGCAATACGTGCTCGATCGCAAACAGTTCGGCCGCCCGCTCGCCGCGAATCAACTCATCCAAAAGAAACTCGCCGACATGCAAACCGAAATCACGCTCGGATTGCAAGGCTGCCTGCGTCTAGGTCGCATGAAAGACGAGGGCACCGCAGCGGTAGAAATCACCAGCATCATGAAGCGCAACAGCTGCGGCAAATCGCTCGACATCGCGCGCATGGCCCGCGACATGATGGGCGGCAACGGCATCAGTGACGAATACGGCGTCGCGAGGCATCTCGTAAATCTGGAAGTGGTGAACACCTACGAGGGGACGCATGACATTCATGCGTTGATCCTTGGGCGGGCGCAGACGGGGATTCAGGCGTTTCAGTAGGAACTTCGATGCGACCATTCAACCGCATTTGGGCAATCGTGGCTACGGCTTGGGTCGTGTGCGGGACCTCACACGTCGCAGCTCAGTCGATTGACAATGCGGCACGCGATATTCGAGCGACGTACGATTTTGAACCCTCCAAGATGTCCTTTCAGGAGCAAGCCGAGCGTGCGCCACTTCTCTCAAAGCTGTGGGATCGATACGGCAAAAGCCCAGAGAGTTATCGGCCGGCACTGCTGAGTGCGCTCCGCAGCGAGGGGGCGCGTGAACAGCTCTACTGCGACGGCGGAATGTTGCTTCTGGCCAATAGTATGGACGCTGCTGACGACGCGCTCGGAATTGCCTCTGTTAAGCGTTGCTCGTTAGCAGAGATTCAACACACCCCTTATCTGTATGCGCTACACGCTCTAGCCCTGAGAGGGATCGATACAACTGACCTGCAGTTTCGTATCCTTGAGAGACCAAAGTATTCGGCGTTCATCGTGATGCATAACCTGACCCTCGGCCAGGATTACGCGTTCCTGTATCCGTTCTTGGTACGTGAGGAAAGTGCTTATGTGCCAGCATTGATTGAACGGCTCAAGATCGAACGCGAGCCAGTTGCGCAAAAATCGCTAGTCCGAGCGCTTTGGTATGCGGCTACAGGTCAAGCCATCACTGCCTTACGTGAATTCTCGAAGAGCAACCGCGCAGATGCCGACGTCAAGTCGGCACTTCGCAAGCGGTTGGCAACAGTAGACGACATTCGATCGCGCCCTAGCAATGATTCGAAGATTGACGCAATTCGTAAACACGTTGGCGTACCAGCATTAGTCTCAGAACGCGAACTCCGAGAAAAACGACGGGTACGCATGCGATCAATTAGTGATGAAGCGCTTTATGATCTCGAGGCTTACACGGCGCTTATTTATCGTGCGATCAAGTGAATGGAGCCCGTATCGTACGTGACTCGTTAGCAGTTGCCCAACGAGGCGAGCGGCCCATATTCCCGACTCCCGTTCGCTGGAACGGATTTGTGGCGCAATGAGATTGCACCCGACGTTCCGACGATGACAACAGTTCGCGATTGCTTTTCCACCGCCTTCCGCTGGCAACGCGGACGGCAGGGGACGGGGTACGACAAGATGCTCTTGTTGACCGCGCGTTGGCCGTTGCCGTTTGATTCGTATTTGCTTCGCTATCCCGAGGGGTCGGAGATTCCGCCGCACATCGATCCGGTGACTGCCGGGCGGCACTATCGCTTGAACGTCGTGTTGAAATCGCCGAAGTCCGGCGGTGAGTTCGTGTGTGCGAGTCCGATTTTCGAGACGAAGCGCATCAAACTGTTTCGCCCAGACGCGTGCGAGCACAGCGTGACGCGTGTGGTCGGCGGCAGCCGTTACGTGTTTTCCTTTGGTTGGGTCATAGGTGCAAAGCGCGGGGGCGCGGGTCGCGGCTCCGATTCGTAAATCCGTCTATGCCTAAGGCTTCGCAACCGTTAGGCAAATATCGACCCGCATCGGCTCCTTTTATGGGAGACGCGCCTGATTGCCCTCCAACCGACTAACTCAAACCCGTAACTCGTCGCCTTTTGCTTGGCGTGCGCTGGAGTTACGTTTGAAATATTGAGATAGACGTTCGACGGTGGTTCGCATCGTCGGTAAATCGATCAATTTTTCAACGGGAATCTCATGCTCAAGCTCAATGCGGTCACGCACGTGTACGCCAATGGCACCAAGGCGCTGGACAATGCAAATCTCGACATACCAAAAGGCATGTTCGGGTTGCTTGGTCCTAACGGCGCGGGCAAATCGTCGCTCATGCGTTGTATTGCTACGCTGCAAACACCGAGCGAAGGCAGCATTGTGTTCGATGGTATAGATGTGGTCCGAGAGCCGGAGAAACTTCGTGCGCGATTGGGATATTTGCCACAGGATTTCGGCGTCTATCCTCGCGTGTCCGCACTCGATTTGCTAGATCATCTTGCTGTGTTGAAAGGTTTGAGCCAACGCGGCGAACGCAAAGAGGTTGTGGAATCTCTCTTGCAGCAGGTGAATTTGTGGGAGATGCGCAAGAAGGCCGTTGCGGGTTTCTCTGGCGGGATGCGCCAGCGCTTCGGTATCGCGCAGGCTCTGATCGGCAATCCCTCGCTCATCATTGTCGATGAACCGACGGCGGGGCTCGATCCGGAAGAACGCAATCGCTTTAACAACCTGCTTTCAGAAATCGGCGAAAACGTCGTTGTCATTCTGTCCACGCATATTGTGGAAGACGTAGCCGATCTCTGCTCGCGCATGGCAATCATCGTGAATGGGCGTATCGTGCAAACGGGCGCACCCAACGAGCTGACGCGCTCGCTCGCGGGAAAAATTTGGCGCAAAGCAATTCCCAAAGCAGCGCTTGCTGAATACCAATCCCGCATGAATGTGATCTCAACGCGCCTGCGCACCGGCGAAACCGTGATCCATGTCGCCGCAAACGAAGTGCCAGAAGTCGGGTTTGAATCGGTGAATGGCGGTTTGGAAGACCTTTACTTCGCGACCCTTTCGACATCGCGCCGCGCCGCGTAGAAAGGGGATCAGCATGCTCGCCAAAATTGCGCAATTCGAATTGCGCTACCAAGTGCGTTCGCCACTCTTCGTTATCGGCGTGGCGATTTTCTTTTTGATGACGTTCGGTTCAATCACAATCGATCAGATTCAGCTAGGTAGTCGCGGAATCGTCAATCTGAACTCGCCGTACGCGATGCTGCAGGTGATAAGCATCATGAACATCTTCGGATTGTTTGTGATTACAGCGTTCGTGGCAAACGTGGTGATCCGCGATGACGAATCGGGCTTTGCTCCGATTTTGCGAGCCACGCGCATTAACAAGTTCGACTATCTTGTCGGACGATTTCTTGGCGCGATGTTGGTCGCGTTTATCGTCATGCTCGCGGTGCCCATCGCCATCTGGTTCGGCTGTCAGATGCCTTGGGTCGATCACGAGAAGGTCGGACCTTTTGTTCTCGGTCACTATCTCTACGCGGTATTCTTCTTTGGACTTCCGACGCTGCTTCTGATCGGTGCGACTTTTTTTGCGCTCGCGACCGCGACGCGCTCGATGATGTGGACCTATCTCGGCGTCATCGGCTTTTTGATTCTTTTTATCGCCACACGCGTCATTCTTCGCGATCCTACGTACGACACGATTTCCGGATTAACCGATCCGTTTGGCCTCGGTGCGTTAAGTCGCGTCACGAAGTATTGGACTGCGGCCGAGCGCAATACGATGATGCCCCCGATCGAAGGCGTCCTGCTTTACAACCGCCTCATCTGGATTGGTGTTGCAGCGGCGATGTTTTTGATCGCGTATCGCATCTTTCGATTTGAGGCTCAAGGCAGCCGCGTGTCTAAAGCCGAGGCAAAAAAGGCGTCTTCACTCGATGCTGAGGCAGTGGTTTCGACGCGTGTAATCGGTGCGCGCGCTCCAATGACCGCAACACCGCGCGCCAGCGCGTGGTCTCCGCTTGTAGCGCTAACGCGATTCGACATGGCTTTCGTGTTTAAGAGTCCCGCGTTTTTCGTGTTGTTGGCGATGGGCATCTTCAATGCTGTGGGAGGCATGACGTTGATCGTTGAGCAGCGCGGCGTGCCGTATTTCCCGGTGACGCGGGCGATGATCGAAATGCTCGAAGAGGCATTCAGCATCATACCGATCATCATCGCAATTTATTACGCCGGTGAGTTAGTCTGGCGCGATCGTGATCGCCGTATCCATGAGATCGTCGATGCCACACCGGCGCCGGATTGGGCGTTCTTGTTGCCGAAAGTGTTGGCCATCGTGTTGGTGCTGCTTGCCACTCTATTGGTTGCTGTCTTCGCTTCGGTCTTGTTCCAGCTCTACCAAGCCTATACGCACATTGAGTTGAGCCTGTACCTCTTATGGTTCATCGCTCCCGGGTTGATTACTGCTGCGCTTCTCGGCACTCTCGCAGTGTTCGCGCAAGCGATCGTACCGCACAAATTCGTAGGCTGGGCGCTGATGCTCGTGTACCTCGTCTCACGCATCACCTTCGCAACGATCGGTCTCGAGCACAACCTTTACAACTTTGCTAGTACACCGAGTGTGCCGACCTCAGACATGAACGGTCTTGATCGCTTTTGGATTGGGCGAGCGTGGTTCCAAGTTTATTGGCTCGCCTTTGCGATCATGTTGCTCGTGTTGGCGCACCTTTTGTGGCGTCGGGGCCTTGATTTGCGACTTGGGCCGAGATTGCGTCGTCTTAGTTCGCGGTTTCGCGGTGCACCTGCAGTGATCTTTTTGGCCGCGACAGCCGTGTTCGTAGGTACCGGTATCTACAACTTCTGGAACACCAACGTTCTTAACGAATACTGGACAAGTCCGAGTCGCGACAAATACTCCGCCGATTTCGAGAAGACACTGCTGGCATACGAAAAAGTACCGCAACCGACGATCATCGATGTATCGCTTGATGTCGATCTGTATCCGAAAGACGTGCGTGCGATCACACAGGGCATTTACACCATCGAGAATCGCACGAAGAGTGAACTACCCGGCTTGCACATCCGTTGGTTGCCACCGCTCAAAATGCAAACGCTCGCCATCGACGGCGCTGGCCTCGAAAAGGAATACGCCGACTTTCGCTATCGCATCTACAAGTTCGCGCAACCAATGCAGCCGGGCGAAAAGCGCAGCATCCGTTTCGAAACGGTGTTGGAAGAGCGCGGGTTTCCGAACTCGCGTCCGCTAACGCGCATCGTGAGTAACGGTTCGTTTCTGAACAACTTCGAGATTTCGCCGATACTCGGCATGGATCGCAGTCAACTGTTGCAGGATCGAAGCACGCGTCGCAAACATGGTCTAGAGCCAGAGCAACGAGCGGCAAAACTCGAAGACCCCACGGCAGACGCGCATCACTATTTCCGCAAGGATAGTGGCTGGGTAAACGCGAGGATCACGCTGACGACCGATGCCGATCAAACGCCCGTTGCGCCGGGCTACAAAGTGAGCGACACAACGAAGGCGGGGCGTCGTACCTTGGTCACCCAAACCGAGGCGCCAATCATGCACTTCTTCTCGTTGCAATCGGCTCGCTATGCAGTGAAATCGGAGACGATCGCTGGCAAGGACGGCAAACCGATCGAGCTTTCCGTCTACTACCATCCAACGCATCCGCACAACGCGCAACGCATGCTCGACGCGATGCGCGAGTCCATTACGCTCTTCAGCGAAAAGTTCTCGCCCTATCAATTCCGGCAAGCGCGCATTCTTGAATTCCCCGCGTACGAATCGTTTGCGCAAGCGTTTGCCAATACCATGCCGTATTCGGAGAGCGTCGGCTTTCTGCAAAACTTCAAGGAGAAGGATGCCGATACCAAGATCGATCTTGTGACGTT
>JAAFJI010000014.1 GCA_013298045.1 Betaproteobacteria bacterium
CACCGAATGAATGCAATCGTCGGAACGATCGACACCAGTCCCGCAGCCGCGAAGAATGCGATCTTCAGCCAGAACACCGGATTGCCCATGTAGAACGCACTGCCCTTGATTCCATAAAGCACGCGTAGCGTGCCGACGGTGAGGAGCAACAGCGCGACGATGCCATATGCCGCATCGATCTTCGGCAAAAAGCGCACCGATTCCGCAGAAACTGTGCCGCGCAATACAGCCCACTCCGCCATGATGAGACCGACCAGGCCAAACGCAAGCAGGTGATGAAAGATCGCAAGGTTCGCGTCAAGGCTCATAGTGTGCTCACAATAACTCAGTCCAATCCGCGCGCTCAACCAGCCACTTGTCTTTCTCATAGCGCCAGCGTGTCGTGAAATTCCAGCTCTGTGCGCGCTCGGGAATGAGACCGGAGCCGCCGCCGGCAACCACCACGAGTTTCGCAGTTGCAGATTCGCCGGATATTTTCACTTCGCTGATCGAGGCGTTCAGATAGATGTTCGGATTGGTAATCAGAATGCCCGCAATTGTGCGTCGTACGTCGTCCCTGTTCAAGCCGGCGCTGCCCGTTTGCGCGAAATCCGGCGCGAGGTGTGCAACGAATTTCGATGTGTCGCGTGCCTTCACCGCCGCTTCCATGTCGGTGATGGCCGCGCGAAGCGCCTTTTCAGGATCGGTGCGACCGCACGCGGATAGCAGCACCGCAAGGCTCAAGTACAACAGCCACCCAAGGGTTCGAAAGGCATGCATTTGCGGGATTATGCGCATGACGCGGCTCCTAGATTCAGTCGCCTTGTTACTGGCCTCACGATGTTTGAACCGGCAAGCGAATTCGTGCCGCATTGCCCCCGCCCGCACGTCGGGCGATGTCGAAGTGTCCGTTGTGCCACTTTGCCAAACGCTCGACGATTGCAAGCCCTAAACCCGCACCCATGTGTCCGCCGCGCGCCAAATCGCCGCGCACAAAGGGCTGCTTCAGGCGCACCGCATCGGCAGCGGAAACGCCTAGCCCATGATCGATGACGGTGATCTCGACATACTCGCCGTCGCGCAGTGCGGTGAGTTCAACCGGCGGCTTGCCATAGCGATGCGCATTTTCGATCAGATTGATCAGCATGCGCTCAAAGGCGGCGGGAAACACATGGATCGTAAGTGCGTGCGCGACGTTCGGTGCTTCATTCATCCACGTCACTGGTAATCCAAGCGCTTCGGCTTTGGCGGCGATGTGCGAGAGCGCTTCGTCGACCCGTGTTGGGTGCGGCGGCTCGGCCGGTTCGCCGCGCGCAAAATCGAGAAACTGGGTGACGATGCGATCAATTTCGTCGATGTCGGCATTCATGTCGTCGCGCGACTTTTTTTCGGTCACCGAGATTTCGCTTGCCAGTCGCAATCTCGCAAGCGGGGTGCGGATGTCGTGCGAGATTCCGGCGAGCATGGTCTTGCGATCAGTTTCGAGCTGCGCGAGGTTGGCCGCCATTTTGTTCACGTTTCGAGAAACCTCGGCAATTTCGCTCGGACCGGTTTCCGGCAGTGCCTCCGGACGCTTGCCATCGGCCACCATGGCCACCGCGTTCGACAGCTCGGACAAGGGTCGGGTGAGCCGCCGCGCAAACAACAGGGTCGCGGCGAGTAGCGCGAGCCCGATTGCGCCCATCGATAGCGCCAGACGCATCGGAAATTCGGCGGCATCCATATTGCGCAGCGGAAAGCCCGCCCAGACAGCGCGCGTCTTATCGGCGCCGACTGGCATGCGAATCCACACAATGGCCTGATCGAGTCGCGTGCCCCAACGAATTTCAGTGTCTTTGCCCAATGTTTCCTGAAGTTTGTCGACAATTTGCCTGAAAGCGGGGCCTGGCAATTTGCCGATATCAGGACGTCTGTCCACGGGAACGGTCAGCACGTTGAATTCTTTGCCGATGGCGAGAAGCGTGACGCCACGATCATCGGGGGCATTGGCGAAACGCTCGCGCACCGCCTCGATCTGCTGAATCTTCGCATCGGTGAAGTTCCGAGCGATGAGGCTCGCGCGATCCTGACGAAAGATCATGCCGAAGAGCACTACCGCGACGATCACCGCGAGGGTGATGAGCAGGAATAGCCGCGCAAACAGGCTCTTCGGTAGCAACGTCATGAGTGACCGTCTCCGTTGCCGCCAAGGTCAGGCACGAACACATAGCCGCGCCCCCACACCGTCTGAATGTAGCGCGGACGGCTGGCGTCGATCTCCACCAGTTTGCGCAGTCGCGACACCTGTACGTCGACTGCGCGATCGAAGACGTCGTGCTCTTTACCGCGCGCGAGCATTGAGAGCCGCTCACGCGATAGCGGCTCGTTCGGATGGGTGACGAACACCTTGAGCATCGCGAATTCGCTGGTGGTGAGCTCCTGTTCCACACCGTTTCGCGCCAGCCGCCGCACTGCGAGGTTCACCTCACACTCACCGAAGACGACGACGCTGTCGGTTGGCAGCGGTGCGCCGGGCACGCCGTCAGCGGTGCGCCGCAACACCGCGTGGATGCGTGAGACCAGTTCGCGCGGGTTAAATGGTTTGGGCAGGTAGTCGTCGGCACCGGCGTCGAGCCCCTCGATCCGCTCGTCGTCCTCGCCTTTCGCGGTGAGCATGATGATCGGTGTGCGATCGCCTGCGGCGCGCAGCCGCTGACACACCGAAATGCCCGCCTCGTGCGGCATCATCCAATCGAGCACCATGAGGTGAGGCGGGTCGCGCTCGATCCGCCGCGCAAGCTCTCGCGCATCCGGCAAAACGCTGACCCGAAATCCGTTTTGAGCGAGAAATGTTTGTAGCAATTCGCGCAGTCGCTGATCGTCGTCGATCACCAAAATGTGTTGCATCGCTTGAACCTGGCTGCTTTGCCACAACGATAGCAGAGCATCGGCCGCGCATTTCGGTGCGGTTACAACCGTTTACAACCTCACGCCGACGAACCGGAATTTCGCGTTCAGAATTCCGCTCCAACGGTCGTTACTGTTTTTTGTTTTTCTCTCAATTTTTCGGAGGTTTTTGTGGCAACAAGATTTTCTACTCAGTTTTCCCGCGCCGCCTTGGTGGCGTCGCTTGCCATCGGATCGGCGCTGGCGCTCGCACAGCCCGCGCCAGGTATGGCCGGTGCCCAGGTCGGCGAGCTGCGCGCGCCAAAGATGCACGGCGAAGGCGGACGCGCCGGTCATCATGGCGATGGGCAGTTTGCCAAACGTATGGAGATGCTTAAGTCGAAGCTCAATTTGAACGCGACCCAGGAGACGCAGTACAACGTTGCCCGCGAGGCAACGAAGCGGGCGATGGACGCCGGGCAGGCCGCGCGCCGCGATGCTGCGGCGAAAGCAAAGACCGAGCTCGCGAAAGCCGACCCGGATCTTGCAGGGCTTCTGCTGCAGCGCGAAAACTTGAAAGAAGTCAACGCGACGGAGCGCAAGGCAGCGCTTGGCGAATGGGCGAAGTTCCTGGGCTTGCTCACGACGGAACAAAAAGCCGTGGTGAAGAGTCAACTGCTCAGTCGCATGCAGAAAATGCCCGGCGCGTAAGCGCCCAAAACGTTTGCTGCCGTGCGCCTTTCATTGTTGGCGCGTCGCTGTCGCGGCGCGCTGACGGTGCGCTACGAAAGAATGCTCATGACTTGTAAAGCCCGTTCGCGGGCTTTTTTTTCGGGATTTGACAATCGTTCGACCATGCGCTTGACATGACAATGGAATATCCGTACTATTCTTTCTGCCTAGCTTCAGACCATGTTTTCACATCGCCTCGAAGCTACGTACCCATCACGCCACCCCTCGATACACCTCCGGTCTTATCAGGCGTTTTGGGACTAACCCGCCGATCTCGGCGGGTTTTTTTTCGCAAAATATGATAAAGCTTCGCTCTGTGAAGCCCATTAAAAAGTGAAGTAGGCTCTAATTTTATTTAGAGTAGATCGTGAGTAGAACGATCATATGGACGTTATTCATCGCGGCGAAAAAGAATAATGCTGCAAGTCAACATGCAGAGCGTGCCACTAACGGCGCTGCGCTTCCGAAAGTGCAATTTCACGCTTCATTTCGCGGGCGCGCGCTTCGACAAAACTCGCATCGTAGTAGTCGCCGTCGGCCGCCTTCGACGCAAGCTCGAATTGATCCAGCGCCGCCTTCAACGCGCCCTGCCGGTAATACTGCTCGCCGAGGTAGCGATGCTGCTTGAGCTTGAGACCCAAATCCGCGCTCGCCCGCGCCGCAAGCGAAAGCAAGGTCACGTCGCTCGCGTGCTTCTCAAGCGAACGCTCAACGAGCGACAGGGCTCGCCGCGCCTCTTTCTGCCGGATTAGCGCCTCGGGCAAATCGTAGGCAAGCTGCATGTGATTCGGGAACCGCCGTATTGCGACATCAAGGTGTTTCACCGCCGCCTCGATTTCGTCGTTCTGGAGATAGAGCTGACCCAGGAGCGCCTCGATCATTGCGTGCTCAACACCGCTTGCCTTGAGTGCAAGCAGTTCGCGTTTGGCGCGGGCAAACTCCCGGGTGCGCAAAAGCGCCGCCGCGAGACCATAGCGCGCAACCGTTTCACTCGCGAACTTACGCTCGGTAATGACCGATTCGAAATGCTTCACTGCATCCGCGCCTTCGCCAACGTAGCTTCGAAGCAGCGCTCGAATGTAGTGATAGTCCGGATTTTCTTTGGCCAGGCGAGCAGGGGCGCTCGCCGCAAGCGCGCGACCCTCGCCAACCCGCTCAATGGTCAAAGGGTGTGTGCGCAAATAGCCGGGCACCGAGCCGTTGTCGTTAATCGTGGTCGCACGCTGTAGCCGCTCCATAAACGCGCCCATTCCACCGCCATCGAATCCCGCACGGGTGAGGTATTGAAAACCAATTCGATCGGCTTCGCGCTCGTTGTCACGGGAAAAGTTCAGGTAGCTTTGAGCCGCTGCCGCCTGCGACCCGAGCAGCGCACCCTGCACTGCGTCGCCGTTTCCAGCGCGCGCGGCAAGCACGGCTGCGGCGAGACCGGCAATCGACATCCAGGAATTCTTGCGCTGATCGTCTAGCTGCCGCGCGTAGTGTTTCTGCGTCACGTGAGCGATCTCGTGGGCAAGCACGCTCGCCAGTTCGCTCTCGGTTTGGGTGAGCAGCACTAAGCCCATGTTCACGCCGATATAGCCGCCCGGCATCGCAAACGCGTTGACGGAGTTGTCGCCGACTGCGAAAAACTCGAACGTTTGGCGGATGTCGGAATTCGCAGTGAGGATGCGACCGCCCAGTTCATTGAGATAGGCGTTGACTTCGGGGTCGTTGAGCACCGCACCCATCGCGCGCAGCTCGCGCATTGCATCGCCGCCGAGGCGTTTTTCCTGCGCCAGCGTGACCAGCGCGCCGGAGCTGTCGCCCAACTCCGGCAGGCGGTTTTGGGCGGCAGTGAACAGCGGCAGAGACATCGTTGCGAACAATATCGCCGCTTTCAGGGCGAGACGCGCCGTTCCATTTGCAAAAAAGGACGAACGTGTTCCGCCAACGATTCTGAATTTCATCTTGCTAAGATAGCTTAATTCCCCGCACAGTTCCTTAGAACGGTACTTGATTGACATCAGCGCTATGCCGAACACCGAAAAAACAGCCACGCTGACTCATTTTGATTCAAGCGGACAGGCGCATATGGTGGATGTCGGCGCAAAGGCGGAAACACACCGTGTCGCGCGCGCGACCGGCACGATTTCAATGCAAGCCGCGACGCGCGAATTGATCGAAGCCGGAGGGCATAAAAAGGGCGACGTGCTCGGCATCGCCCGAATCGCCGCAATTCAAGGCGCAAAACGCTGCAGCGAGTTGATTCCGCTTGCGCATCCGATTCCGCTCACCAAAGTCGCCGTCGATTTTCGCGTTGATGCGGCCAACAACACGATTGCGATCGAGGTTACTGCTGAGACGGTCGGACGCACTGGCGTCGAAATGGAAGCGCTCACGGCTGCGAGCGTCGGTCTGCTCACGATTTACGACATGTGCAAAGCCGTTGATCGCGGCATGACGATCTCGGATCTTTCGTTGCTCGAAAAAAAGGGCGGCAAATCGGGACATTGGATCGCGGCGTAGTCTTCGCGGCGGTGCGTCGTCCAGCCTTTTGCGAATGAAATTCCAGGCGCGCACCGAGGTTGCGCTGCTCGTCGCGGCGATAGGTGTTTCGGTCGTGCAGCTATTGCCCGCTTTGCCGAATAAAAACTGGGCGTCACTGGCATTTGTGCTTGCTGTTGTCTATACTATTTTTACTTCGTTTCGCCATTTTTCACTGGGCTTTACGGGGATAAGCTTAATGGCTTTGACGCTTGGTGCGAGCTACGGCGTGTTGCGTGCCGATCTACGACTCGCGCACGAGTTGCCGCGCGAATGGGAAGGTCGCGATATCGAAATCGTCGGCGTGATCGACGAGCTACCGCAGCGAAATGATCGCGGCATCCGCTTCGCCTTCGATGTCGAACAAGTGCTCACCCGCGACGCGGTCGTGCCGCCACGCATTGCACTCGGTTGGTACAAACCGTCGATCAAAGAATTGCAGGGCGAAGCGCTACCGTCGCTGCACGCGGGCGAGCGCTGGCGCTGGACGGTCCGCCTGAAGCGCCCGCACGGCTACGTCAACGGCGCAGGTTTCGACGTCGAAGCCTGGATGCTCGAAAACAATTTGCGCGCAAGCGGCAGCATTCAAGTTGACGAACCCGTGAAGCGCATTGATGCGAACGCGGGTCGCTTTACCGATCACATCGAGCGGTTTCGCGAACGCATTCGCGATCGGATGCAGCAGGCGTTGCAAGACGAACGCTATGCGGGTGTGCTGATCGCGCTCGCGGTTGGCGATCAGCGCGCAATTCGCGAAGGCGATTGGGCGCTCTTCAACGCAACCGCTGTGTCTCATTTGCTCTCGATTAGTGGCGCGCATGTCACGCTCTTTGCAACCTGGGTCGCATGGCTCGTGTTTGCGCTCTGGCGACGCTCGCCTCGACTTGCAAACGCATTGCCCGCGCAAAAAGCCGCCGCGCTTGCTGCCGCGTTTGTCGCCTTGGCCTACGCTGCACTTTCCGGGTTTGCCGTGCCTGCGCAACGCACTTGCTACATGCTGCTCACCGCCTCGTTTGCGCTGATGCTCTCGCGCACGCTCTCGCCGTGGCTCATCCTCTGTTGGTCGCTGGTGGTCGTGTTAGTGATTGATCCCTGGGCTTCGCTCGCGGTCGGATTTTGGTTTTCGTTTGTTGCGGTTGCGTTCTTGCTCTACGTCACACTGGGTCATCTAGGACAACGCCACTGGTGGCGCACCGCACTTATCACGCAAGCCGCAGTCACCATTGGACTCGCGCCGCTCGCAGTCGCCTTCTTCCAACAAGTTTCTCTGGTTGGGCCGCTAGCCAATGCGATTGCGATTCCGCTGATCAGTTTCGTTGTGATTCCGCTGACTTTGTTGTGGCTCATGTTGCCGATCGATGCGTTGCTCACATTGGCGCACGGCTTCGTGAGCGCGCTCGCGAGCTTTTTGCAGTGGCTCACGACGTTGCCCACCACGATGTGGTCGCAACATGCGCCGCCTTGGTGGACGGTGTTGCTCGCGCTCGCAGGATGCGCGTGGCTGCTTGCGCCGCGCGGCGTGCGCTACCGCTGGATCGGGGTTTTGTGGTGTCTGCCGCTGTTCACCATCACGCCCACACGACCGGACATTGGTGAATTCAGCATGACCGTGCTTGACATCGGGCAAGGCACTTCGGTCGTGGTGCGCACCGCAACGCGCACGCTCGTGTACGACACCGGCCCGCGATGGACTGACGACACCGATGCAGGCTCGCAGTTGATCGCGCCGTATCTGCGTGCGAGCGGTTCGTCGAAGATTGACGGCCTCGTGGTGAGTCATCTTGATATCGATCACAGCGGCGGCGCGAGGTCGCTGCTTAAATCAACGCCGACCGAATGGCTACTCACTTCGATGTTTGCCGAATCGGATATCGTCCGACTTGCCAACGAGCGCGGCATACGCGCCTACGGATGCCACACGGGGCAATCGTGGCAATGGGACAACGTGCGTTTCGAAATCGTGCATCCGAGTGCCGAAAACTACGCGAACGCGAAGCTCAAGACTAATGATCGATCCTGCGTACTCAAAATCTCTGCATCGAAGGCAAGCGCATTGCTCACGGGCGATATCGAAGCGTTAAGCGAAACGGAACTTGTCGCACGCGCGTCGCAGTCGCTTCGCGCAGACGCCTTACTAATCCCGCATCATGGCAGTTTGACCTCTTCGACGGAGGCTTTCATCGATGCGGTGAGGCCCAGCATCGCATTGATTAACGCGGGCTATCGTAATCGCTTCGGACATCCGCGCGCCGATGTACTTGCGCGCTATGCGCAACGAAACATTCCAGTGCATCGCAGCGATTGGCACGGCGCGATCACGATCGATTCGAGGGACGGTTTTGCCACCGTTCGTCGTGAACGTGATGCACGGCAACGCTACTGGGTCGACCGCGTAGATTCCGCTGACCAGCGACCAATCGAATGACGCCTGTTTGAAGTGGCTACACGCGCGTTGCTATGGGTTTCAACCGGTAGAGCGTGACGGCGCGACCCATGAAAAGGCCCGAAAGCAAGCCCATCACGATTGAGGGCGCGATTTGCCACGGCAGCGTCGCACCCAACGCTGGCTTCACCGCGAGCGTGACGTGCACAACGTAGTTGAAGAGAAAAATAGAGAGCATGATGACGAGCGGAATCGCGCTTGCCGGCAGGTGCAAACGATCTTTTACGGCGTCAAAGCGCGCCCGGCCGATCGGTCGCCATACGAGTAGCGTGAACGATGCAATCGCAATGAAGGTGACTAGCCAGACGACAAATCCAAGGCCGTGGCGACCCGAGGTCACGAGCCCCAGAATCAAAAAGCCGATTGGTGCGATAAGAACGGTTCCGCGCTTAACGACGCGTGGCCGCAATTGCCTGGCGCCCAGCACGACAAGCAGCGCGAGCACAGCCCAAACCCAGATCGGTGTGCCGCGAAGCACCTGTTGCAAAAACTCAAACATACGCACATCCGGTATTCAATAAATTCGATAACGTGCATTGTGGCCGCGAATGCGGTAACGCGCACTACTGCGGCGATGCGCTGCAAAAAAAGAGCGTGAACTGCACGTCGGCGACGCGAACGTTCACCGACAACGACCGATACGCACAGCCGTTTGCCCCACCTTCGGATTCGGCACCGGCATCACCATCACGGCGTTGTCGTGCGGCGTTCTCACTGCATCGTCGCCGTCGATTGCGATAACAGTTCCAGCCTTCGCGATCACTTCGAGCCCCGCGAGCGGGCGCGTCCAAGCGAAACGCTCGCTGCGCATCGTCACCACTTGCGACACCTCGATTTCTCGTTGTTGCGGTGTCGCATCGTCGCCGATCAGATCATCCAACCATTTCCGATCTAGCGCGTCGAAATGACGCAGAAACCGCCACATTGCATGGCATGCATTGCTGGCGACGTCGCGCTCCCAATGCTGCCCGCATTCAATAAGCAGCGCACTTTTCGGCGAATTCGCGTCGCCAAATTCGGCGTAGTCGCGCAGCCGTTTGCCAGCGACGTGACCCGAATCGATCAAGATGTTTGTGGGCCATCCAACCGCGCGCGCGAGCGCAAGCCCCTTTGCCGTGTCGCCTGCAAGTGCAATCGGTGGTGCAGGTTCCAGCATCGAATGCAAGTCGAGTAGATGATCGACGTTGTCGTAGATCGCCCGCAACTCGCGTGCGCGCACCAGCTCGCGCGAACTACGCTCGCCGTCAAGTGTGGACGCGCTCCAAAGTCGGTTGAAGTCTTCATCGAGCGCACGCGATTGATAGGGTTTTTTCTCGTCGAATGATAAATACGCGTCGACATTAGCGAACACCATCGTGAGCGTGCCGCGTTGAACGCTGACGCCACCATGTAATTCGTTCAGCAGCGCGTTCAACGCAATCGCGCCGCACACTTCGTTGCCGTGCACGAGCGCGGTGACGCAAAGATGCGGGCCAGGCTCGCTACCGTCCATTCGCCAAACGTAGGGAATTCCAGTGTTACCGGCGCGCCAGCGCGTGAGCGACGGAAAGCCAACTTCGATCGGATGCTCGCTCATAGAAACTCGTTGGCTCATGCTCGGGAAAGAAAGGCTATTCTTCCATGTCAATGCAGAGGCCACGTTATGACGACTCATTTCATCGATAACCAACGCGTTAGCGGTTCGAGCTGCGAAACAATTCCCGTGCTCGATCCGAGCGACGGGCAAGTTTTCGCGCAACTTGCGCGAGGCAACGCTGAGGATATTCGTCGAGCTGTGAAAGCGGCGCGCGTGGCGGCGCATGGCGGCGCGTGGAGCAGGCTTGCACCGGTCGAGCGCGGGCGATTGCTCCGCAAGCTGTCGGACGCGATTGCAGCGCATCACGACGAACTCGCCACACTTGAAATGCGCGACTGCGGCAAGCCTGTGAAGCAAGCGAAGGCGGATACCACTGCGTGTGCGCGCTACTTCGAGTTCTATTCAGGCGCGTGCGACAAATTGCACGGTGAGACGATTCCATACACACCGGGCTTCGCTGTGATGTCGATTTACGAACCGCATGGCGTCACCGGACACATCATTCCCTGGAATTACCCGATGCAGATTTTTGGGCGCAGCGTGGGCGGTGCGCTCGCGGCGGGTAACGCTTGCGTTGTGAAACCGGCGGAGGACGCGTGCTTATCGCTGCTGCGGATTGCTGAGCTCGCAGCGGACGTCGGCTTTCCCGATGGCGCATTGAACATCGTCACGGGTTACGGTCACGAAGCGGGTCAAGCACTCGCGGACGCCGAAGGCATCGATCATATTTCATTCACAGGTTCCGCTCGCGTAGGCACAATCATTGCGCAAAGTGCAGCGAAGCGACATGTGCCGGTCACGCTCGAACTCGGCGGTAAGTCGCCGCAGATCGTGTTTGCCGACGCGCACTTTGACGAGGCGGTGCCAACGATCATCAATGCGATTGTGCAAAACGCGGGCCAGACGTGTAGCGCGGGTTCGCGTTTGCTGGTGCAGAAGAGCGCTTACGAGCGCGTGATCGAACTCGTTGGCGCGCGCATGCGAACGCTTCGCGTAGGCCCTGCAGCGAGCGATCTCGATGTCGGCCCCTTGATTCGCGCGACGCAACTCGAACGTGTGAATGGCTTTCTCGCGGACGCGACGAAAGCAGGGCTGCGCATCGTCGGCGAAGGCACGATCGTGAGCGATGCGCCCACGACAGGTTTCTACGCGAAGCCAACGTTGATCGCGGACGTTTCACCGAGCGCGCATCTCGCGCAAGAAGAGGTGTTCGGCCCGGTGCTCGCCGCGATGCCCTTCGACGACGAAGCCGATGCGATTCGCATCGCAAACTCGACGCACTATGGGCTCGTCGCGGGCGTGTGGACCGAGAACGGCGGTCGCGCGCTGCGCATCGCGAAAGCAGTGAAGAGCGGCCAAGTGTCCATCAACAACTACGGCGCGGGCGGTGGCGTCGAGCTGCCATTCGGTGGTGTGAAATCTTCAGGCTACGGTCGCGAGAAAGGTTTCGAAGCGCTCTATGGATTCAGCGTGATGAAAACCATTGTTGTGAAACACGGTTAGCGTCGATACGATTTGTTTGACGACATGCAGATGTGAGGCTGGACGCGTGGCAGTTGGTGAGCGCGTCCGCGCCTACCGCCAACTGATGCAACCGCACAGTGAAGAGAACTACCAAGCAACATAAGTCTGTAAAGCCCCGTTAAATATTAAGAAAACTTAAAGAATTAATCTTGTCAATAGCTAATAAAGTAAATTCAAATGTAATAGTTAATGCGGCAAATGATTAGTTAGCTGATAGAACGTTCCCTTTATTTCAGAACATGCGCCTACTTATTCAACGTGTCTCCGAAGCTAGCGTTCGTGTCGATCAACGCATCGTTGGCGAGATCGGCAACGGTTTGCTCGTGCTCGTCGGCGTGACGGCGAGCGACACGGAAGTCATCGAAGATCGCATGATTGAAAAGCTCGTGAAGCTGCGCATCTTTTCCGACGACGAAGGCAAGATGAACAAGAGCGTTCTTGACGTCGGTGGCGAGGTGCTCACCGTCTCGCAATTCACGCTCTATGCAGATGCGAAGAACGGCAATCGCCCGAGCTACACGAATGCCGCACGACCCGAACAAGCCTCGCCCGCGTTCGATCGATTCGTTGCTAAGCTCGCCATGAGAATTGGGAAACCAGTGCCGACCGGCGTGTTCGGAGCCGATATGAAAGTGAGTCTCGTCAACGATGGACCGGTGACGATCTGGCTTGATAGTAGTGAACTGGTCTGAAAGAGATTGACATGAACGACGCCGCAGATGTTCCGCAACTAATGCGCTCGGGGTTGGAGAAACTCCAGACCTATGTGCACAACTTCTACCCCGAGCGTGCAGGGTCGGATCCAATCCCGCTTGCTTTTTGGGAGATCGACGACGATGACCTGTTTATGGAAGCGTTGTCGTACATGCCATTGCATGTTTTCGAAATTGCCGAAACGCACTTTGCGGACATGCCCATAGGGTTTCAGATCGCCTATCCGATATTCAGTCTCGAAGACGATTACATGTTCAACGGCTGGACCGCGCTGACGAACGCGGGTGTCGAGAGGCTACCGCATGCAATTGCGGCTTACGAGCGGGTCGGCATGAAGTCCGAGGCAATGGCTCTGCAGGCGGCGCTGCACTCATGCCAGAAGTCCCCCGATGATTCCGACGCAGCAGCCGACGCTTATAAGTCGATCGCAAATGTTTTTGCGGACGACGAGAAAAAGCAAGACGCTCTGTTGTCATTCTTTCGAAGTAATCCGCAGCTGTGGTTGGTCACGCGCGCCGCGAAATAGCGCTGCTCGACGTGGCGAATTTCCGCACCGAACTCGATCACATTGTCGTCGCTTGCAACACCCTCGACGAGGGTCGCGCATGGTGTCGCGAAGTGCTCGGTGTTGAAGCAACGGGCGGCGGCAAACATGCGAACGTCGGAACGCACAACACCTTGCTCGGTCTCGGCGCATCGCATTACTTGGAGATCATCGCGATTGACCCCGAAGGCGCGACACCTGCGTTTCCGCGATGGTTCGGACTCGACACCGACGAAGTAAAAATGTTGATTCGCAATGAACCGCGCTTGATCGGATGGGTTGCGCGCACTGTCGCGAACGACGGCGCACAACTAGCGAACGACGCCGTTGAACAGCTCGCGGCGCTACCGGGGAACGCTGCAATCGTTGTGCGTTCCGCAGCGCGCGGAGCGCTCGCTTGGCGTTTCGCGTTCACTCTGGACGGTCGCCGGCCGCGCGGCGGCGTTCTGCCGTACGTGATTCAATGGGACGCACCTGCATTCGACGACGACAATGCCACGCATCCTGCGAATCGACTCCCGCATGTGGGCGTAACGCTCAACTCGCTGCTACTCGGCGACCCAGCCCATGAAGAGGTTGCGAACGCGCTGACCGCGATGCGATTTTCCGATGCGAAGGTCTTGATCGGACAAAGTGCCGCAACGCAACTGGTCGCAACATTCGACACTCCGAAGGGTGCTGTCGCGATCGATTAACGTCCATAAGACTGTACGTAGTCAAAGCAACACAATGATAGAACTTACTCTTATCGACGCGCTGATTTTCGACATGGACGGCACGCTCGTCGATTCGATGCCATACCACGAAAAGGCGTGGGAGCTGATGTTCCCCGAACTCGGCGTCACGGTCGATCGCTTCGAGTTTTTTACTTGGTCGGCGGGGCTTACCAACAAAGAAATTTTTCCGCGCTTGCTAGGGCGCGATCTTTCTCCTGCTGAACTCGGAGTGCTTGCAGGACGGAAAGAAGCGCTTTATCGCGATTGCTACCGCCAGCACATGAAAGTGATGCCAGGTGCGATCGAATTGCTTACACGCGCTCGCGTGCAAGGCGTGAAGACCGCACTTGGCACCGCCGCGCCGCCCGAGAACATCGATCTCGTGATCGGCGGCATGAATTTGCATGAACACTTCCCAGTGATCGTCGGCGGCGGAGACGTGAAAAACGGAAAACCCGATCCTGAAATTTTTCTGCGTTGCGCGGAGAAGATGAGCATTGAGCCCGCGCGCTGTATCGTGTTTGAAGATACGCCAGCGGGGATTGAAGCCGCGTATCGCGCGGGAATGCGTTGCGTGGCGATTACGACAACATTGACTGAAGCGCAGGTGCGGGCGTTGCCGAATACTTCGCATTTGATTGAATGCGTACCGGATTTCTCGGGCGCATTGGCGGAGCAGCTCGGTCTTTCATCAGCCACTTGATCGACGCGTTCATGCGGTGGCTCGTGCGGACGCGTCTCAACTTGCGATACGCTGAAACTCGCGCTTCAATCGCGCCCGACCGTCGCGATCCAGTGCGCGATAGACGGCGCGGACTTGCGCGACGAACACTTCCTCGCCAGGTGCTGGTCGGACATCAGTTTTCGTATGCACCAAACTCAGCCAACCGCTCGATTTTTTGCAGTGAGCTTCGATTTGTTGCGCAATCGCATCGCTGATCGGACGAGTTGACTTGATATGACTCAAGAGCGATTTGCTCATTTGCAAATGCTCGGCAAACGCTCGCTCTGTGCCGTTGCTTTGCTCGCCCGAAGCGATCCGCGCCTGCGCAAATTCCCGGATCAGTGCGAGCAGATTCTCGCGGCGGACTGTGTGCATGTCGGGCGTTTGTGGCATTTTCGCAACGCGCTCTTTCGATTAGGTTTGTCAACACTGTTGACATACTGTGTCAACAGTGTTTACAATTCTAAACAGTGACGGAACCACTGTCACGCGCTTCGAAGCCGAGCAAAACGTAGCAGCACTATCGTCTGCGCGTCGAGTCAACGAAGTCGGCAGTGGGGCGTTGCAATAGACCCCTTTGTTTTAGGATATGGAAACTTTCAATCATGAATCGCAGTTATCCACTCACTACGCTCAAGCGATCAGCCGGCATACCGATGGTTTCGCGCGTTTGCGCGATGCTGTGGTGCAAACCGCAGAGTCGATTGCAAGCTCATGAGTCCTTTTTTGCGCTCTGTGCAGAGGATCCGTCGCCTATGCGTCCGAGAATTTTGGAGATGATCGTGTAACCCCACGTTCATTCCCAAAAAGCCCGGACGATTCGAAAGATCTCCGGGCTTTTTGTTTTTTGGAAGACGCTCGATAAACGAGCGAGACGGACGCAGTGCGAGGCGTCGGCTTGCGACATGTACTCAACGTATACGAGCGAGACGACAACGACGCAATGCGCCGTCGCAGCCGTTTAGTCGACGTTTTCCATTGGATTGCAACGCTGTGTCGTTGCCGACCGCTCGCAAGATCGGTCGAGTGCGTCGGGCGTATCCCGAGCCGTGCTGCAGGAATTCGCCGGTGAATTCACGTGAGCGACGGTACAGCGTTGCGATTCGAACAAAACAAATGCTCTTTAACAATTCGCGATCGCAGAGCGTCTCTTGAAGAAAGAGACGCTCCATACTCAAGTGTTCTTGCATCAACTGCGCGAGCGCTTGCGTATGCAAAGTTTCTCCAGGGTGTAGCTCAGTCTGCGCAGAGTCCTCGGCTTGGAACCGAGAGGTCGTTGGTTCAAGTCCAACCACCCTGACCATCTTTTGGAAGATTGCCGGAGCTGGTTCAACGGCGCGGTTTGCTAAACCGTCGGTCTCGCTAAGAGGCGCGAACGTTCGAATCGCTCATCTTCCGCCAGTCATTGCGGGATATATCAGTTGGAAGATAGCTGGTCTCATAAGCCAGAGGTCGCGTGTTCAAGTCACGCTCCCGCAACCATTGCCGCCGAAGCTAACCGTGTGGAAGCGTCTGTTTGAAGCGCAGAGGGGCGTGGTTCGACGCCACGCGGCGGCACCATCACTTTTTGCTTCGTTCGTCTAGCGGTCAGGACACTGGACTTTCTATCCGGTAACGCGGGTTCGATTCCCGCACGAAGTGCCAATCACAATTGGGGCATGAGCAAGAGCTCAACCTCGCCTTGCAAGCAAGGTGCGCCGGGAGCGTTACCCGGATGCTCCACCATTTCCGTTGGGGATTAGTTCAGCTGGAAGAACACCGCACTTTGACTGCGGATGTCGCAGGTTCACCAGCGAACGAAGTGAGCGCAGGACGCCGCTTGCGGCGGTTCCTCGCTACGCGGGGAATTCGCGTAGCGAACAAAACCTGCATCCCCTGCCAGTGTTTCATCGGCGCGTTAACTCAGCGGTACGAGTGCCTGCCTGTCTAGTAGGAAGTCGCGGGTTCGATCCCCGCACGCGTCGCCACTCTCTCTCGCATCGCTGGCGCAATCGGCAGACGCGCTTGCTTCAAACGCAGGATGTTCGCCGTTCGAATCGGAGGCGATGCACCAATTACAAGTCCCTGTGGTGCAAACGGTAGACAGGGCGGACTTAAACCTCGCGTGATGCGCGTTCACCAGCGAACGAAGTGAGCGCAGGACGTCACGCAGTGGCGGTCCCGAGCTTGCGAGGGATTCGCGCAGCGAACAAATCGCGCTGGGGACACCAGTCACGCCCGCCTAGCCCAAATGGAAGAGGCGACGGTCTTAGAAGCCGTGCGGTCGGAGTTCGAATCTCCGGGCGGGTACCAGTTTTTCGTCGATTAGCTCAGAGGCAGAGCATCCGCTTGATAAGCGGAAGGTCCTTGGATCGTTCCCAAGATCGACGACCAGTTTCGCGCGATGGCAGAGAGGTTTAATGCAGCAGTTTGCAAAACTGTGAATCGCCGGTTCACCAGCGAGCGAAGCGAGCGCAGGACGTCGCTTGCGGCGGTCCCTCGCAACGCGAGGGATTCGCGAAGCGAACAAATCCGGCTCGCGCGTCCAATTCACTGCGTCCGTAGCTCAATGGGTGAGAGCGCCAGTTTACGAAGCTGGAGGCCACAGGTTCGAATCCTGTCGGGCGTGCCACTTTAAGTCATTCCCCGATCGCCAAGCGGTAAGGCACCTCACTGTTAATGAGGCCATCGCACGTTCAATCCGTGCTCGGGGAGCCACGAGTCAGTAGCTCAAGCGGATAGAGCGCCGGTCTCCAAAACCGGAGGTTTGCGGTTCGATTCCGTACTGATTCGCCAACCGTTTTCCGTAGCCCTGTAGCTCAGTGGTGAAGCAACACCCTCATAAGGTGTCGGTCGATGGATCGTTCCCATCCAGGTCTACCAATTCCTATGCGTCCGTAGCTCAATTGGAAGAGCAATCCCCTTTTAAGGGATAGGTTGTCGGATCGTGTCCGACCGGGCGCACCAAA
Source organism: Betaproteobacteria bacterium (assembly GCA_013298045.1). GTDB lineage: Bacteria > Pseudomonadota > Gammaproteobacteria > Burkholderiales > Casimicrobiaceae > Casimicrobium. Next base: position 17,292 of record JAAFJI010000014.1, read on the forward strand.
TTTCTACGGTGCGCGTAGCTCAATGGCAGAGTCCTGGATTGTGATTCCGGTGGGTATCGGTTCGAGTCCGATCGTGCACCCCATTTTCTTTCACTGCGATCGCGGGTTGTTCTTCTGTTTTCAACTTGGAGAGTGATCGTGCGAGTGCTGAAACTCGACATCAGCGGTGTCCCCGAATCGTGGATTTCGATGGAGGCAGCGGCGAGCTACTACGCGGCGCAAAGCGTCGCTTACGAACTCGGCGTTGACCTTGCAACGTATCGTGGTGGCCGTCGCCATGACGGCTCGCGTTCGAAGATCACCATTGCACCGATCATCGCGATTCACGGAGCGTCGGTCGCAGGAAAACTGCTTGCATCCACGCCGCGCCTAACGCGCCACAACCACAAACTATTCAAGCGCGACCGCCGTGTTTGTGCTTACTGCGGCGGTCTTTTTGGTGAAGCGAATCTCGAGCGCGAGCATGTGATCCCGGTGAGTCGTGGTGGCGCAGATACGTGGACTAACGTGGTGAGCGCTTGCCGCACCTGCAATCAGCTCAAGGGTGCAAAAACGCCTGAAGAAGCGCGAATGCCGCTGCTCTACGTGCCGTATGTCCCGTCGCGCTGGGAGGACTTGATCCTGCAAGCGCGTGCGGAGCACATCGTCGCCGATCAGATGGCATTCTTGCGCGACGGTTTGTCGAGCGATTCACGTTTGCGCTGAACGCGAGTGGCGATTCGAACACCGCACACCGATTCGTTGGCGTGCGGTGTTCGCGTTCGCTATTCGACGATCACGTACGACTTCGTCACGGTTTCCAGCACTTCAAACGCGCCGTTGAAATTTGGCGGGATGTGAATCGACTCACCAGCGGCGATTTCCTGAAAATTGCCATCGTCGTCGTGCACGCGGCAGCGACCTTCGAGCACGGTGAAGACTTCGTGCTCCGTCGCGCCGAACACGATCTTCCATTTGCCGGGTTCGCAACGCCATGTGCCGCTGTAGATTTTTGATGCAGCGAGCGGCGCGTCAATCGCGTTCCAGGTTTCGCGCTTAGGGTTGCCGACGAGCAAACGCTCCGGCTTTGGGAAATCGACGTCTGGATTGCCTAAATTTCGGGCAGTGAAAAGAGTCGTATTCATAGACGTGAGTGCGAAGTGCTGTGCCAATTTAAATAAAATAATCTTTTGACGGTATCGCCCAGTAAATTATGAATATTTAGGACGAATTAAAAACGCTCAATTAATAAACAAATTTGCGCTAATGCCATATTCCATAGGGCATAAGATAAAAAAGCCGTACGCTTATTTTTCGTTCATTAACCGAGCTGCATCCATTGCGCCGTAGGTCAAGATCGCACTCGCGCCCGCGCGACGAAACGCAATCAAGGTTTCCATCAAACACTTCTCGTAATTGAGCCAACCGTTCTGCGCGGCAGCGCGCAGCATTGCGTATTCGCCGCTCACTTGATAAACGGCGACCGGCATCTTGAATTCGTCTTTCACTCGTGCGAGGATGTCGAGGTACGGCAGCCCTGGTTTGACCATGAGCATGTCGGCACCTTCGGCGACGTCGAGCGCGCATTCGCGCATCGCTTCGTCGCTGTTGCCGAAATCGAGTTGATAGGTGTCTTTGCTGCTTTTGCCGAGGAAGGTCGCAGAGCCGACGGCATCGCGAAACGGGCCGTAGAAATTGCTCGCGAATTTCGCGCTGTAGGCGAGGATTTTTGTTTGAAAGTAGCCGGACTCGTCAAGCGCCTCGCGAATCGCGCCGATGCGCCCGTCCATCATGTCCGAAGGCGCAACAAAATCGGCACCCGCTACAGCATGCGAGAGCGCTTGTTGAATGAGCACGGCAACCGTTTCATCGTTCAATATGTAGCCCGCATCGTCGATCAAACCATCCTGGCCGTGCGAGGTGTACGGATCGAGCGCGACATCGGTAATGACGCCGATGTCGGGCACGTGTGCTTTGAGTGCTTTAATCGCGCGCGGAATTAGGCCGTTTGCATTGTGCGCTTCTTCGGCGTACGGCGTTTTCTCGCTCTCGATGTAGGGAAACAATGCGATCGCGAAGATGCCGAGCGAGGCGGCTTCTTTCGCACGTTCGATGAGCACGTCGATCGACATGCGCTCAACACCCGGCATCGAATCGACCGCCATCGTGCGCTTCTCGCCTTCGATCACGAACACCGGCCAGATGAGATTCGCCGCCGAGAGCGAAGTCTCGCGCATCATGTCGCGCGTGAACGCATCGCGGCGCATGCGACGCATGCGAAACGTGGGGTAAGAAGGAGCACTCATGCAACCGATTTTACGTTGACCATTTCGCCACACTTTCGAGGCGTCGCAATTCAGCAAACGTCCGCTTGTCGTTTGGCAAGGTTGCGAGCACGCGTTGCGCCAAATGCGCGGTGGCAAGTGCATCGGCGACTGCGCGATGCTGTTTCTTGATCGGTAACTTGAGTGCGGCGCTCCACTCGCCGAGTGACTTCGCTTTCACGTTTGGGAACGCTGCCGGTGCGATGCGTTGCATGTCGATGTTGCTCGCCGCAAACGCTTTTGCGGTGGCCTTGTTCGTATGCCCTGCGAGTGCAGTACGCAAGAATTTCACATCGAAGTCGGTGAAGAAGCCGACGAAGGGTGCGTCTGCCATCCAAACAAGTAAGGCATCGAGCGCTTCGTTGAGCGCGGCACCATCGTATTGCTCCTTTGCGGTGACGCCATGAATCACGCGGTTCGCTGCAGTGACTTTTCCGCTCTCGGCGAGTACGCGATGGAAGTAGTCATGCAGCACGATCTCGCCGCGATGTATCGCAATCGCGCCAATTTCGATGATGCGATCGGTTGCCGGATCGAGACCGGTGGTTTCGAGATCGAGCGCGATCCAGCGGTCGCTCTGCGCCGTGCTTGTGGATTTGCGGAACCAGTTGAGCATAGTTTGAGCTTTTTCCCTCACCCGGCGCTTCGCGCCGACCTCTACCAGAGGTAGAGATCAAAGTCTCTCACGGATAATCCGCCTGCAATCGCTGCTGCAACTTGCGCGCTTGCCGGAAGCACTCCTTCAAAATGCGGGCGTCCATCGGCGAAAGTTGGTCGATGGCAACCGCATTCGGCATGTCGGGCACTTGGTTTTTCTCCTGCGCGCGTAGGCGAAGGCTTTGCAGGAAACCGAACGCATCGGTCCATTCGCGCACTTCGTTGGATTGCACTTTGCCCTTTTCTGCGAGCGCTTGCAATCGTTCTACCGTGTTGGTCGCGACCACTTCGTGCGCGAGCGCGAGCACGCGCGCAGCATCGACAAATGGGCGCACGCCGAACTTCTTCAAGTCGATGACTTGTTTGCCGTTCACTTCCGCAGTCGCACTCAAATTGCCAAGCCAGTTGAGCGGCGGTTCGGTCGAAAGTGCGTTGTCGGAGAGTTGTTTCAAGAAGCGCTGATTGAACGCGGCGGTTTGAAGGATGCGCGTTTGCAGCTCGCGCGCAAGTTGCGTTGCGCCCCAAATCGCGCGCAAATCGAAGAAGATATTCGCTTGCAACAAACTCTGTGGATCGCCGCGATCAATCCATTCGACGAAACGCGCTTCCCATGCGCGCGCGTCGAGCGCGAGCTCGGGATTGCTCGCCATGATGTTGCCTTTGCAGAGCGGAAAGCCGCATTGCGCAAGCGAATCGTTGACCTCTTTCGCGAAGGTCGCTATCGCATCGTGGTTGGTCGCGTTGGCGTCGTGATATGCGCCATCTGCGATGATGAGCGCGTTGTCTTGGTCGGTGGAAATCGTTTGCTCGTGGCGGCCTTCGCTGCCAAGCGCGATCCAGCAAAGATCGCTTTCGCGAATGCCGTGATACGTCGCCGCCATGCTGACCAAACGCTGGGCGATTTGATCGTTGAGCCGCGACACGAAGCGCGTCATGGTGAGCGATTCGACGCCTTGCGCAATCAGGTTGCGCGCGAGCTGTCGCGCATCACTCGCACACACCGCGAGCTGCGCCACCGAATTTGCGCGACCGATCGCGCCACTGACGCCGGTGAGCGTGTGACGTTGCAGGGCGAACAGATCGCGCTCCGAGACCACGCCTTTCAACGCGCCGTTTGCATCGACGACCACGACGTGACGAAATCCGCGCTCGGCCATCAGGAGTGCGGCGTCAACCGCCGTTGCGGTTTCCGGCAGGGTGGCCACGGGCGAGGTTGCGACCGTTGTGATCGGCGAATCGATGTTTGCGCCCGCAAGCACGATACGCGGAATCACGTCACGTTCCGTGAAAATACCCACTGGTTTTTGATCTGAATCGACAACAACAATCGATCCAATTGCCTTCGATTGCATGGCGAACAAAGCTTCTTTGGTAGAACTTGATACTGACGTTGTTATCGGCTCTCGCCTGATTAAATTAGCTAAAGTGCGTGGGAGCTGTTGCTCGGCGGAGCCTTCGGCCACGTAGCTCGCTTGCAAGGCTTTGCGCGAGCGTTCAAGCAGGTAAGTGAGCCGCCGATCGCAGAAATCGGCGAGCGTGTGCGAGCGATCGACGGCGGCAAGAAAATCGTTCGCAGGTACACGCAGCGCGAACACTTCGTCTTCGGCGAAGAAATGCGAAATTACGGGACGCGCCGTGAGCAATGCGCCGATTGGAAACATCTCGCCGACGGTGAGTTCGAGCGCGCCAATCGATTTGTCATCACTGCGTTCGCCGCGCACGCGACCTGACACCACGATCCAGCATTCGTTGGCTTTCGAATTTGCCGCGATCAAAGTTTCGCGTGGACCGTGATAACTCACCTTGGCGTTCGCGAGCAAATCCTCACGATCCGCCGCGCTCATCTCCGAGAACGGCTCATGCGTGGCGAGGATTTCAAGGTACGGGGCGGCGGCGGAGTGTTTCACGAAATGTATTTTCGATGCAACAAGCGGTTTTTGCGAGGATTAACGCAGATTATTGATTTGCGTCATCCCGACGTAGACCGGGATCCGTCGTTGCAAACGCTTATCGTTGAGCCGAAGAGTGCTTCCGCCCAGCCTGCGCCCTCTGGCGGTTGGTTTCGGTGAACTAGGTGTCGCGACCCGGCACCATGGATCCCGGCCTGCGTCGGGATGACGCCACGAGACGTTACGCGACCGCCAACGTCTTCTCAATCCACTCCGCAACGTTCGGTGAGAGTCTCTCAACCGCCCCAATGCGCCTCAATGCACGCTCTTGCAACGCGCGCGCCCTCGGCTCGAATCGATTCCAGCGCGAGAACGCGTTGCAGAATCGCGCGGCGAGCGAGGGATTGTTCGCGTCATAAGCAATGATTTGGTCGGCGATGAACTCATAGCCCGAACCGTCCGCAGCGTGAAACCCTCGCCAGTGGTTCGTTGCGAATTGCTGCACGACCGAACGCACTCGATTTGGGTTTTTGTTGTCGAACTTCGGGTGCGCGAGCAACGTATGCACACGTGAGAGCGCTGCGCGCGCGTCGCCGATGCGAGAAGTCGCTTCGAACGTATACCAGCGATTGAGCATCGTCGCTTCGTCCAGCCATTGGTCGTGAAACGCGGTGTACATTGCTTCACGTTTACGGCAGGCGACGTCGCGCAGCGCGCGGAGTGCGGCTTCGATATCGGTTAAGTTATCGGCAGTGTCAAAAAGTGTTTTTGCAAACGAGATCGACTGCGTCGTTGTTTGTGCATTGGCGAGGCAAAGCGTCGTCGCGGCGAGCGCGCGATGCGCAGCGTCCTTCGCGTGCATGTTGTACGGACGACCCGCGAGCGCTGCGCGTTCGCGCGTGTAGCGCTCAAGCAATGCGTCACGATTTGCGCTCGCGACATGTGCGATCAACGTTCCACGTCGATTGGCGATGGCTTCAGCGTCTATCACCGTCACACGCTCCGCGAGTTCGTCTTCGCTCGCGAAACTCAGGAGTTGAGCGAGCAAAGACGGATCGCTTTCGTAATTTGCGAGCAACTCACCGACGCACTTCGCCAACATTGCGGTTGCGTTGCCATTGTGCGTCTCATTGAACGCGCGCAGGGACAAATCGCGCATCGCTTGCCAGCGCACCACGCCGTCGGTGTCGTGCGTGGCGAGCGTTGCAAGTTGAGCGACGCTGTAATCGAAATCGACGCGAACCGGCGCCGAGAAACCCCGCAAAAGCGACGGCGTTGGCTCGCTCGCAACATTCTCGAACGAGAACGTTTGTGATGGTTCCGAAAGTGTGAGTACGCGTTCATGCGAGGGAGCGCGTGAGGGTTCGACGAGCGCGACCGACACTGGCACCACCATCGGCAACTTCACCGGTTGCCCCTGCGTTGGTGGCGTGTTTTGCGTAAGCGTCAGCGAATAACGTTTCGCTCTCGCATCGTAGTGCTCCTTCGCTCCAATCGCCGGCGTTCCGGCCTGTGTGTACCAGCGCTTGAATTGCGATAAATCTTTGCCGCTCGCCGCTTCCATCGCGGCAACGAAATCATCGCAAGTTGCGGCTGTGCCATCGTGTCGCTCGAAGTAAAGATCGCAACCTTTGCGATACGCCTCCGCACCAAGCAAAGTGCGCATCATGCGAATCACTTCCGAGCCCTTTTCGTACACCGTCACCGTATAGAAATTGTCGATTGCTTCGTATTCATCAGGGCGCACGGGATGCGCCATCGGCCCCGCGTCTTGCGGAAACTGATGCGCTTGCATGAAGGCGGTTTCGGCGATGCGAATGACTTCCGGCGAGCCGCGAAACGCGCTGTATTGCTGTTCGCGGAAAACGGTGAAACCTTCTTTGAGCGAGAGCTGAAACCAATCGCGACAGGTCACACGATTGCCGCTCCAGTTGTGGAAGTATTCGTGCGCAACAATCGCGTCCACCGTCTCGAAATCGGCGTCGGTTGCGATGTCTTTGTCGGCGAGCAGATAACGCGAGTTGAAGATATTCAACCCTTTGTTTTCCATCGCGCCCATGTTGAAATCGTCCGCCGCATAAATCATGAAACGATCGAGATCGTATTCGCGACCGTACGCCTCTTCGTCCCACTTCATCGAGGCTTTTAGGCATTCCATCGCCCAAGTGCAGCGCGGCAAGTTTGCGGTCGTCGAATAAATTTCGAGCAGAACCTTACGCCCCGACATCGTCGTGAACGTGTCACTGATCTTGTCGATGTCGCCGGCGACGAGCGCGAAGAGATACGATGGCTTTTTGTGCGGATCGTGCCAGACGGCTTCGTGGCGAGCGCTATCGAGATCGCGCGTTGAAACAAGATTACCGTTCGACAAGAGCACGGGGTACGAGCGCTTGTCGGCACGAATCGTAACCATGTACTCCGAGAGCACATCGGGACGATCCGGAAAATACGTAATGCGCCGGAACCCTTCGGCTTCGCACTGCGTGCAGAACACGTCGCTCGTGAGATACAAGCCTTCGAGCGCGAGGTTGCCTTCGGGATCAATTTCCGACTCGATCACGAGAACACCCGCAATCGGGGCGTCGGCGATTGCGAGCAACGAATCGGTGAGCGTGTAGTCGCTTGCGGTGAGAGCTTTGCCGTCGAGCGCGACAGACAGGAGCGTCTGCCTTTCGCCAAGCAACGTGAGCGTGGTTTCCAGCGCCGTCGTGTTCTTCCGGAAATGCAGCGTCGTTTTCACGCGTGTGTGGCGCGCTTCGAGATCGAGCTCGATCTCGATCCGGTCAATCCAGAAGGCGGGTGGTGCGTAGCTTTCGCGCCGCATGATCGGGGTCTGGGCGTTTCGAAGCATCGCTATTTCGCAGCGGGTTCTTTTTTGGCCGGAACGTATGGCGAGGGCTCGGCCTTCGGGTTCTGCGTTTTGCCAATGATGCCCATTAGCTCAACGTCGAATACGAGCGTTGAGTTGGGCGGGATGGTCGCACCCGCGCCGCGCTCGCCATAACCCTTCTCCGGCGGGATGATCAATGTGCGTTGACCGCCGACTTGCATGCCGGTGATGCCTTCGTCCCAGCCTTTGATGACGCGACCCGCGCCAATGATGAAGCCGAGGGGTGCGGGGCGTTTCAGCGACGAATCGAACGCCTTGCCCTTTTGATCCAGCGCGCTCGCATCGAACAGGTATCCGGTGTAGTGCACCAGCACCGGCTCGCCACTGGCGGCAGCGGGACCTTCACCGATTTTTCTCTCGATGACCGTGACCTTGGCTGCCGTAGTCGTCGGCTTGACACTTGCTGCCGCCGTTGGGGTTGCGCTGCCGCCGGTTGGTTTTTCCGCTGCGGGCTGGGCAGATGCGAGTGCTGCGCCGAGCACCAGCACGCCAAGTACGGTCAATCGGAATCGGTTGCGGGATGAGAAAAACATCGAGATGACTTCCATGAAAAGGGTGAATGCGCGACAATGCGCATTAACGAGGCAATGCTTGCTGCGAGGGTGTAAGCGCGGTATTGTATGTTTCGTAGACACAAGAACGATACAACCAAGACAGACCGAAAACATGCTGCGCTGGCTCACATCTCTGACCGATCAGCGCCCGCTGGGTTCAACCTCGGGGGCGCGAAAGTTTGCCGCTGCACTCGACCGCGACGTTTTCACCGCGGCCGAAAAAGTAAGCGAGCTGCTGCGCTCGTATTCTGCGGAGATCGAAGGCGGCGACGAACTCGACCCCTCGCCGCTGGTCGAGCTAGATCGGTTATTGGTCGAAACGACGCTTCGACTGGAGCGGGATTTTCTTGCCGCTTCTTCGCAGGCGCATTCCCTGCGCAACCGTCTCTGGGAGGCGGGCTACGAATGGGCGATGCGCTTTGCCGATGCCTACCGACTTGCCCTGCAATCGGCAACAACGGGCGCGAATCCCAAGCTTGCCAATGTGCTCGCGCGCGTCGCAGTTGGGCATATCCACTACCGGGCGATGGGCTATCGCTACCGTCTGTATCGACATGAGGAATGGATTCCGGGCAACTGGCGCGAGTTGAACCAGCAGTTCAAGCGCATGTGCGAGCTTGGGCTAGATCATCGGCCGATTGCCGAATCCGCCGATGGACAGCCGCAATACGCGGCGCGGGCATATGTGACGCTACTTCTGTTGCGTTTGGGCAACGCGGGCTCCTACGTTCCGGTGCAGACCCGTCAGCTCTGGGACAAACTCGTGGAGATGTCGTACGACGCACGAATGACCGCGCGCCCAGCCGCCGATGGCGGGTTCGTCGTGGATCTTTCGGGCTCCGAGGGGTTGCAACCGAGGCATTCGGTGCCACAGGGCGGGCACTTTCTTTTCTGCGACACCTCGGCGATTTATCAGCGGATGACCGGCTGGCTCGATCAGGCCGAACGCGACACCAGCGCGAGTACGCAAACTCAGGGCAATTCGATGACTGCGTCGATCAATGCCTTGCGCTCTGCAGTGCTGCGGATCGATCCGGATTTCAAACCGCTTGAGCGCGCGAGCCAGAGAAACACCGATCGTGGTCGCCTGGCGGCGGTCTATGGCTTGCAGCGCTGTGCAATTGCGCTCGCGTTCGATCCCGGCTCCCTGGTCGGCTCAATCGAGGGCGAAAGCTATGGCTATGCTGACGCACACGAAATTCAAACCCTCGGCTTGTTGCGCGAATCGACGATGAAGCGACTGCGTCGAGATTTGCCGCCCGAGACCTCAAAGATCGATTTGCAGTTTTGGCACCTACGCGATCGAAGCGACACCGGCTATCGGTGTGTGATTCCCAGCGCGACTGGGCAGAACATCCGGCTGCGCGACGTGGCCGCGATTGCCGAGGACGAATCCAAAGACGGGTGGCAGTTGGCGATGGTCGTGCGCCTGCTCAAACTGCCCGCCGGCCACATCGAATTAGGTTTGCAGGTGCTTACTCGTGAAGCCGACTCCATCGAACTTCGTGTGCTGCGCTCGAAGCCAAACCTCTACGGCGCGACAACGACGCTTTCTACCAGCACCCCATTTAAGGTGCTGCGGCTCAAGGGCGCGTTTTTCGGTCGGCCGATCATGGATCAAAGCTGGATCGTGGCCACGCAGGATTACAGCGCTGGTTCGGTTTACGAAGCGGTTGGCACCGGTCGCAAATACGAGGCAAACACGGTCATCGCCGAAGGTTCGGATTGGATCTGGGTGCAGCCGACAGAGATTGTGCGGCAATAGCTATTGACAGCACTTTTGGTCGATGCCGTATTTAACTTGAACGTGAGATCGTTTTTGCTCGCTAGCAACACGTCGGTTCGCTTTCGTGCAGATTATATTGAATGCGGCGAAACGCGATAAGGCTATTAACCCAGGCAATCCCCGGCTTTAGGTGCCTGCGCTGCGCCGAGCCAAGCCACCGCCGGAATGCGCTTTCCGCCTGGTCGTTGAATTTCCGAGATGGCGAGCACTGACTTTTCGGCGCTGCCGACTTGGCCACAGGCAACCCACAGGCGCTGGTCGCAGGCCAGAACCTGACCTGGTCGTGCGTCTTCAAGAGCCCGTGCGGCGCTCACGGTCAAGTTCTGCGGCATCGACGCGCTCGCCCGCCAGAGTTTTAACTTTTTGCTTTGCCACAGCGTCCACGCCCCGGGCACCGGGTCGAAGGCGCGAATCGCACGCTCGATTTGCCGGGCGTCCTGCGTCCAGTCGATCATCGCATCCTCCGGGCCGATCTTTGATGCATAGGTCGCACCTTCGCCCGGTTGCGGTTGTGCGGGCACTGCCTCGCCCGCGCGCAGACGCGTTGCGACCTCGACGATCGCTTCAGCGCCGAGCGCTGCCAAGCGGTCGTGCAGCGTCCCGGCGGTCTCATCGTGCGAGATCGTGAGACGCCTCTCGAGCAGGACCGGACCGGTGTCGAGCCCCGCCTCCATCTGCATGATGCAAACCCCGGTTTCGGCGTCGCCCGCGAGGAGCGCCCGCTGAATCGGCGCGGCTCCGCGCCAGCGCGGCAAGAGCGATGCGTGAATGTTGAGGCAGTCCAAACGGGGAATATCAAGCACCGCTTGCGGCAGGATCAGCCCGTAGGCGGCAACGATCAATAAATCGGGGCGCAACGCGGCGAGCTCGGCTTGTGCGTCCGCCGCCTTGAGGCTCGCCGGTTGCAGCACGGGCACGCCGCGCGCCAGCGCCGCAAGCTTCACTGGCGACGCCGAGAGCTTCATTCCGCGTCCGGCCGGGCGATCAGGTTGCGTGTATACAGCTACAACATCAAATGCCCTATCAAATAACGCATTGAGCGCAATCGACGCAAAGGTTGGAGTTCCGGCAAAAATGACTCTCAATGAGAAATCCTAGGGCAATACGCGCGTTAGTTGCGATCCATTTCGCGATGACGCTTCTTCATTTTCGTTTTAACGCGCATTTGCTTAAGTTGCGAGAGATGCTCGACGAAGAGCTTGCCTTGCAGATGATCCATTTCGTGCTGTATGCACACTGCAAGCAGACCATCGGCTTCGAGGGTGTAGGTATCACCCGCCGCGTCCTGGGCTTTCAAAGTCACATTGGCCGCGCGGCGAACGCTGTCGTAGTACTCGGGCACCGACAGGCAGCCTTCTTCGGCCATGGTTTCGCCGCTCGCCGCGACAATTTCCGGGTTGACGATGACCTTTAACTCCGACTTGTCTTGCGACACGTCGATCACGATAACGCGCTTGTGCACGTCAACCTGGGTCGCGGCGAGGCCAATACCAGGCGCTGCATACATCGTCTCGGCCATGTTGGCGACGAGCTGTTTGAGCCCAGCGTCAAACACGGTGACTGGGGATGCGATGCGTTTTAGCCTCGGATCGGGGTATTCAAGAATCGGTAAAAGCGCCATTTACTTGCCAAATCAGCGGGCTCGCTGCACAATCTTCATGTAATTTCTCAAGTTTGGGGAGCGGACGCATCCCTGCAAGGTCAGTTTGACCGAAACAGCTATCGCGCCCGGTCGACGATTGGTCATCTCCGCCAACATCAGGATCTCGAATGTTAACGAACCTTTCTTTTTCTGGCTTCCGACCACTGTCGGCGAAAACCGCGTTGCAAGCAGGCTCACTCGCGCTCGCGC
>JAAFJI010000139.1 GCA_013298045.1 Betaproteobacteria bacterium
AAAGATCGCACCACCCGCGAAGTGTTTGCGCTGTCGATTTGGACGCAAGAACCGATTGACGATTGGGTTCGCCCGTCGATCCCACGCCGTCGTCGCCGACCGACTCTCGAATGGAAAACAGGGTGAGCGCAGGGCTCGTTCGCAATCCGTTCGCATTCGCGTCGCACGTATTCCACCAGTGGCGCTTACGGGCAAGGCAAGAAGCTCGAACCGTCAACGCACTCGGGTTTTGAGCCGCCCAACGCTTTCGCGCAAAATACGTCCATGAAACTGCGCCGCTGGCTTGCCTCCATCGAACCGCGTGTGCTTAATCAATTCGAGCGCCGCTGGCTCGCATGGATGAAGCCGTGGATTGATTCGCACGAGCTGCTTTCGTTTCGCCGCTATCCGCTGGCGATCGGGGTTGCAATTGGCGTTACGCTCGGCGTGATTCCGACGCAGATCGAGGTGATCTTTGTGTTCGTGCTCTGCGTATTGATGCGCGGCAACATCGTCGCCGCCACCGTCGTCGGTTGGTACAACAACGCATTCACCATCGTACCTCTCTATATCGTGGCTTACTACATTGGCGACTTGCTGGTGCCAGGTCATCGTCCAATACCGAAGCTTGAAAATCCGAACGGTGACTGGTGGGGGGCATTCCAGATGTGGGTGGAAGCGCTTGGCATGCCGCTTCTTGTAGGTTTGCCGGTGCTCGGGTTGTCGCTCGGCATCGTCAGCTATTTCTTGGTACACCTTCTCTGGCTGCGCCCTGTGTGGGCGCGCGCGAAGCGGATGCGCGAGAGGAAACGGTAGAAGCGTCCCAGCGCAGGCGGGGACGCTCCCGCAGTTTGTTCAGTGCTTCTTCGCGAGCGCCTTGCGCGCAAGGTTATCGACCACTGTCGGTGCGATCAATTTAAGCCATCGCGCGAGCTTGCTCTTCGCGGTCATCACCACTTCGCGCTTTCGTGTCGCCATCGCATGCACGATGAGCGAAGCGCATTCTTCAACGCTCATTGCGCCTTCCTCTTTCACACCCGAAACCCCGGCCGTTTCGCCTTTCGCGTTCCAGCCGTTGCGACGAATTTCGGTGGCGACGACGCCGGGGTAGATCGCGCAGACGTGAACTCCTTGAGGCTCGACCTCGATGCGCAGCGCTTCGAAAAATCCGGTTTGTGCAAATTTGGTCGCGCAGTACGTCGTGCGCCCCGGCACGCCGACCAGGCTCGCAATTGATGCAACGGCAACGATCTGGCCTTTCGATGTTTTCAAGTGCGGTAGCGCCGCGTGGGTCGGCCAGATGCTGCCCATCAAATTGATGCGCATGAGTTTTTCGTAGACATCCGTGCTCTCGATGTCTTCGAAATTTGCGTGCATCGAAACGCCCGCATTGTTCACGAGCATGTCAATTGCGCCGAAGTGCTTCGCCGACTCGTCGATCAGTGCGCGGCACTGCGATTCAATCGTCACGTCGGTTGGTACAACGTGCACCTGCGCGCCTTTCGCCTCGCAGGCTTTCGCAACGACTTCGAGCGCATCGCGTCGCCGCGCCGCGAGCACGAGTTTCGGTTTGAACGCCGCGAGTTGACGCGCAAGCTCCGCACCAATGCCGTCAGAGGCACCGGTGATGACGATGACTTTGTTTTGAAATGCGGTAGTACTCATAGATTTGCTCCGATCCTTTTTAACTGGCTGTTTGACGTATCGCCTCACAAAAACGATGGAAATCGTACGTTTTTATTAATTACGATATAGGTTGCAAAAAGAATTGCAATTCAGAATGAACATGGGTTAGCACGTTTTTTCTGTGTTTAAATCGTGAATACTTGTCGATCATAGCGCCGGGCGGCGGGCTCGCGTGTCGTTCGAATCGTTCGCATCGGGCCGGATCGCCTCAATGTTTCAATGCCACAGCGCGGCAAAAATTTGGGGCAAAACCCCAGAGCGTGATACTCGGCAGCCGTTCGCGATTCTGCCAGTCGCGTCAAGCTGATGATTGGCGCAGCATCAGTCGCTTCGGGTGTGCGCCACGCTTAACGGATTGCAGACGTCCGGAAAAGAAAAACCCGCCGAAGCGGGTTCCAGATTCACCGGCGATTCCTAAAGGAGGAAGAGACTGAAATCGCGGATTGTGTGAGCCGCAAGGGCTCACACAGTTTGGAAAGTTTACGTAAGTCTTTTGACTTATCGATCGGCGTGCATACAACTTAGCGGTTGTATGCCGTCTCGCCATGGCTCACGATGTCGAGACCTTCGCGTTGCTCGTCATCGCTGACACGCAAACCAACGATCAAGTCTGCAATCTTGAAGGCGATGAAGGCGACGACTGCGGTCCACACGACCGTGACCATCACGCCCTTGGCCTGGATCCACAGTTGCCCGGCAATTGAGAAGTCCGCGGCTTTGATGACGCCGGCGGTAACCCAATCAGAGACGTAGCCAGGACCACCCAGGTTTGGCGCATTGAATACGCCAGTCAAGAGTGCGCCCAAGATGCCGCCGACTGCGTGTACACCGAATACATCGAGTGCATCGTCCGCGCCGAGCAGTTTCTTGAGTCCGGTGACGCCCCAGAAGCAGACGACACCTGCAAGCAAGCCGATGATAAGTGCGCCCATTAAACCAACGTTACCCGCAGCTGGCGTAATCGCCACCAGACCAGCGACAGCACCAGAAGCGGCACCGAGCATCGAGGGCTTGCCCTTCAAGAACCACTCGATGAAGATCCACGACATTACCGCCGCGGCCGTCGCGATGAAGGTGTTTGCAAACGCGAGACCGGCGGTGTTGTTCGCTTCGAGCGCGGAACCGGCGTTGAAGCCGAACCAGCCAACCCAAAGCAGCGATGCGCCGATCATGGTGAGCACGAGGCTGTGCGGCGGGAACGCTTCTTTGCCGTAACCCAAACGCTTGCCGACGAGATACGCACCGACCAAGCCTGCAACACCAGCGTTGATGTGAACAACGGTGCCGCCTGCGAAGTCGAGTGCGCCCCACTGCCAAATCTTGCCGGCAGTTGCGTTCAAACCATCGACCAGTTTCGCGTCGGTGTAGGCATCCGGACCCGGCCAGAACCAAACCATGTGGGCAATTGGCACGTAGCTGAAGGTGAACCAGATCACGGTGAAGATCAGTACGGCTGAGAACTTCATGCGCTCGGCGAATGCGCCAACGATCAGCGCACAGGTAATGCCCGCGAAGGTCGCTTGGAATGCGAAGAACACGATCTCCGGAATGACGATGCCTTTGCTAAACGTTGCGGCCATCGCAAATGCGCCGGTTGCGGCGTCGAAGAGTCCCTTACCAAACAAACGATCGGTGCCGCCGAAATACGGGTTGCCTGCGGTGAACGCGAAGCTGTAGCCGTAGACGAGCCAGAGCACAGAGACGAGCGAGAACACAACCATCACCTGCATAAGCACGGACAGCACGTTTTTCGAGCGCACCAGACCGCCGTAGAAAAGCGCGAGCCCTGGCAATGCCATCATGAGTACGAGCAGGGTCGAGACCATCATCCAGGCGGTGTCGCCTTTGTTGGGCTCAGGTGCTTTTGCGGCGGGTGCTGCGGCCGCCGGCGCGGCTGCGGCAGGTGCGGCCTCAGCGGGCTTTGCAGCCTCCGCAGGTTTTGCCGCATCGGTTGGTTTGACCTCGGCCGCAGGCGCGGGCGCGGTGGTCGGCGCTTGCGCAACGCTAAGCGGTGAGAGCCCGATCGAGCTTGCTGCGATTAGCGCAGCGAGAAAAGTACGCATTTTCATTGTTGCAATCCCCGTGATTAAAGCGCGTCTTCGCCGGTTTCACCGGTGCGAATACGGATGACTTGTTCGACGTCAAAGACGAAAATTTTTCCGTCGCCGATCTTGCCTGTGTTCGCGGCTTTTTCGATCGCTTCGATTGCACGCTCGACCAGCTCGGTTTTCACTGCGGCTTCGACTTTCACCTTCGGCAAAAAATCGACCACATATTCCGCGCCGCGATAGAGCTCGGTGTGTCCCTTTTGACGACCGAAGCCTTTGACTTCGGTCACCGTAATGCCTTGCACGCCCACGCCCGCGAGGGCTTCGCGCACCTCGTCTAGCTTGAACGGTTTAATAATGGCCGTGATGAGTTTCATGCTTTTCCTCGCTTATCTTTACTTAGAAGGTTTTGCTGTATTTGAGAAGTCCATACGGCGTTGTCTTACCCGTAAATTTCTTGCCAAGCGGCGTGTAGAAGGTCTTGTCGGCGTCGGTACCGGTCACGCCACCTTCGAGCGTCAAGCCGTTGCCGAAGTCGTAGGTTGCGGCCAATTTGCCGTCGGTGTAGCTCGCGAAGTCTTTAGTGACACCCTTAAAGCCGGAGTAGCCGACGTGTGCGATGACATTTACGTTATCCATCACCGGAATCGTGGCGGTGAAGTCAACGTAGTACGAATTCTTTGAATCCGGATTGCCGAACGTGTTGGTGAGCGAATGCGAGTATTTGAGGGTCGCCCATTTGTACGAACCCGCCAGGTATAGCTCGGTCGTATCGGGGTTGGTCGCTCCCGGTGTCACGCTACCCGTGTACTGGTAGTGCAAAACGCCGACGTCGTAGCCAAAATCGCCCACCGAATTCTTGAAGCCACCATAGATGTCGATTTCTGCATTGCCGCTTGCGATGCCGAAGTCCTTCAACCAGCGAATGCTCGATGCCCAGGTTCCCACGTAGAAACCGCTCGCATGGCTGTAATCAAGACCGGCCTGGATGGCGGGCTTGTAGTTCGACTGGCTCAAGCCGCGATAGATGTAGGAACTTGCAACGCCGATATTGCCAGAGAAGGTGTGCTCGGGCGTCGGCGCAGGCGCGGGTGCAGTCGCCGGTGCAGGCGCGGCCGCTGGTGCAGGAGCGGTCTGTGCAAGCGCTGGCAGCGATACAAACACGGCGCTCGCGACCGCGAGCGAGGCGAGCGTAGGACGGAAACGAGTATTGGACATTGGAAACCCCAGTAAATGATGAAAGAAAGTGCCTTTGAGCGTCTGTCGTCATTTCGCAACTGTCGTGCCACCGCATGGGCGCATGATCCAACCAATTTCGCACCAATTTAATGCGAAATCCGAGTTTCAATGAATGCGATGTGCTGATTTGGTGCGTGACAATTCCTCACGCCCCGTTATCGGCAGCGAACGACGAAGGCTGGATTGATAAACTCGTGAGCTATGACTCTCGACGAACTTGTTGCTCAACTGCGCGAAGCCATGTCGGCTAACGCCGGTGCGGATTTACAGAAGAACCTGCGCGCGACTCTCGCGGCCGGACTCGCCAAGCTCGATGTCGTCACGCGGCAGGAATTTGATATTCAGCGCGAGATGCTCGACGCACTGCGCGCGCAGATCGATGCGCTCAGCGCACAGGTAGACGCGCTCGAAGCGAAGAAAAAGGGTTGATCGCGAGCGTCGCTAGCGGCTTCTCGTTTTTTCGCCGCATAAAGAAACGAATCAGAAGAAAATAGCATTCTTCTCGTCATTAAATAAAAGCAGTCGAGAATCGAGTTTTTAATGGGCATTAGCTACGAAAGCTATCGCATTTTACTCGATGCATGTGGCGTTTAGATCGCGAGCCGAATCGCGACTTCGTCCTTGATCGCTTTGAGCGAAAAGCTGGTGCGGATCGACTTCACGCCAGGCAAACTACGCAGTTTGCCGAGTAACGTATTCGAGTAATCGTCTAAGTCTTCGGCGACCACCAACAGCAGAAAATCCTCCGGTCCGCTCATGCCGTGACAGAGCACCACCTGAGGCAGCTCGCTCACCGCCTTCTCAAATTTGCGCGCCGAGGCGTCGTCGTGTCGCTCCATGCCGATCAACACCATGGCGAACACCGAGAGCCCGAGCTTTTTTCGATTCACGACCGCGCGATAGCCCTCGATCACGCCTTCCTGTTCCAACCGCTTGAGCCGCCGCCAAGCGGGTGATTGCGAAATCGAGAGCCGAGCACCAAGCTCTGCGGTACTCAGGCGCGCATCGTCTTGCAGCGCGCGCAACAGCGCGAGATCGGCTTGGTCTAGGCTTGTTTGCATGAATCAACCGCGAAAAGTTAAGTTTTCGTAAATTCTATTCGTCACAAACCGAGTTTCACGCATACAAAGCGAAGATATTTCCGCGAATTCTGAATAAACTTTCCAGCTCATTCAATGCATTTCGATGCGAAATCACGCATGACAATCGCAAGCAGCGCCGAGCTCGCCTGGCGCGAACGAGAATACTCGCCGAGTTCGGCGATCGGCGGCAATTACCAGCCGCACATCGCACGCTATGCGGCCGACAGCGCGCTCGCGCTGTCGCAGGTGCCGGTGCGACGGGATCTTCGCTATGGCGAAGCGGCGCGCGCCCTGCTCGATTTCTTTCCAGCGAGAGCTGCATCAGGTTCGTCGGCATTGCTGGTGTTTATTCACGGCGGTTACTGGCAAGAGCTGTCGAAAAACGAATCCGCATTTCTCGCGCCTGCGTGGCACGCGGCGGGCGTTGCACACGCAACCATCGGCTACACACTTGCGCCACAGGCCACGGTTCCAGAGATCGTTCGGCAATGCGTCGCCGCCATTGAATGGCTCAAATCTCGCGCCGACTCGCTGGGTTTTGATCCAGAGAACATTGTTGTTGCTGGAAGCTCGGCGGGTGCCTACCTGGCGACTGCCTGCGCCGCGCAAACCGCTCTCCGCGGCGTGGTGGCCGTCTCCGGGCTGTTCGATCTCTCACCGCTGATTGGCACCTCGATCAACGAGGCGTTGGGGCTCGATTCGGCGATCGCCTGCACGCTCGATCTGATGCAGTCGACAAGTCGCTTTGCGCCGGCAGTTATTGCCTGGGGTGCCATCGAAACCTCCGAATTCAAGCGACAAAGCCGCGCGTTTGCCGCGAAGCTAATTGCGCAACGGGTGGAGTGCAGTGAATTCGAGATCGAGGCACGCAATCATTTCGACGTGATTCACGAGTTAGGCGATGTGAGTTCGCCGCTTTTTACCGCTGCGCGGGCGCTGTTCAAACCACAATAGGAATATTTCATGTCACGCGTCAAACCCGTTTTTCCGCAGCTCGTCGATCCGAGAGCGGTGAACTGCTCGAACGAAATTCGTCCGATGAGTGTGTCCACCGACGAGACCCGCGCCTACACCGCGCAGGGCACTGCAGGGCAGCCACTCGTAGACTTCGACGGCGCGAGCAACGACTACGTCGCCTACCAATTCATTGATTTGCTGCATACCTTGCAAATTCCGCGCAGCCAAGGCTACGATGAGTCGTGCTTCATCGTCATGGGACAGGTCAAGGAATTACTCTTTCAGGCGCTGCACTTCGAGCTCCACAACGCGCGCCATCAAGTCGATCAGAATCAACTGGCCGAGGCGATCCGGATGCTAGGTCGCGCGAAGGCGATCGTTGGCTACATCGCGAAGTCTTGGGACGTTTTGAACACCATCACGGTCGATGGATTCAACGAATTTCGCGACACTCTCGGGCACGCCTCGGGTCAGCTCTCGTTTATGTATCGTCACGTCGAGTTCATCCTCGGCAACAAAAGCGAACGACTCGCTCAAGCACATAGCAACATCCCACACGTGTGGCCGAAGATGAAGGAAGCGCTCGAAGCACCTTCGCTCTACGATCGCATCATCGCGGCGCTCGCCCAACGTGGTTACGCGATCGATGCGGCGATGCTGGATCGCGACTGGACAAAACCGTATGAGGCGAATGCTTCAGTCGAGGCGGCATGGAAAAAAATCTATGGCGATGCGCGCACCGAAAATCCGCTGTTCGAACTGGCGGAGGCGCTGATTGCGCTCGACGACGTATTCTCGGAGTATCGGTGGCGACATTTCACGTCGGTCTCGCGCATCATCGGCCACAAACCGGGCACCGGCGGCTCGGCAGGCGTCGGCTGGCTTCGTCACGTCACCGAACTTCGATTTTTTCCTGAACTCTGGTCGCTGCGCACCGCACTCTAAATCATGTCCAATCTCGCCACACCACAACTCGCGCTCGCGCGCGCCGATCAACTCGATACAGCCGATTCGCTAGCTGCCTCCCGCGACAAATTCAGTTTGCCCGACGGCGTCATCTATCTCGACGGCAACTCGCTCGGCGCGCTGCCGAAGGCGGTTGGCGCGCGACTGCATCGCGCCATACATGAAGAGTGGGGCGTCGGATTGATTCGCTCGTGGAATGACGCCGACTGGTACCCCGCACCGCAACGGGTCGGCGCGAAAATCGCCGCGTTGACTGGCGCAAGCGCGCGCGAGGTGATCGCCTGCGATTCGACGACTGTCAATCTGTTCAAGGTGCTCTGCGCCGCGATCAACGCGCAGGCGGGTCGTGCCGAACGCGATGTGATTGTTTGCGAAGAAGGCAATTTCCCCACCGACGGCTATATCGCCGAGAGCACGGCAGCACTTTATGGAAAGCAGGTGGTGTTTGCCAATCAGGACACGATTGAGGCAACCATCGCGGGCGTAGGCAACAAGCTGTGCGCAGTTGCGCTCACCCATGTGCACTACAAAACCGGCCGCATCTACGACATGCAAAGAATTACCGCACTTGTGCAGCAACACGGCGGGCGAATGATTTGGGATTTGGCGCACACCGCGGGCGTCATTCCAGTGGCGCTACACGCGTGGAACGTCGACTATGCCGTGGGTTGCGGCTATAAGTATTTGAACGGCGGTCCGGGCGCGCCCGCGTATGTGTATGTTCGAGAGGATTTGATTGCGCAGCTCGAACAGCCGCTGGTGGGATGGCATGGTCACGCCGCGCCATTCTCTTTTGAGCAGCATTTTCGCGCCCATCCGTCGATTGATCGCATGCTGGTGGGTACCGCCTCGCAGTTGTCGATGATTTCGCTAGAGGCGGCGCTCGACGTCTACGCGGACATCGACATGCAAGCAGTGCGTGCGAAGAGTATGTCGCTTACCGATTTCTTTATCGATTGTTTCGATGCCCAGCTCGCAGACTACGGTTTTGGCCTTGCCAGCCCCCGGGAAGCGCACTTGCGTGGCAGCCAAGTTTCGTTCACCCATCCGCAAGGCTATGCCATCATGCAAGCGCTCATCGAGCGCGGCGTGATCGGCGATTTTCGTGCGCCCGACATTCTGCGCTTCGGGTTCGCGCCGCTGTATCTATCGCATCGCGATGTCGCGAATGCGATCGCAATCGCGGCTGAAATCATGCGCAGCGGCAGCTGGCGCGAAGCGAAGTACGCGCAGAAGAAAGCAGTGACGTAGTCCACT
>JAAFJI010000140.1 GCA_013298045.1 Betaproteobacteria bacterium
GATGAACTGATTTCTCAGCGCTGAAGTCCATTTGGTAGACACCCCCAGCGCAAGCGCCGTCTGCGCGAGCGTCAAGCCACAGCAAAGCGGCAACACCACCGCCTGCGCCTGACGTAGCTGCTCCACCGTCGTCGCCGCCTTCAGTGCGACCATCGCCGCATCAACACAATCACGCCCTCGAAATGGTCTGGACATCGCGCACTCCCTAAGTGAGATGCGCCCATTATCTATCTATTGAATTAGAAATAGAATAAGGCACGGAACCCTTTAGTCAAAGCGAACTGTAATCGCCCGCAGTAACTTTTTCGTTGAACTCATCGCTGCCGCGCAGGTCTGCTCCATTTGAGCAAGTAACCGTTGCGCTGTTTGAAGTAATTGGTAGCAACGGCAAAGTATTTGGTTGATCAGTTCGCAGCAAGTAAGTCTCTAACGCTCACGCCTGATGTTTTCTCGATGGCTGACAAGTGATCTGCAAAGAAAGCATCTGCAATTTCACTAATCTCTGTCGACGATAGGGGTTCATCATACGAACGGCTTATAGTTCCGTAAGGAAACGATGTAGTGAACCGAAAGGTCGCGATCGCAAAATTGAAAGTAACGTGCCAATGGTACGAAAAATTTTCTAGCCCCTTGAACCTCAAGTATGAGAATGTTCCCGATATCTGTGTCTCGTTCGTGCTGTCAGCGATGGATGACTCAATTGCTAGCAATTTTTCCTCTGCATTGACACCTTTCTCAAAAAAGTGATGGCCTGCAGCGAAAAACTGGCTTTCCAAGTAGAGCTTAGAAAAACGCGCGCTCGAAACATACAGTTGACGGATTAGAGGTTTGATTCCCGACCCATAAAATGCGGACAGTACTTCGCGTGAGCGCGTGGTTGCTATCTTCTGTCTGCGCTCCTCAAGAAGTCGTGCGAGCATTTTTAGTTGTTGGTCTTGTTCATTTGTTTCGTCAATGCATTCGTTTCGCGCGCCAGCCAACATGATTTGCAACGACGTGCACACGCATCCCGCGATGTACTCGGCGAATACATCAAATTGCCCACCGTCCGCTTGACGAAGCGCAGAGAAGTAATTTGCTTTGTCTTCAGTTCTAATGATCGCTGGTGGAAATCCATACTTGATCAAAATCAAGTTCATCAGAAGCCGTGCCATCCGACCGTTACCGTCATCAAACGGGTGAATCAAAACGAGATCATAGTGAAACTTCGCCGCTGCGATTAATACGTCGCTATCAGCAGGAGCGGCGAGAGCGTTTACTTCACCCACCAACCGTTGCATCTTGCCGGGAACTTCGAACGGCTCTGCAAACCTGAAAATCTCACCGGTTACAGTAAGCACGTGGTTGGGGGCTGTCTTGTACTGTCCGACTTCAATCCATTTTTTCGTCGGTCTGCCATCTGGAGTCTGTGCGTCCACCTGGTAGCGCTCGCGCAATATCAGCATATGCAGATTGCGAAAAAAACTCTCGGTCAGCGGCACATTGCCACGCGTCATGTCTAGCAACGCAGTAATCGCTTCATTGTGACCCGTGATCTCGATATGATCTTTGAGCGGTTTGCCTTGCGCCGTGATGTTGTGTAGGAGCAGTGATTTCGTCTCCCCAAATGTCAGCGAATTTCCCTCGATGTTGTTCGAGTGATAGTTCCAGTCGAAGCGAAACTTCTGCCAGATTCGCTGTTCCTGATCGGCGCTCAGCGGACGTAGTGCGTCTAGCTGCGCCTTGAGTTCAATCGCTTTGGAAATATTGCTCATAGACTTGCTTTGTCAATGACCGTAGTTTTATCCATTAATCGCATCCACAACCGCCTTCGGATCATTCGAAACAATCCTTAGCAACACCCGCGCAGGTCCGGTCGGTCGCGTGCGGTGTTGTTCCCAATTCTGCAACGTACGCAAATTCACGCCGATCAGTTTCGCGAATTGCGATTGACTAATCCGCGCGGCTTCGCGAATGGCGCGAACGTCCGGATCGGCAACTTCGCTCGCACGCGCTCCGCGTACGCTCTTGCCCGCCATGTGTCGCTTCATCTCTTTGACGCCTGCGACGAGTTGGTCGAAATGTGCTTTATCCATGTTCAATGTCCCTGATGGGTTTCGTAGGGTGGGCAGCCCCTGCCCACCACTTCAACAAAGCAACACCGCCACTTGGTGGGCACGGGGTGCCCACCCTACAAATCCATGCCCTGAAATGCGCGGCTACGAGTAATGATACCGACGCGCAATCACAACAATCCGCGTCGACTCTACTGCACGAGCCAGTCTATTCGCATCATCTTTTCGTCACGACCAAAGCCCGCCTAGACTTTCGCGTAACGCTTTGTATTGTTCGCATATAGTCGCCGCCGCAATAAATCGAGCGCTTTCGAAAATGCGAAATTCCCGCGCTGAACTGCGACCTCATGCGGCGACAATGAAGGGATGAACGCTTTTGCCGATGCCATCAAATTCTCGCTTGCCCACGAGGTGTCGTGGTCGCGCGATCCTTTCGCGACACCGCTGGCGGGCGAACAAGCCTTCGGCGTGCATCACGCTGATCCAGCGCCGTGGAATGTGCTGCGCGGACCGGTGCATGCGCGCGGCGGCGTGTCGGGCGTGGTCTTGCAGCATGGCAACGAGGTTGCTGCATGGGGCGAGCCGGATCGTGCAGATTTGACGTTCAGCGTCGCCAAAACGTATCTCGCGTTGCTCGCGGGCCTGGCGCATGCCCGAGGGCTATTGCCGGATGTGAATGAACCGGTTGTTGTGCGCGTGCCGAACATCGGTTTTGAGTCGCCGCACAACCGCGCGATCACCTGGGCGCATCTACTCGAACAAACGAGCGAATGGGAAGGCGCGTGTTTCGGACTGCCCGACACCGTGGATCGCTATCGCACGGTGTCGCACGATCCGCGTCCACCTCAGGGAACGAAGGGCGATGCACGACCGCTCCAGTCACCCGGAAGCTACTGGGAATACAACGATGTGCGGATCAACCAGCTTTCGCTCGCGCTTTTGCATTTGTTCCGTGCGCCGTTGTCGGAAGTATTCCTCGAAGCGATATTGAAACCGCTCGGCGGTGGCGAGGGGTTTGCGTGGCGAGGCTACGCCGACGCGTGGACTGAGATTGTCGATGCGACCGGCGTCAAGCGAAACGTACAAAGCGTTCCCGGCGGTACGCATTGGGGCGGCGGGGTGTCGATCAGTGCGCGCGATCAGGCGCGAATTGGGCAGCTCGTGCTCAGTGATGGCGCACACAAGGGGGAGCAGCTCATTCTCGCGTGGTGGGTTCGACGCATGCGAACGCCGAGTACGATCGCACCGTTCTACGGCTGGCTCATGTGGCTCAACCCCGACGGCACGCAGTTTCCGGGCGCATCGAAAGCGGCGAGCTTCATGATCGGCGCGGGCGGTCACTACACCTGGATTGAGCCT
Organism: Betaproteobacteria bacterium; assembly: GCA_013298045.1. Taxonomy (GTDB): domain Bacteria; phylum Pseudomonadota; class Gammaproteobacteria; order Burkholderiales; family Casimicrobiaceae; genus Casimicrobium. The sequence continues at coordinate 3,414 of JAAFJI010000140.1, forward strand.
GCGCACGATGCGGTCGTTGTCGTCCGCTGGCTTGATTCGGCGCACGCGGCGGAATTCATGACCCGTTGCGCGGCAAGCTTTGCTTACGCCAATTAACTTATTGCGTCATTGCCCAATGAAATAACAATTTCACTGAATTTATAAACTGTTTCTACATTAATAAAAAATGCGCATTTCTTCAAACAAATAAGGGCATATCGACGAACTGCTATAAGTCATGCTGCATTGCGCGGCGCATAACGCACTTTTGCATCAGCACCCGACCGCACCGCCATCGCGGCGCGGATCCGAGCCGACGATATACCCGTCGCCCGTTTTCCAAATAATCTGCCCGCTCCCGAAATCCATGTAGCTGTCTTTGTTTTCCTTGAGCTTGTGCCCGCGCTTCACGAGTTCTTCGCGCACGTTGGAGGGTGTCCACGGCTCTAGATCGACCTCCAATCCTTGCTCGACGCGGAAACGCGGTGCATCAAGCGCGGCTTGTGGGTTTTCGCCGAAATCGATCATGCGCATCGCCGTTTGCATGTGACCCTGCGGTTGCATATGGCCGCCCATGACGCCGAAGGCGCTTTGCGGTTTGCCGTCTTTCAAAATGAAGCCCGGAATGATCGTGTGGAACGGACGCTTGCCGCCTGCGACGCAATTCGGATGCTTTGGATCGGTCACAAATCCATAGCCACGATTTTGCAAACTGATGCCATCGACGACAACCCCCGAGCCGAAGCCGTAGTAATTCGATTGAATGAGCGAGACCATCATGCCGCTCTCATCCGCCGAATTTAGGTACACCGTGCCGCCTTTGAGTTCTTCGCTCGGCGAGAAGTCTTGCGCGCGCTTTGGATCGATCAATTTCGCGCGGCGCGCAAGGAAATCGCGATCAAGCATTGCTGCGGGCGAGACATTCATGAATTCAGGATCGGCGACTTGCGCGAACACATCGCGAAACGCGAGCTTCATCGCTTCGATTGAGAGATGCCAATAATCGGGATGATTTGGCCCGAGCGATTTCATGTCGAATTGTTCGATCATGCCGAGCGCCATGAGCGCAGCGATACCTTGACCGTTCGGTGGAATCTCGGCGACTTCATAGCCGCGATAACTCGTTTTGATCGGCGTCACCCAATCGGCCACATGCGCCGCGAGATCGATGCCGGTCATCAAGCCGCCGTGCTGCTTCGCATGCGACACAATGCGCGCAGCGAGTTTGCCGCGATAGAACGATTCGCCTTCGCTCTCGGCAATCATGCGCAGCGCTTCGGCTTGCGCGGGATTGCGAAAGAGCTCACCCGGCAGCGGCGCGCGACCGCGCGGCATGAAATGCTCGGCGAATCCCGGCTGCTTTTCAAGTATCGGCACTGCGCGTGTCCACTGACTTGAGATGATCGGTGTCACCATGTAGCCGCGTTCGGCGATGTCGATCGCGGGTGCGAGCAAATCGGCGAACGGCAATTTGCCGAGACGCTTCGACAGTGCGACCCAACCTGCGATCGCGCCCGGCACCGAGACACTGCCCCAACCGCGCATCGGAATCCCGTTTGGAAATTGATCGAGCGACCAGGCTTGCGGTGAGCGCCCCGATGAATTCAGACCCAATAAGCCATTGTCTTGCGGTGACCAAATCAGCGCGAAAAGATCGCTGCCCAAGCCGTTACTCACGGGTTCAACCACAGTCAAGGTCGCAGCGGTTGCGATGATTGCATCCACCGCATTGCCGCCCGCTTTAATCATTTGTAAACCGGCTTGTGCGGCAAGCGGATGCGTCGTTGAAACGGCATTGCGCACCATCAGAGGCGAGCGACCGGAAGGATAGGGGCGAGAAAAATCAAACATGGCGTGAAAGGCAGGATGAATGACGGTGCCTGCGTTGCAGGGCGGGGCAGAGCATTGCGGTGACGCAAAGCTCCGCATTGAGTAGAGCGCCAATCTGCGATTGGTGCTGGCGGATCAGTGAAGCGAAGCGAACCCCACCACCGCCTCCGATTGTAGGGAGTTCATTGGCGCTTCAAAGACGGTGTTTTGATTTCGCATCCATCCGGTGTGCAGAAATCGAAGCCGCCCGCCTGTGCTTCGGTCGTGTCGCCATAGTGTGTGGGCGACGCCGCTATGTAGCCCGTTCGCCGACAGTAGTGATGGCGTGCGCGAGTCGCGAATGCGCGGCTTTGAGGGTCGCCTCATGCGTTAGACGAATCGCGCTTTCGCTTCCGCGAAAGTAGCGCTCGACGATACGCTCGCCAAAACCAAAGTGTGTACGCAATCCAAACAGCAGGGGAATCGATAGGCTTGTTGTGCTGAATGCAACAACACTCAATCGTTCAGGTTCATTCGCACAGAACTTTTCGAGAATCGCCGGAATCATCGCCTCGACTGGTAGAAGTCGCTGCGCTGGATCGTTGAGTGCGACGACGGCATCGAAGCTCGCCCTCAGTGCCGCACGCAGTGCGGTGGTTTTTTCCGGAAAGCTTCGTGGATGCGGCTTGATGAGAATCAAAGCCTGCTTTGAAACGCCGATTTCATCAAGATAGTCGAGGTACGCCGCGACTTCGTCGACCATTGCAATCCGTAGCTGTTCGGTCGACATTGTGGTCAGCAAGAGCACTACCTCGCGCGATGATGCGGTCGGCAGCAAATCATCTAGCGAGCGCATCGGTAGGCACTGTGCCACGAGACTGAGTTGCCGCAAGACTTTCGATTTTTCACTCGCGACGATTCGCGTCGAATCCGGCGTTTCGTATACGTCTGGGATGAGCGCATGAATGCGCTCGAATTCGTTCGCTGTATCGGAGGCTGCATTTGCAGCTATCGCATTCGGGCGCGCGTGCGTCTGCGGCGGTAAATATCGTTGGTGATAACCGGCCGGGAAGTGATACCCGATACCGTCGCCGAAACAGATTCGCGTCGCTTTCGCAAATGCGCTCATCAGCGCGCGATGCAAAAAGCCGTTTCCGTGCTGTAGCCAAAGCTCGCCAACATTGATCGTGCTGAAATAGGTTTGCAGCTCGGAATCGACGTGGCGCGCGCCGTAAACGTTTGTCGCGTCTTGCCAGCGCTGATTAGTTTCGTCATCGACGATTGTGGTCGTATCGAAGCAAAAAAGTTGATTTGCGAGTTTTGCGATGATATTGGCTGCGGGTTCGCGCGCATACATGCTCGCGTTGGACGCAGACGTAAGTACGACCAGGTGATTCTCGAAGTGCGTAGATGTGTTTGTAGGATGTTCGAGTGCGACCAGCACATTGACAACGTCTAGAACGCCGGTAATGACGATCAGACGCGCTGGCATGCCGCTGTGAATTCGCGGTGCAGCTCGCGAGACGGTTTCGATGCGATGCTGCTCGTCAAGCTGTCGCGCCTTTTCACAGAGCGCTTTGAGCGCCTCGCCGCTGAGCGCCGCACCATGTCCTTGCAGCAGAAAACGCGACACAAAGTGCATGCCGAGCGTAGCGGTCGAAGGTGCGAAGGGGTTCTTCGGCGCGTCGATAGCGCACGTATGGAAATAGTCCGCTGCGATTTGAAACGCCTCGGCGCGCGCCCGCTCGGGCGATTCGCCAATCGTATTTCGCCCGTGAATCCGATAGTCGTAGAGCGCCTCGCTTACGCGCACAGGCTCTGAAAGGCGTACCGCGCGAATAGCGAAATCCCAATCGTGGTTGTATCGATAGTCGCGAAAGCCGGCTAATTCGCCTGCAAGTTGCTTCGAGAAAAACAAATTGCCGGTCGAGATCGAGAGATTGAACTCGCATAAGAGTAGACCCGCAGGTTGTGGCGTGTCGAGTGTCGACGACTTCTCGATCAGCATGTGTGCGGTTGGCTGGTCGTGAGAGTGCAAACGCGAGCCGTCGGCGTCCATCACGGCAACTTGTGAAAATCCCCACGCGAGCCCGCGCTGGGCGACATGCTCCACCATTAGCGAAATTCGATCTGGGTGAAAGCGATCGTCTGAGTTGAGCGGGTTGATGTACTGCCCATTACAGTGCGCGATTGCTTCGTTGAGCGTGACGTGTGCTCCTCGGTTTTCGCGCGCGATAAGGCGATGCCGAAAAGGACATCGTCGCAATGCATCTTCAATGACGGCGACCGAGCCGTCGGTTGAGCCATCGTCGATCACGATCAACTCGATGTTGCGATAGCGCTGAGCGAACACGGAATCTAGCGCGGCGACCACAAAGGATGCGTGGTTAAACGAGGGCAGTACGATGCTCACGAGCGGCAGACGCGCCCGGTTCGGGCTCGGCAGTGCCGCCAACCATTGGGCAAATGCGGCGTTGTTTTGTCGTAGGCTCTCGGGGTCGCGCCCCGCCAGACGCACCCCCAGGGTAAGACCGAGATTGTGTGCCGCGTCAGCACTAAGACTCGCGCTTGCGTCGAAGAGCATCTCGAAGTGTTTCGTCGCTTCAATGAATCGGCCGCGCGAATAGAGCGTCGTCGCGATCATGTGTCGTGCGTCGGACAGTGTCGGCGACTCCGAGAGTACGTCCCGATACAACGATTCGGCCTCTGCAAGCCGTCCATTTTGCTGCGCGTTCAATGCGGCGAACATCTTGGTTGTGTGTCTTCCGAACGCACCCAAGCCGCAACAATGCTTGTGCCTCAAGCGGCTTCCACAACGGCATAGAGACATTCTGTTCTGCGGCGCCGTGTTCATTTGGGATCGGTGCAGGAATTCGCACGCTGCCGCGCTTGATGCCAAAGCTCGCTCATGGGTGCGTCGCCATAGTCGGCGTAGCAGGGGGTGCCGAGCGTCCAGTGCAAAAGCTTCGCTGAAGAATTGACGCCGAACTCATCGGGCAGCCAATTCCATTCGATCGGCAGCGCGCCAATGTGCTCGTCGCGGAGCCATTCGAATCGATGCAGCGCTTTTCCAGTCGAGCGTTCGACAAAGCCACGATCTAGCGTGCGGTTGGCGGTGTGCGCGCAGTTCCAGAGCATCACGCTCGACCAGTTTTTTCGCGGATAGTCCTCATTGTGCGAACCGAGATACTTGGTCCGCGCTTTCGTGCGATAGTCGTGCTTAACCGACATGACCGCGAATTGATCGTCTCGCAGCGCCCAGAGCTTCGCGATGTCGTCGCAAAGCACCATGTCGCCATCGAGGTAGATCGCCCAACCCGAATACTCTCGCAGCGACGGCACGAGAAAACGCGTGTAGACGAACTGGTTGCTGCCATCGCCATGTCGCTCGCGATAGTGACAAAGATTTTGCAGTGCGAGTGGCGTTACCGCGAGCGGTTCGGACGAGCGCTGCACGATGCTGTCCACGCAGACGTGAAAGGCAACAATTTCTCGTGTGTCGTAGCCGATGAATACTGGAATCATTCGATACCCGCGCGCCCCTCACAGCGACTGACGTTGTTCGATTTTTTTTCGGCGATCGCGAGCGCTGTCACTGACAAGGCATCGGACCCGTGACGCGTCGCGCATCCCCCGTGACCCGAGGCCAAACGGCGCCACCGATTCTAGGATTGTCGGCTGTGCTCGGTTTGGTTGCAACAAGCGGTACAACAGTCTGACCACGCAAAGCGACGTCCGCCGCAATGCTTCCTTTTCACCGCGACCACCCGTCCGCCGCCGCAGCCGCTGCATCAGGTGGTTGATCGCAACGATTTTGGGGGTGTGAATCGCGGCTCTCGCGTGCAAACAAAAAAGGCTCGAGCAACGCCCAAGCCTTTGATTTTTCTTCTTCTAAACTGTTTGAATTCTGGTAGGACGTGGCAGGCTCGAACTGCCGACCAACGGATTAAAAGTCCGCTGCTCTACCGACTGAGCTAACGTCCCGGCAAGCCTTCCATTA
>JAAFJI010000142.1 GCA_013298045.1 Betaproteobacteria bacterium
CGTCCCGCCCGCAAGCCATGTCGGTGCGGTACGCTTTGTTTTGTTCGGCGCTGCGGATTGTGAAATACATCTGTTTGTCGATGCCGATGCCTCGAAGCGCGTGCGCCGACTCTACTGGGTGCAATTCGAAGCGTACCTACCGAAGTTTCCAGATTTTCGTTACGAGGTTCATCCTGCGTACACGCCCGTTCGCTTGTCGGGATTGCCTTTTCACCAGCGCGCTCGATTCGGGCAATCCACCGACGCACCCAAGGCCGGGTCTGATGCAGATCGTGTGCTTACGTTGCTAAAGCAGAACGGCTACTCGTTCCCCGCCGAAACAGTCAACGTGACCTACAAACACTTTTTCGATGACATGCGCAAGGAACTGATGCTCACAGTGATCGAAGACATGGCGCTCAACGGAACCACGTTTGCTCAGTTGGTGAAAGACGATGCGGTGGTGCAATCCGCATGGGTGCCGGTCGCTGAACAACTCATCGCAAGAGCGTCGAAAGTGTTTGCGGTCAGTGTGAGTTCGCCGATCGGCAAATGATGTCGTGGCGCTCGCGCAATCCGTAAGCTGGGTTACAAACCCAGCATCCAAAGTATCGGAAGAAGGCGCTGGGTTTCGTGCCTCAACCCAGCCTACGAGCTATGAACTACGCAAACGCTAGAAACTCTCAAACACCGCTCGCTTGAAAATAGTTTGTGATTTCCAGATCGTCAGTCAACATGTGATCTGTGATGTGAAATACGTCGTTTTTCCATTCATGCCCAAGGGCTTCTTCACGATCAAGAATCCTTCCCAAGAACGCAACTTGAGCCCAAGCCGAGTCTTTTGCGTCGACAAGGCCGACTCTAAAGTCGTTGACGTCTACCCATATTTGAAATGCAAACGCCAAACGATCCTCTGGCTTGGCACCATCATCCCAATCGCCCAGACCAATCAGACCATGAAGGCGCTTTTCTTCGTGTTTTGCCGTGTATGCCGCATAGTAAACCGCGTACACGACCCCATCTCGATACACGAAGCGCGTTAGATGCACGTTAGCATTGCCGCAGCACGCGCAAACGGATTCGGTCGGCTTTTCGAACTCGATTTCGATCATTCAATCAGGGCTTTTTTGATAGCTCGTTTAACCGGCGGTCTAAACTTTTTTCTCAACGATGAGCGCTGACGCCTAGTCGCTCGCAATACCGGCGGTGTGCAGCACTCTCTTCAATACTATCCATACCGTCGCCAAAAGCAAAGCCCCCGCCGCAACCACCTCTGAAACAATCGTGAAATTCGCGCCGAAGCTATGCCACGCAAACGGCGCGACGGCGTAGTGGCCGAGCCCATCAAAACCAAGCGCCGCGTATATCGCAACGAGGGCGAGTCCGAAGCGAACGTACCCGCTGCGCACAAACTAGAAACCGACTAAGCCAACCGACGTGATCGCGATCCACGCGAGATACACCTTCGCGCGCTTGAGCCAATCGGGCAGGTTCGGGTATTCGCACAAAAATTCTGCGTTATGCGCGAAGTGGCCGAGGCTTGCGAAGAAGTACGCCGCGGTGAGAACGCGCAGGGGTTTGGGTAGATTTCTAATGTGCATCTTGACATAGATCACGTGCAGTGGATGGTTCACATTGTCCAATAGCGAACTGCGTCGTTTCATGCATTTTTACATTCTGCGAACACGTGCTCGTGTCGATATGCGCCTAGCTTGTTACTATCAATACTGGCACGTGCGACAACGCGCCGACTCGCGGAAAATCCAACCGCAGAATCCGACGCGACCTCGCACCGAAATAAAAGAGCACTTATGTTGAACGCCGCATCTACAACCGCCACCGTTCGGCTCCGTCGATGGTTGAAACCCGCAATCATTGTGGTCGCAATTCTTGTTGCAGCAACGCTGTTGTGGTCGTTTGTAGTTGTGCGCGGTCCACGAGTGGATGTGGTCAAACCCGAGATTGGCCCGATCAAACAAACACTGGTCTTTTCCGCACGCGTGAGCTCGATCGCGCGGATCGATATGGCGAGCACGGTGACCGCCCGCGTCGAGCGCGTGATGGTGCGCGAGGGTGATCGCGTGAAGGCCGGGCAGCTTTTGGTTCAGCTTGATGACGACGAATTCAACGCGCAGCTCAGTCAAGCGAGTGCTTCGCTCGCCACGTCGCAAGCGCGGTTGCGTTCGCAAAACGAAGTCGCAGCGCCCGTGTCGTCGCAAGCGCAGCAGCAGGCGCAAACCAATCTGGATTTCGCGCGCCAAGAACTCACACGTAATCGCACGCTCATGGAAAAGGGCTTTATCAGCGAGGCGCGATTGAAGGAGTTCGAGCGCGCGGTAGCCGTCGCGCAGAGTGCGTTTGAGCAATCGCGCAGCCAAGCCGCCAGCAATTCAAAAACCGGCGCTGAAACGCTCGCAGCGTCAACGCGCATTAAGGAATCCGATGCTGCACTCGCACTCGCCCGTGCGCGCCTCGCGCAGACGCGCATCGTCGCCCCGGCCGACGGACGCGTTGTGTTTCGCGGCGTTGAACTTGGCGATGTGGTGCAACCCGGACGCAGGCTGTTGAGTGTTGCTGCCGACGGTGAAACGCGATTGATCGCGCAGATTGATGAGAAGAATTTGTCGCTGCTGCGCGAAGGACAAAAAGCCGCCGCGTTGACCGATGCGTTTCCTGAAAAACCTTTTGCAGCGGAGCTCACGTACTTATCGCCCGCCGTTGACGCCACACGCGGCACCGTCGAAGCGCGTTTGCGCATTGCCGAACCGCCCGCGTTTTTGCGCGACGACATGACGGTCTCCGTCGAAGTGATCTCATCGCAAAAAGATCGCGCGATGACGCTGCCTGCCAGCACCTTGCGTGAAGCCGATGGAAAGACATTCGTGCTCACGCTCGTCAACGGCCGCGCGACGGCAACGCCCGTGCGCGCAGGCATTCGCTCACCGCTACGCGTGGAAATTGTGGAGGGGCTGGCCGCCGATGCAACGGTCATCGTCGACAGCACGATCGTCGATGGACAACGCGTGCGCGAGCGTCCAGCGTCAACGCGCAAGGCGAGTACATTCGAAGCGCCGATGCCGGGTCGTTGATGAAATTCGAACTGACATTGGCATGGCGCTTTCTGCGCGAAGGCCGCTTTCAATCCGCGCTCATCATCATCGGTGTGGCCGTCGGCGTCGCAGTAGTGATCTATATCTCCGCATTGATTTTGGGTTTGCAAGCGAATACGATTAACCGTACGTTAGGCGCGCAAGCCCACATCGTCATCAAACCGCCCGATGAAATGGTGCGTAACGTGTTGCCGACCGACACCACGCTCGCGACGATTCAGCCGAAGGCGCAGCGATTGCGCTCGGTCGACAATTGGCAAGTGTTGATGCCAGCGCTTGCGGTCGATCCCGATGTTGTCGCGGTGTCGCCGATGGCCTCGGGCGCGGCGATTGCCATTCGTGGCGAAGCCAATCGCGCCATCGTGTTGTTTGGCGTCGAGCTTGATCGCTATGACCGTATTGTTGAACTCTCCACCAAACTCACGCGCGGCAACTTTCGATTGAATGCGGGCGAGGTGATGATCGGCATCGAGCTTGCGAAAGACTTGGGCGTGGATGTCGGTGATCGATTGCGCGTGCTAACACCCTCCGCCAACGATCAATTTCAAATCAGCGGCCTCGTCGATTTGGGTAGCCGTGACTTGAATCGTCGCGCGCTCTATTTGCCAATGCGAACCGCACAAAATTTGCTGGGCATTCCAGGCGGTGTGACTAACATTGATATTCGTATTCGCGATATTTTTTCCGCGAACGATGTCGCTAAACGCATGCAATCCGTTGGCTCGGTCAATGTTGAAAGCTGGATGCAAACCAACGGGCAATTGCTCAATGCGTTGCAGGCGCAGAGTGTGAGCACGACGATGATTCGCCTGTTCGTGTCGATCGTGGTGATGTTAGGTATCGCTAGTGTGCTCGTTGTAAGCGTTGTGCAAAAACGAAAAGAAATCGGCATCCTGCGCGCGATCGGCGCGTCACGTGGGCAAATGACTCGCGTGTTCTTGTTGCAGGGCGCGCTGGTGGGATTTGTCGGCTCCACGCTTGGCGGCGTCCTTGCTGCGTTGCTCGTTGCGGCGTTTTCCGCGCTCGTTACCAATTCAGCAGGGCAGCCGCTATTTCAAATTGAGATCGAGCCGTCGCTGCTGATTTCATCGTGCTTGATTGCGACGGTGTGCGGCACGCTCGCCGCCGTTGCACCCGCGCTGCGCGCTTCGAAACTTGATCCGGCGCAGGCGATTCGTGTCTAGACGAAATAGACCATGAGCGAACTCCTCCGCCTCACGCAAATCCGTAAGTCTTACGGGATCGGCACGCCGATCGAAACCGAAGTGTTGCACGGCATTGATCTAGTGATGCAACACAAAGAGTTCGCCGCGCTGATCGGTCCTTCGGGTTCGGGCAAGAGCACACTCTTGAATATCATCGGTTTACTCGAACCGGCTACACAAGGCGCGCTCGCGATGCAGGGCAAAGCGATCAAGTACACCGACGAGAAAACGCTCACGCAACAACGCGCTGCAAATTTGGGTTTCGTGTTTCAGTTTCATCACCTGCTACCCGCGTTCAGCGCGATTGAAAACGTGATGATGCCGCAATTGATTAACGGCATGCCCGTGACGGGCACGGCGCGCAAAGAAGCCGAGGCACTGCTCGATGCTGTCGGCTTGAGCAAGGCGATCAACAAAAAACCGTCCGAACTCTCCGGCGGTATGCAACAACGCGTGGCCATTGCCCGCGCGCTCTCGCTGAAACCCGCGCTCGTGCTTGCCGACGAGCCCACCGGTAATCTCGACACGCAAACTTCAGACGAGATTTTCAAGCTATTGCGTCGCTTCAATGTCGAGTTCAACACCGCGTTCTTAATCGTCACGCACGATCCGCGACTCGCTGCGCGATGTGATCGGATCGTCGAATTGGTGGACGGAAACATCGCGAAGGATGCGGTGAATCAGGCGCGTTGATTCAGCGCATTGAGCGATTGCGTGCAATAGTTGCATGAGGCGGACTATTTTTGCCGCAGATTTCGCTGATTGAAATGTTGATTTACGCAGATTTCCGACGATTGCTGACGCAGTGATGTTCACAACGCGCCAAAGAAAAATCAGCGTTCATCTGCGTGAAATCTGCGTAATCTGCGTCAAAAAAGAAACGACCAAAACAAAAATACAACAAACCTGTGCTTTGCCCCAATAAACCGTGCGAATATCCGATAAATACTACTTGTTAAAGAATGTTGTTTATATCGCAATTAGCCAGTTTTAAAAGGGCGAATAGACAAAAAGCCGGAAGTTAACTCAGTAATCAAATCACTCGCTTGCGAATCTGCATCACGAGCATCTCAATCAAGATCACGACGACGAAAATCGTGACGAGGATTAGCGATACGCGATCCCATTGCAGCAGATCGATCGCGGCATTGAGCGCGACACCGACGCCACCCGCGCCGACGAGTCCGAGGATTGCAGATTCACGCACCCAAGCGCCCTGGAGAACCGTCCTTGTAGTTAGTCGTCGCCGCGAGGCATTGGATCGGTGTACTGGTGATCGGTTCGGATGCGACCATCGCTGTCGAGAATGAAGAAGTCAAAACCAATCGCAGCCACCCGTTGATTTTCTTGGGAGATCATTTTCCAGTTGAACCTCACACCGCCGTGATGGCCTTCTGCATTGTTCGCGGGCACAAAAAGATAGCGACCCGAACCGACGAATTCGGCGTGTGCCTTCGCTACTCGTGCTTCGATCCGGTCATATCCGCATGCCTCGTGCGACTTCGAGAAATGTGCGCCGTCTTCGCTCCAATGCTCTTCAATCCATCGGCGCCGACGCTCGGCATTGGGCTCGTTCCATAAGCCGACGTAGCGGCGAACGAGACTATCGATCATGTCCATTGCAGTTTCCTTTGCTTACGTGCGTTGTGAGGAATCCGGAGTCCCAGCAATCACGACTTTTCCAACGTGTCGTTGCGCTTCGAAATGCTCGTAGGCATCGACCGCTTCCGAAAAAGGAAACACGCGATCAACGACCGGGCGTAGCGCATGCAACGAGATTGCACGATTCATTGCCTCGAAATCGTCGCGACTGCCGACGAACACCCGCTGCAAGGTGAACAGTCCTGAGAGCGATTTCGCATCGATCTGGCCGCCACTGCTGGCTAGCGCTGCGACGAGTGCAACGCGTCCACCGACTGCAGTGCATGCGAGCGATTTTGGGAGTGTTTGTGCTGACCCGGTTTCGATGACGTGATCTACGCCGCGTCCGTGGGTGAGCTCGCGAATCGCGCGCTCCCAATATGCGTTTTCGTTGTAGTTCACGACGGCATCGGCACCGAGCTTTTTCAATAACTCAGCCTTACTCGACGACGAGGTGATCGACAGTACGCGCGCGCCGAACAATCGCGCCAGCTGAAGCCCAAACAAAGCAACACCGCCGCTACCGATTGTGAGTACGGTTTCCCCCGGAATCACGCCTCGCGCGCCCGTAAGCGACGACCACGCAGTGACCGCCGCGCAGGGTAAGCACGCTGCTTCTTCGTAGCTCAGATGATCGGGAATGTGAATCGCGGCTTGTTCCGGCACCAACGCGTATTCAGCGAGCATACCGTCGCGCGTACAACCGAATTGCTCGATAGCGTGACTCATCGACAATGATCCGGCCGCCCACTTTGGAAAGTAACTCGCGCAAATGCGCTCACCCAGTGCAACGCGCGTGACCGCGCTGCCGAGCTCGACGACCTCGCCTGCGGCGTCGCTGAGCGCAACTACATCTGGCTTCGGGTTGACCAAATAACGATTGTTGCGGATGAGCAAATCGCGAAAATTCAGCGATGATGCGTGTACTCGCATCAACACTTCGTGCGATCCCGGCTGTGGTCGCTCGGTATCGCGGAGCGTCAGTGCGAAGATGTCGAGATCGTCGCGTTTTTCGAGGTGATACGCCTTCACGAGTTTGTTCCTGTCGCGTTCGTTTCGATGGATTTTGGCGACGCGGTGCTTTGCCAAAACGCCATTATGCAAATCGCGATATGGACAAACAATGATTGATTCGATAAATTAATTGTCTAATCCTCTTTTTCGCGAATGGTCATGGATCCGCTCGACGACGTGTTTTCGGCAATGCGAGTACATAGCGCGATCTACGCGCGACTCGAATCGAGAGCGCCTTGGGGTTTAAGCCTCGCGGGCGGCCAAAGCGCGCGCTTCGGTCTGGTCGTGCGCGGCGCCTGTGTGCTCAAAGTAGAAGACGAATCGAGCGCTATCACGCTCACCGCAGGCGATTGCTATGTGCTTGCACACGGTAGTCCGTATGTGCTTTGCGACAGTCTCGAAACGCCACGTAAATCTTGTAGCGAAGTGGTGAGAGACAAGGTCGGCGGTGTTGTCGAACTGGGTGGGCAGGGCGTACCAGCGACGGTAATTTGCGGCTGGTTTACGTTTGATTCCGAAAGTGCGCGACCCTTGCTCGAATTGCTGCCTACGCAGCTTCATGTGCGAATGGATCACGCAAGAACGCAGGTGTTGCAGGCCACGCTGCAATTGCTTGCAATGGAAACCGATACGCCTGGACTCGGTTCGAAGTTGGTCGTGAGCCGTCTCGCCGACATCATCTTTGTTCAAGCCGTACGCGCGCATGTGCAATCGGATGTTGAGTCGGGGCGAGGTTGGCTTACCGCGCTAGCTGATTCGAAACTCGGCGCTGCGTTGCGCGCAGTGCATGCGGATTTGGCGCACCCTTGGTCGGTGGAAACAATGTCGCGCGCAGCAAATATGTCGCGCTCCGCATTCGCCGCGCAATTCAAAGTGCGCGTCGGAGAAGCGCCGATGGAATACGTCACACGCTGGCGAATGTTTCGCGCAGGTTGCTTGTTGCGACAGAGCGAGCGTGCAATGATCGACATTGCTAATACCGTGGGCTACGAATCCGAAGCGGCGTTCAACAAAGCATTCAAGCGCATGAGTGGAATACCGCCTGGCCAATATCGACGCAATCATCGTCCGGTGACGGAGACAGCTGAGGTTGTTTAAAGTGGCGTTTGGGTAGCGCTTACTCCGGGCGACTAAAACACGAACAAAATTCTCCGTTCAATGCCCAAATTCGTCTGGGTATTGATCGAGTTATTCGTTATCTTGAAAGTAATGTTTTATCTGTTACAGCCCAATAAATTCGGCGATAACGGATTTGGCTTTAAGCGTATTGATTCAATTAAATCACCCGTTTCCGAATCTGCATCACGAGCATCTCAATCAAGATCACGACGACGAAAATCGTGACGAGGATTAGCGATACGCGATCCCATTGCAGCAGATCGATCGCGGCATTGAGCGCGACACCGATGCCTCCTGCGCCGACGAGCCCCAAGATTGCTGATTCGCGCACGTTGATGTCCCAGCGGAACAGAGCGATCGACCAAAACGTTGGGCGCACTTGCGGCCAGTAGCCCATCACGATTTGCTGCATGCGCGTCGCGCCCGCCGCTTGCAGCGCTTCGATTGAGCCCTTGTTCGATTCTTCGACGCCTTCGGAAAACATTTTTCCGATGAAGCCGATCGAGTGAAACGCAATCGCAAGCGCGCCCGCGAGGGGGCCTGGTCCGAACATCGCGACGAAGAAGAGCGCCCAGAGGAGCGTCGAGATCGATCGTGTTGCGACCAAGATGAAGCGCGCGATGTGGTTGACCCACCGAAACGGCGTTGCATTTCGCGCCGCTAGGAAACCGACTGGCACGCCCATGCAAAGCCCCAAGATCGTTGCCATCGCTGCGATGTGCAAGGTCTCAATCAGCACCGGCCAGATGCCAGGCCAGAAATGCGCCGTGTCCATCGGCCACATGCGCGAACCCATATCGACGACTTGTTCGGGTGCGTCGTAGAGAAACTCGGGGATCACTTCGATGGTTTTGAGTGCCCAGACGATCGCTGCGACCATACCGAGGTAGACCGCGAATCGCGCGAGTCGCTCAGCGGGCGTGAAGCGAACCCAGCGGTTCAATTCGGAGCCGGCGGAGGTCATGCCGAATCCCCATTGCTGTCATCCCCACGAAGGCGGGGACCCAGACCGAGAGCTGGTTGACAAATCCCATTTTGTTCTTCGGGTACGTGTTGCCCGGACTGGGTTCCCCCTTGCCGGGCGCACTCGCGCAAGCATGCGCGAGTCGTTCCGGCG
>JAAFJI010000143.1 GCA_013298045.1 Betaproteobacteria bacterium
ACCCAAGGCGAGTTCATCGATCGATTGAATGTGTTGCAGCTCTCGCTCACCAACGAGCGACAAATTCGCGTGGGTGGTCGTGTGCTGCAGATCGCGCGCGGCGAGCTGAACTTACCGTAGCCGCAATTCACTCAGCATTTCCGATGAAACGTGCGGTCGTGTGTGCGGCAGGCGTGCGCCTTGACCGAGCACTAGCGTTTTAGCCAGCCCTGCGCTTCGAACGCATCCACCGAAAGCGGGCGCGCAAAGAGATAGCCTTGGGCAACTTCGCAACGCTCGCTCAACAGGTAGCGCTGTTGCTCCGTATCTTCAACACCTTCGGCAACCACGGTGAGATTTAGCTCTCGCGCGAGCGAGATGAGCGAGCGCACGATTGCAGTGTCAACCGGGTGGTTTGGCAAGCCTTTAACAAAACCACGATCAAGCTTTACGCCGTCGACCTCGAATCGCCGAAGGTACGCCATCGACGAGTAGCCAACGCCGAGATCATCTAGCACGATGCGTACACCCAGTTGCCGCAACTCGTCGAGTAAATCGCGACCAATGGTGCTAGCTTCAATCAAAATGCTCTCAGTCACTTCCACCTCGACGCTCGCAGGCGGCAAACCGTAGTGCTCGATCAAGTCGTAGAGACGAGCGCCGAGCGAGCGGTCGCGAAGCTGCCGGGCCGAGACGTTGATTGCAAGCCGAAGTGCGCGCGCGGTGCGTTTGCGCCAGTCGGCGATTTGTCTCACCGCTTGATCCAGCACCGCGAGACCGATTCGGTTAATGAGACCCTGCTCTTCCGCCACGGCAATGAATTCGCTGGGCTCGAGCAAGCCACGCTTTGGATGTTGCCAGCGAACCAAGGCTTCGACACCGACCAGTTGACCGCTCGTCAGGTCTACCTGTGGCTGGTAGAACACGGTAAATTCATTGGCTTCCACGGCACGTCGCAAGTCGGCGATGAGCGCGGCGCGCGCACGGGATTGTCGTTCGAGCTCCGGCGTGAAAAGGTAAAAGGTATTGCGCGAGACGCCTTTTGCTGCGAACATGGCCTGATCGGCAAAGCGCAATAACTCAACGAAGCGACTAGCGTGTTCGGGGAATAGCGCCACGCCAACGCTTGCGGTGACATCGAAGCGAATGGCATCGATCTGAATGGGTGCGCAGACGGACTCGACGATGGCTTGTGCAAACTGAATGGTCGAAGTCGCGCCTTCATCGCGGATCGACAGCACCGCAAATTCGTCGCCGCCCAAGCGCGCGAGCAAAAGCTGACCTGCGCAAAGTGTTTGCAGACGCCTTGCAACCGCAATCAATATCTGATCGCCGACCCAGTGGCCGTAGCTGTCGTTTGCGAGCTTGAAGTTATCAAGATCGATGTAGTAAAGCGCAATCCGGCCGCCTTTCGCGCGTTGCGTTTCGATCGCACTGAAAGCGCGCATCTCAAAGTTTGCACGCGATTGCAAGCCAGTAAGCGGGTCGCTTTCTGCAAGCTGGCGCAGGCGGCTTCGAGCGAGGTGGGTCTCGGTGACGTCTCGCCAGTAGATGATCATCCCGCCGACCGCATCGTCGTCGCGCGCGTCGCTGCCAAGGGACGCGAGGTAGCGCCAGTTTCCATCGGCGTGACGATGTCGCGCCACACTCTCTTCACCCGAATTGCGGTGCTCGGCGACGCGCGCAAACTCCGCGCGGTGCTCCGCTTGGTCGTCCGGGTGCATGGTGTCGAACAGATTGGTGCCGATAAACTCGGCCGCACTCACACCCAGCAAGCGGTCAATGGCGTCGGTGACATAGCTCACACGACCGTCTACATCGCAGACCACAGTGACGCTTTGCGACTTTGCGGTGAGCGCGTCGTTTCGATGGAGCGCCCGCTGTAGCGCAAGCTCGGCGTTGCGTTGACGGGTGATCTCCTCGACCGTACCCTCGTAGTAGATGACGTTGCCCTGTTCATCGCGTACCACGTGGGCATTCTCGGAAATCCAGATGCGTTCACGGGTGCGATGGCGATAGACCTCGGAGACGAACCCGATAACTTCGCCGAACCGCTCCATCGTGGCTTTAAATTCATCGCGACGCCCCGCCTGCACGTACCAGTTTTCGCCGATGTCGCGCACGACCTCGAGCATTTCTCGTTCGCTGCGATAGCCATTGAGTCGAACCAGCGCCGAATTTGCGCGCAGCTGCTCGCCGCTCGGCGCGCTGCGATACGCACCGATCGGCAACAGCTCGAACAACGTCGAAAAATTGTCGGTTGGTGTCATACCCACACTGGCTCTGGTCCCTCTTCGTACAGCGCTGTAGTCTACGACCGCATACGCCGACCCATGCAATTGCGCATGCTTCATTTCTATCATGTTACGACCAGTGCGATAGAACGCAAGTCGATGTCGCCGCAGGCTAAAACCACGCTACGCGATATGGGTTGCACCCGACATGTAAATCCTGAGAGCCTCCGGTATCGTTATCGTGCCGTCTGCATTCTGGTAATTCTCGAGTATCGCCACGAGCGTGCGCCCGACCGCAAGTCCCGAGCCGTTCAAGGTGTGCACCGGTTCGTTTTTGCCCTGTGCGTTTTTGAAGCGCGCACCCATCCGTCGCGCTTGGAAGGCTTCGAAGTTCGAACAGCTTGAAATTTCGCGATACGTGTTTTGCGCGGGCAACCATACTTCAAGGTCGTAGGTTTTCGCTGCGCCGAAACCCATGTCGCCGCTACACAAAAGCATCGCGCGATAAGGTAGACCGAGTTTCTGCAAAATCTTTTCGGCAAAACCGGTCATCTCTTCTAGCATCGCATTCGATTCTTCGGGCTTCGCGATGTAGACCATTTCGACTTTGTCGAACTGATGCTGACGAATCATGCCGCGCGTGTCGCGACCGGCGCTGCCGGCTTCGCTGCGGAAACACGGTGTGTGCGCGGTGAGTCGCATTGGAAGCGCTGCTGCATCGACAATCGTATCGCGAACGAAGTTGGTCAGCGAGACCTCCGAGGTCGGAATCAAATAACGATTCTTCACGGTGCCGTCGTCACTTTCCATCGGCACTTTGAACAAATCCTCTTCGAATTTCGGCAATTGCCCAGTGCCCATCATCGAGTCGGCGTTCACGATGTAAGGCACATAACACTCGGTGAATCCATGCTCCTGCACGTGCACGTCGAGCATGAATTGCCCGAGCGCACGATGTAGTCGAGCGAGCTGACCTTTCATCACGACAAAGCGCGAGCCCGAGAGCTTCGCTGCAGTTTCGAAATCGAGCTGCATGCCTGCGCCGCTCGCGGTGAGCGCTTCGCCTAGCGCGACGTGATCTTTCACTTCGAAATCGAATTTGCGCGGCGTGCCCCAGCGACGTTGCTCGACGTTTTCGTCGCTGTCTTTGCCAAGTGGTACGTCGCGCTGCGGCATGCTGGGCATGGTGTAGAGCATCGCATTCACACGCTCTTGCACGAGCGCGAGCGCAGCTTCGTTGGTCTTCAC
Source organism: Betaproteobacteria bacterium (assembly GCA_013298045.1). Classification (GTDB taxonomy): domain Bacteria; phylum Pseudomonadota; class Gammaproteobacteria; order Burkholderiales; family Casimicrobiaceae; genus Casimicrobium. The sequence goes on from JAAFJI010000143.1 coordinate 3,462, forward strand.
TTTTTCGGGGAGCGCCGCGACTTCGGCGAGCAATTGCTGTGCCTTTGCATCGTCTTTCTGCGCTTTGGCCTGGCCAACTGCTTTCGAGAGTTGGTTTCGTTGCTGCTGCAAATCCTGGGTTTGTATTTGCAACGCTTTGCGCTCGGCTTCGAGCGCTTCGAATGCGGCGACGTCGATGTCGTAGCCGCGCGCGGCTTTCATCCAATCGGCGGTGGCTTGCAAATCGTTACGGAGTAGGTTGATGTCGAACATGATCTTGTACTGTTTTCAAAACGTGAATGCTGAAAGCCCCCTGCGAAAACGCAGCGAGCGCGACCGAGCGGAGCGAGAAGAATTCGTCCCGCTTAGCGGGAGCGAGAGGAGCGGCTGAATGCGCCCGCGTGAACGGCAAAAATCGCCCGAGCGGCGCGGCGTGCGGCGCTCCGGTGAGCTGCGAAATTTGCGAATGCGAAGAACATAAAACGAAGTTTATCGCCAGCGGCGGGAGGCCGCAGTGGATACGTGCTCTGCAAGATATCAACTAATATGCGCGTTGCCTCATTAAACCTCCGCGAAAATCAATTTTTATTAGTTATCGATATTCACAATTTTTCGGTTATTTTTACGCTTTAATAGGGCAACCCAATGAAGCGCCAATAAAGTTCATGAATGTTGTGGTGCTAGGTAATCCGACCGAACCAAGCAACAGAGAGCGCCGCAGAGAGAAGCGCGAACGCCGCCGCGATCAGCGAAACGATCGCGCTTACTTCGGTTTCGCGCTTTTCAACACCCAAGCGCGACGAAAGCGATTCGTAGACCTTTTTCAAATCGGCTGCTGTACCCGCGTAGTAATACTCTGCCGACGTCCGATTGGCGATTTGTTTGAGCGTTTCTTCATCGAGGCGAACGCGCATGCTCCAGCCGTCGAAACCAATCGTCTCGCCATTTACTGTGCCAACACCGACGGTGTAGACGCGAACGCCGCGATCGGCCGCCATTTTCGCGGCCTCCATCGGGTCGATGCCGGTAGTGCGCTGGCCATCGGTCAACATGATGATCGCGGCACTGGTGTAGCTGCCCGGTGCGACCGGTTCGCGTTTGGTCGTTTCCTTCGCCGTTTCGCCCAGCGGACGCGCGCGCGGCAGCGGTCCCGAGCCGCCCCACTGCATGGCGCTGATATCGATGCCGTCATCGGGAAAAAGCGTTGCCAGCGAGAGCGCGATGCCGTTGCCGGTGGCGGTGCCGCGTTGCAATTGAAAGCTGTCGATCGCGGTGTTTAAGTCTTCGCGAGACAGCGTGGGTAATTGTGCGAGCTGAGCACTGCCCGCGAAGGCAACGATGCCGACGCGCACATGACGTGGCAACTCCGCAAGAAACGCCTTCGCTGCGGTTTGCGCAGCGACCAAACGCGTCGGCTCAACATCTTTCGCGCGCATGCTGCCCGAGACATCCATCGCGAGCATGATCGTTTGCTTGTTCGACGGCAATTGAATGGTCATCATCGGCCGCGCGGCGGCGAACAGCATCGCCGCGAGCGCAATAAGCATCAACGCGGGCGGCACGTGACGTCGCCAGACCGGCTGTTTCGCCATCGCTTGCTTCACGAGCGCGAGGTTGCTGTACTGCACCGATACTTTCTTTCGTCGCCGCAACAGCCACACGTAGAGCGCCGCGAGCAGCGGCACCAACAACAAAAGCCATAGCATTTCCGGCCATACAAACGTCATGCGGCCTCCCGTGTACTTCTTGTGCCGCGCGGCTGTCGCGCCCGCCGCTGCACGTAACCCAGCAAATTCTCAAGCAACGATTGATCGGTGGAAAGCGTAAGCGTTTGCACGCCCGCTTTCGTAAACGCTTCAGCGAGCACTTGATCGCGCGCTTGCACAGCACCTGCGTAGCGCTTTCGTAGCGCAGGATCGGTGGTGTCGACGAACAATTGCTCGCCGGTCTCCGGGTCTTCGAGCGTCATCAAACCGACATTCGGCAACGCGCCTTCCATTGGATCCTTCACGCGTACCACAACAACATCGTGCCGCTGCGCGAGCTGCCCGAGCGGTCGCTGCCAGCCGTCCTCGGAAATGAAATCCGAGACCACGAACACCGCACAGCGGCGGCGCAGCGTTTGCGCCGCACGATCAAGCAACACCGCGAGCCGTGTGGCACCGACAGCACCGAGCACCGATCGCTGCAGCATGCTGTGAATCATGCGCAAAATGTGGCGGCGATCCGAGCGCGGCGGCAACACAGTGTCTACCTTCGAGCCATAGAGCATACTGCCGCAGCGATTGCTGTGTTGCGAAAGAAGCCGCGCCATCAGCGCAACAAATTCAATGGAGACATCGCGCTTGTTGGTCTCGCCCGAGCCAAACTCCGCCGAGGGCGAGAGATCGACCAAAAACCACGCGTTGATATCGCGATCTTCGGTGAATTGCCGGACGTAGGGCGTTTGCATGCGTGCGGTCACGTTCCAATCGATGTGGCGCACGTCGTCGTGAAATTGATACTCGCGCAATTCGGCGAGATCGAGGCCGACCCCGCGCAATAGCGTTCGATAATCGCCGTGCAAAATGCCGTCGAGCCGTTTGAGTGTTGTCCATTCGAGCCGCCGCAGCATCGCCTCGGCACGGCGGAAGCCGCTCGGGTCGTGGGTTTCGTCTGTGGCGTTTGAGGCAAGCGCAGCTTCGTTTGCCGCTGCAATTTCTGCAGGGGATGGCGGATCGAACGGGCGCAGCCACTTCATGTTGACTACGCGGCTCGCTTGATCTCTTCGTCCTTCGATTGCATCGGCTTCACCGGTGCCGCGATTTTCGCCATCATTTTCGTGATGAGCGCGTCGGCAGTGACGCCTTCGGAAATCGCTTCATACGAGAGCGCCACGCGATGGCGCAATACATCGTGCGCGAGATCGAGCAGGTCTTCCGAGAGCACGTAGCGTCGCCCGCGCATGAGCGCCAGCGCGCGCGAGGCTTCGATCAAGTTAATCGTGCCACGCGGCGACGCGCCGAAGGTGATGTACTTTTTCGCCTCTGGCATACCGACGGATGCCGGATTGCGCGTTGCCATCACCAGGTTTACCGAGTAGCGAACGAGCGCCGGATCGACGTAGACCTGCTGGCATTCGCGTTGCAGTACGCGCAAATCGTCAAGACTTGCGACCGGCACCAGATCAAGCCGCTCGCCAGTCACGCGCTGCACGATCACGAATTCCTCGTCCGCGCTCGGATAATCCACCAACACCTTCATCATGAAGCGATCGACCTGCGCTTCCGGCAGCGGATAGGTGCCTTCGGTTTCAATCGGGTTTTGCGTGGCCATCACCACAAACGGTGAGGGCACTTTGTGCGTCTCGCCTGCAATCGTCACCTGCCGCTCCTGCATCACTTCCAATAGCGCGCTTTGCACTTTCGCAGGCGCGCGATTGATCTCATCGGCGAGCAAGAGATTTGCGAACACGGGACCTAACGACGTTGAAAACTCGCTCGTTTTTTGATTGAAGATGCGGGTGCCAATCAAATCGGCTGGCACCAAATCGGGCGTGAATTGAATGCGCTTGAACGAGCCTTGCACTGCGTTCGCGAGCGTTTTGACGGTGAGCGTTTTCGCGAGCCCCGGCACGCCTTCAACCAGCAAATGCCCCTGCGAGAGAAGCGCCACCATCACCCGCTCCAAGAAACGATCCTGTCCGACGACGACGCGTTTGACTTCGAAGAGCACCCGCTCCATCAGTTTCGCGGAATCGTGGGTGTTTGCGGTTTCGTTCATACAGCTCTCGTCGAAGGGCGCGGCGAGCGCCACACGTTGCAAAAAATCAGAAGGGCGGCATTCCTACGGCGCTCGCGGCGTTTTCAATCGGCACCGCGAAACCGATGCCGATGAAGGTGCGTTGATCTTCGTTGGGGTTCAGGATTGCGGTGACGATGCCGACCACTTCGCCTTCGGCCGTGACCAAGGGGCCGCCGGAATTGCCGGGGTTCGCTGCGGCGTCGAATTGAATCAGGTTCGAGAGCGCCGTGCCGCCCTCGGGGGACTTGAATTCGCGCTTCAAGCCGCTCACCACACCGGCTGAGAGCGAAGGGCCAATGCCAAACGGAAATCCGACCGCGAACACATGATCGCCCGGCTTGAGTTTGGCGGTGCTCGCCATCGTTGCCGCGAACAAATCATCCGGGATCACGCGCGCTCGCACGACTGCCAAGTCATGCTCGGGTCGCGCGCCTTGGAAAATGCCGGCCGATTCGTGACCGTCGGCGAAGGTGATTTTGATGCGCTCTGCGCCCATCACCACGTGCAGGTTAGTGAGAATCGTGCCATCGTTCACGATCACCACCCCGGTGCCGACGCCGTGCTGTTTCTCTTCTTTCGTTTTCGGATCGGTGACGAAGCTCTCAATGCGCACCACCGACGGCAACACCGTTTCGTACGCCTTCACGCCCGGCGCGGGTAACACCGTTTCGGTAAGCGTGTGTTGGACGGCCGCGTCGATATCTTCCTGCGTGAGCTTGCGCACCGAATTCGGCGTCAAGGCGAGATACGTGAAAAGCACCACCATCGCACCCAGCATCCCGGCGGCAAACGACACCACCGCAGGATGACGCAGCCGGTGAGCGAGGCGGGGAGAGGGCTTCATGTCGATGGATGGTAGCGATTGTTCCGACGGTGTCAATCGAATTAGGTTCATCGACGCGTCATTTTTGGCAAACCTGAAACGGTAGTGCGCTTGTGGTGCGTCGCGCACAATTCGCGTGACCTCCGACGTAACAAAAAGGAGCAAGCGCGAACGCCGCTTTTCGCGCGGCACATATCGCCAACGAGGTAATGGCTGATACCCCTTTACCCGCATTCGGATTAAGATTTAGAACATTCGTCGATTTACTAGACTATTTACATTTATTGAACGTTAGATAGATTGATTGCGGCATTTGATTATTTGGCTGTAATCAGGATTCATTTGCATCGCGGATTAGCAGCCGACTCCGCAAGTTCGCTTCTCAGGTTGCGTTCGCCGAGAGTCTCAGGTGAAATGAATTGCTAACCACTCGCATCGAATAAACGGAGGAACTCAAGATGGCACATCGCAAATCACCGGCGCGTCTCGCCAAAGCAAAACGCATCGAAGCGCTGCGTTCCGGCCGCGTCCATTTGGCGGCGCTTCCGGCGAAGCTGAGCGCGGACGCAATTGCGCAGCTCGAGGCGGGTTTCAGCGGCTACGTGGTCACGCCCACCGATCCGCGCTACAACCAAGATCGCCAAGAATCGAACCCCGCGTTTCAGTCGTATCCGCGGTTAATCGCGTACTGCATGAATGAAAGCGATATCCAAATCTGCGTGAATTTCGCGCGCGACAACGGCGTGTGGGTCGCCGTGCGCTCGGGCGGCCATAGCACCGGCGGCTACTCGGTGAACAACGGCATGGTGATCGACATCAGCAATGTCAACGATGTCTACATCGATTACTCGACCAACATTGTCTACGCAGGCGCGGGCTGTAACTGGGATCGGTTCAACGGAAAGCTCAACAACACCGGGCTTCACGTGCCCACGGGCGCGTGCGGCGGCGTGTGTGTGGCGGGCTTCGTGCAAGGCGGCGGCTACGGCTACACCTCGCGCGCCTACGGCATTCAGAGCGATTGCGTGACCTCGTTTCGCGTGATCCTGGCCGACGGCAGCTTGGTGATTGCCACGCCTACCGTGAACGCCGATCTTTTCTGGGCGCTGCGTGGCG
>JAAFJI010000144.1 GCA_013298045.1 Betaproteobacteria bacterium
GTGAGCGCCGATGTTTTCGCCGGCTACGAATCGGCGCAGGCTATCGCGCAAATGCGCAATCGATTGATCGTAGATCTGCTTGACCTGCGCGAGCGCGGCGGAAGCGTCGCTGAACTGCTTTGGCGCAATGAATGCGGCGGTTGGCGCAGGCGAGGAGGAGGTGATGTTCTGCTTTGGCATTCCGTACTCTCTTACGCGGGTCTTTAAGATGTGATAACTAATGGTGATTTCGGATATCAAGAGCCTGATATGGCTTGATCCGTTCCGCGCCGGCGATCAACGCAATCTAGTCATGTGGTTAGCGCAAAGCAAATACAACAATATGAGCACAAGCCCAATTGGATATGAACTTTGATGACGATATGCAACTCGGTGACAAGTAATAAAAAGTCTATGCATTTCAATTTCTATATGCGCTGAAAAGTGAAAAATAAGTAGTAATTTGAGTTTGACGTAATGAGGCGCAGCGCGTTTGGCATCGACAACACAACGACTTTCGCATGCTTCGTTTATCTGTACTGATCGATCTAAAACGTGTTAACATTTGACCATGCCACGCAAACTAGAATTCGATCGTGATGCTGCGATTGAAGCCGCTGCGGAAACCTTCTGGGAAAAAGGTTATGGCGCGACTTCGCTCGACGATTTGACCGAGCGACTCGGGATTGGTCGTGCGAGCTTGTATAACGCATTCGGAGACAAGCGAGCGTTATTGCTGGAAGCGCTCGATGCTTATGTATCTGATGCGCGGCAAAGTTTGAATGAGGCGCTCGCGAGCCACAAGTCTGGAAAGGCGGCTCTCGCCGACGTACTCGAAGGCGTGACGGGTTGCGAGGGCCGCTCGGCGCAGGGCTGCATGTGTGTCAACGTCGGTGTTGAACTGCATGGCGAAGATATCGATATTCAGCGCGCGATTGTTGTCAATATCGAGCGCATGGAAGATACGTTTTTCTCTTTGATCAAACGTGGTCAAGGCGACGGCTCAGTGAGGGAAGACATCGATCCTCGCGCGTCGGCGCGAACGGTCGCGGCGTTGGTCGTTGGGATTCATAGCATGAAACGGATTGGCGTTGCGGCGCCAGTGTTGCAAGCAGCAGCTGGCGCGCAGCTCTCAATGCTCTAGCTATAGTTTTTCAGTGGTCGGTCATCCCGACATTTTTTTGCGTTATTTTGTACTATGCAGTCTAGAAATGACTTGATTATGACAACGAAGTTAGCAGTCGTCACCGGCGGAAGCACCGGCATTGGTTTGGCCTCGGCAGTACGTCTTGCAAAAGATGGTTACCGCGTAATCGTGACTGGGCGCAACGCCGAGTCGCTCGTTGAAGCGAAGAAAACGATTGGCACCAACGCGATCACAGTGCAGGCAGACAGCGCGAATCTGAGTGATTTGCCAAAGCTCACGGAGGCAGTAAAGAATGCGGGCGGCCAAGTCGATTTCTTGTTTGTGAACGCGGGCGTTGCGCTCTTTGCGCCGATCGATCAAGTGACGCCGGAGTTTTTTGATAACCAGATGAATATCAATGTTCGCGGCGCACTGTTTACAACGCAAGTCATGTTGCCGTTCATCAAAGACGGCGGTTCGATCGCATTCAACGCGAGCATTGTGAAAGATGTGGGCTTTCCAGGCTCGACGGTTTACAGCGCGACGAAAGCTGCGGTCGCTTCGCTAGCGCGTACGCTTGCAGCGGAGCTCGCGGTGCGAAAAATTCGCGTGAACTCGATCTCGCCAGGACCGACTGCAACGCCGATATACGGCAAGATGGGCATGCCGAAAGACAATGTGGATCAATTCGCGGCACACATGCAAAGCGTTTTGCCACTTAAGCGGTTTGGCGATGCGGCTGAAGTGGGCGAGCTCGCCGTATTTCTGGCGAGCGATCGGTCGCGTTTCATTACGGGTGTCGACATTCCGATTGACGGCGGTTTCTTGCTCGGCAAAATGGCGGCGTAGTGGTCAGTAATTTCAACTCAGTAAGGTAATCATGAATAAACGTAGTTTCTTTAAAACCATTGCGGCGAGCGGCGTCATCGCGCTCGCTTTCCTCCAATTCGCAAGCACCTTCGCCGCGCCGCCCGCGCAGATGAAATCGCAAGTGCCAGGTTATTACCGCATGCAACTCGGCGCGTTCGACGTCACCGCGCTCTACGATGGTTACATCGATCTCGACACCAAGTTGCTCAAAAACACGAAGCCCGGCGAAGTGCAGCGACTCGTTGCGCGCATGTTTCAAACGATGCCTGCTGTACAAACGGCGGTGAATGCGTATGTCGTTCACACCGGAAGCAATTTGATTCTCGTTGACGCTGGTGCAGCGAAGCTCTTCGGTCCTAGCCTTGGTTTCGTACTCGACAATCTTCGCGCTGCTGGCTATATGCCCGAGCAAATCGATACGGTTCTACTCACGCACATGCACGGCGATCACATCAATGGTTTGGTCACTGCCGATGGCAAAGCGGTGTTTCCGAATGCCGAAGTCCGCGTCGCGAAAGCCGAAGCCGATTTTTGGCTGAGCGAAGAGGTTGCGGCGAAAGCGCCGAAAGATGCGCTAGCGTTTTTCAAAATGGCGCGCGACGGCGCGGCACCCTATCGCGCGGCGAACAAGCTCAAAACCTTCGAAGGGAATGTGGAGTTGTTATCGGGCGTGAAGGCGATTGCGACGCCAGGACATACACCGGGTCATACGAGTTTCATGTTCTCATCGAATGGTGAACGGTTATTCGTTTGGGGGGACATTGTTCATAACTATGCCGTTCAGTTTGTCAATCCAGGCGTGGCGATTGAGTTCGATATCGATCCGAAAAAAGCAGTGGCAACGCGTCGTGCCTTGATGGTTGAAGCGGCCAAAGAGAGATACTGGGTCGCCGGAATGCACTTGCCGTTTCCTGGCATCGGGCATCTGCGTAAAGACGGCGCGATTTACAACTGGGTGCCTGTTGAGTTCGGGCCGATTCGCGAGCCCAAGAGATAGCGCAACCGTTGCCGGAAATGAAAAACGCCCCACGGGGCGTTTTTTTCATCGCAAGGTTGCGAGCTTATTGCTGCACTTGCTATTGTTGCGCGGCACCCGTTTCAACCATCTGCATCGGCGCTTCTTCGATGGTCTTGCGCGGTGGTCGTGCACGTCCACGCGGCTGCGCGGGTTCTGGCGTGTGCGCGGCCGGTGTGCTCGACGTGGTTTCCATCATCTGGATTCCAGCGTCGCTCGGCAGTTCGTAGACGAAACGCTTCGCGGCTTCGCGCTCGCGCACGGGGACGGGCGACGGCGCTTCTGCGACAGGTGCAGCCTCCACGCTTTGTGTGTGTACAGCTTCTGAGCGCATTGCCACATTAAATCTCGCATCATCTGAAGATCGCGCCGATTGTGAGCCATACACAGAAGCGTCGTTTACGACTATTTCATTGGGCGCGGCAACATTTTGCTGTTCGCGTGGTGGACGTTCACGACGCGGGCGCTCGTTACGCTCTCCACGTTCGCCGCGATCGCCACGCGGCGGACGCTCGCGACGTTGTTGACTTTCGCCGTTGGCAACAACGTGATTGTCAGCTGGGATCATCGGCTGACTTGGCTGCATCGTAGTCACGCTGGTCGAACTCGTTGCGACTGGATTGCCCATCTCATCGGTGATCGTTGCTTCTTGCGCTTCGATGGCGCGCGCTGGACGCTCGCCACGCTCACCACGGTCGCTGCGGTCGCCACGATCACGATTGCGACCGCCACGTTCGCGACGCTCACTGCGCTCGCCACGCTCTTCGCGCTGTTGCTGCGGCGCTGCCGTTTGGGGCAACGAATTGCCTTCTATGGGCGCTGCTTGCACGGGTGTCGCTTGGCGCTGGTCGCGATTGTCGCGCTCGCGTCGCTCGCCCTGTGGTTTGCGCTCGTCCCGCGCCTTTGGTTCGCGCTGGTCCTTTTTCACCTCATCACCGCGTGCGTCGCGTCCATCACGCTGGCGACTATCTTTGCGTTCACCGCGATCGCCACGATCACCACGGTCTTTGCGGTCGCCTTTATCGCCGCGATTACGATCGCCACGGTCGCCACGGTCATTGCGATCACCGCGACCACTGCGGTCGCGCTCGCCACGGCCTTCGCGGTTTTCGCGACCACCGCGCTCGTTGCGTTTCTTCTGTTCGCTAGCCTCGGCCGCTTTGACTGGCTGCGCTGCAGGCGCATCTCCACTGCGGAAGAAGCCCATTACTCGTGCGAAAAAGCCGACCTTCTCAGCCGACTTCGCCGTCATCGGCTGCGCCGCGACCGTGCTTGCAGCAGGTGCAGGGGAAGGTGCTGCGACCGGTGCAGGCTGCGCGGGCGTAATGCCTTTAACAGCCGCTTCTTGCTTGACTTCGTTGGCCTCTTGCTTGATCGCTTCGACCGGGTCAATCGCTTCGGGGCGTTCGACCATTTTGTAGCTGGTTGGCAGCGGCTCGCTCGAATTCAGTTCGTCATGCTTCAAACGCTGAACGTTGTAGTTCGGCGTTTCGAGATACATGTTCGGAATGAGAACGACGTTGACCTTCAAACGCGATTCGAGCGTTTGCAGATCGAAGCGCTTTTCGTTGAGCAAGTAGGTGGCGACATCGACTGGGACTTGCGCGACGACTTGTGCGCTGTTGTCCTTCATTGCCTCTTCCTGAATGATGCGCAGGATGTGCAGCGCAATCGATTCGGTCGAGCGGATGTGACCGGTGCCGTGGCAACGTGGGCACGGCAGATGCGCGGAATCGCCAAGGCTTGGCTTTAAGCGTTGGCGCGACAACTCCATCAAACCAAAGCGCGAAATTTTTCCGGTTTGCACACGTGCGCGATCTAACTTCATCGCATCGCGCAGTTTGTCTTCGACTTCGCGTTGATGTTTCGACGACTCCATGTCGATGAAGTCGATCACGATCAAGCCGCCCAAGTCGCGCAAACGAAGTTGGCGCGCAACTTCTTCGGCGGCTTCCAAGTTCGTGTTGAACGCGGTCGTTTCGATGTCTGCGCCTTTGGTGGCACGCGCCGAGTTCACGTCAACCGAGACGAGCGCCTCGGTGTGATCGATCACGATCGCACCGCCGGAGGGCAGGTTTACCGTGCGGCTAAATGCGCTCTCGATTTGATGTTCGATCTGAAAGCGCGAGAAGAGGGGCACGTCGTCACGATAGAGCTTCACGCGATTGACCATGTTTGGCATCACGTGACCCATGAAGCCCTTGGCTTGCTCGGCGACTTCTTCAGTGTCGATCAAAATCTCGCCGATGTCCTGCGTGTAGTAATCGCGGATCGCGCGAATCACGAGACTCGACTCTTGATAAATCAAAAGCGGCGCTTTGTTCGATTTCGCTGCGCCGTCGATGGCGCTCCAAAGCTGCAACAGGTAATTCAAGTCCCATTGCAGTTCTTCTACTGCGCGACCGATGCCGGCTGTGCGCGCGATGATGCTCATGCCATTCGGCACATTGAGTTGCGCCATCGTGTCGCGAAGCTCGTTACGATCTTCGCCTTCGATGCGACGCGACACGCCACCACCACGCGGATTGTTCGGCATCAACACAAGGTAGCGACCCGCGAGCGAGATAAAGCTGGTGAGCGCCGCACCCTTGTTACCGCGCTCGTCTTTCTCGACCTGCACAATGATTTCGCTGCCGACTCTGAGGGCGTCGGCAATCTTGTTGCGATTCATCTCGCCGTCAACGTTGATAACGGAACGGGCGATTTCTTTAAACGGCAAGAAGCCGTTGCGTTCAGTGCCGTAATCGACGAAGCAGGCTTCGAGCGATGGTTCGACGCGGGTGACCGTGCCTTTGTAAATGTTGGATTTACGTTGCTCTTTGGAAGCAGATTCGATGTCGAGATCGATCAGTTTCTGACCCTCGACGATAGCAACGCGCAGTTCTTCGGACTGGGTTGCGTTAAACAGCATGCGTTTCATGCGATGACCTCTCGTGTCGCTTGACTAGTCGAGGCAATGCGTGAGAGACGATGGGGTCGGTCTGCGTGCGCTTGAGGGCGAGAACCGAAGACAAGGCGAATCCGCGACCGATGGTCGCGAATCGGGCTAGTCGGAAATCGCGGCGCTTACGTTTGATTGAAAGAGCGTCAAAGGATGCGACCTTGGGCTCGTGTGCGAAAGACGCAAACGACCGCTCGACTCAGGCGCGGAGCCGTGCGATGCATAAAGCACTCGCGCAGCAATCAGGGCGGCGGAATCAGTGGTGGTGGCAAATGCGCGGATGCGCGAATTCATGACGACTTATTCTTCTCGTGAGGCGACGGCATTTTTTTGCAACCGCGCCCCAATCAAACTTTTTTGCAGACCTAACCGTCGTATTCACGCGCGGCTCGGTAGCCAAACTTCTAAAATTGCCGCTTTACTTCGGTGGCAGCTAAACCGTTTTTCGAAACGCGCGCCGCGGCGATTTTGCAGGGAAGCTGTGGCCTCATCTGTCTGATCGACCTGCGCGTTCTGCGAAATTGAGGCAGACTGCGCCGGGTTGCTGTTCCGAATGTTCTCCCCGAAGTGCTTCTCGCCAATTTTTTTGGGCGCGCAACAAGTCGCTGAAAACTACAAAATTATAAGCTAAATGAATGACTTACGCCGCCCACTTGTTGCAAAACGCGAGCCCGAAGTCGCCCTTGCTAACGCGCCCAGCGTCAAGCACGTGCGCATCACGGTGGCGCACGCCGGGCAACGGATCGACAATTTTCTGATTCGCGAGCTCAAAGGCGTGCCGAAAACCCACGTTTACCGGATTTTGCGCTCCGGCGAAGTGCGGGTGAACGGCGGGCGCGTGAAGGCGGAAACCAAGCTCGTCGAGGGCGACGAAATTCGCATTCCACCTGTGCGAGTGGCGGAAACACCCACGCATCTACAGCTAACGTCTGACTTCCCGCACGAAATCATCTTCGAAGACGATCATCTGATCGCGATCAACAAGCCTTCAGGCGTGGCGGTACACGGCGGTTCTGGGATCAGTTTTGGGGTCATCGAGCAGCTCCGCATGGCGCGACCGAAGGCGGCGCTCTTGGAGCTTGTGCATCGGCTTGATCGTGAAACTTCCGGCGTGTTGTTCATCGCGAAGACCCGGGCGGCTCTGGTCGGCATGCACGACACCTTGCGGGAGAAGTCCGGTGACAAGCGCTACCTAGCAGCGGTGAAGGGCGAATGGGTCAACGATCGGCAACACGTGAAGGCGCCGCTTGCCAAGTTCACGCAGGCGGACGGCGAACGTCGGGTGAAGGTCGATAAAGACGAAGGGCAGTTCGCCCATACGATTTTTAACTTAATCGAGCGTCGCCCAATGATTTCTCTCGTTGAAGCCGAATTAATGACCGGTCGAACCCATCAAATTCGTGTTCATTGTGCTCATCTAGGCTTTCCAATCGCTGGAGACCCGAAGTATGGCGATCTTGCTTGGAACAAAACGCTCAAGTCGGAAGGACTCACGCGGATGTTCTTGCATGCGAAATCGTTTGAGTTCGAGCATCCGATTTCGGGCGAGGTACTGAAGGTTGAAGCGCCGCTCTCGAAAGAGCTTGCGACGTTTTGGTACGGGAGCGCAGCCGAATGAAATTCCCGCTCATCATCTTCGACTGGGACGGCACGCTTGCCGATTCGACGGCAGTAATCAAACGCGCACTGCAGCGCTCCGCCGAAGATTGCGGCTATCCCGTGCCGACCGATGAGCAAGCTGCGTTCATCATCGGGATGGCGCTCAAACCAGCAATGCAGCATGCCATTCCGACACTTCGCGATGAAGATTTGCCGAAGATCGTTGATCGCTATCGGCATCATTTCCTCGCAGGCGAAAACGAAATTGTGTTGTTCGATGGGATCATCGACATGCTCACCGCTCTTCACGCGCGCGGGCACATGCTCGCAGTCGCGACCGGCAAATCGCGGCGTGGTCTTGATCGCGCGTTCGATACGCTCGGGCTGCGCGAATACTTCGTCACCTCGCGCTGCGCCGACGAAGGCTTTTCGAAGCCGCATCCGGGGATGTTGCACGCGATTTACGATGTCACCGGACACGATCCGACGCAATCGGTGATGATCGGGGATACGACGCACGATTTGCAGCTCGCGAAGAACGCTGGATGCGATGCCATCGGCGTGACTTACGGGGCACACCATCCGTCGCTTTTAGAGGGCGAACCCAGTCTCGCTCTGATAGATTCGGTATCCGAGTTACAGGCTTTTTTGAAAGATAACGGCTAAATGGACGATCAGCTGCCAACGCAGAACGGATGGGAGCGCGAGCTTGTCACCAAGCTCGCGATGATGAACATCAAAGAGCAGCGCGCGCGTCGTCGTTGGTCGCTCTTCTTCAAGTTGGTGTGGTTGGGGCTCGCGGCGCTCATCGTTGCCTACTTGCTGGGCATCATCGGCGATCGCGGCGGCTCCGAGAGCATTGGTCGGCACACGGCGGTGGTCAAACTCGAAGGGGTCATCGACGACAAGAGCGTGGCGAGTGCAGAAAACATCAACACCGCACTCAAGGCTGCGTTCTCCGCGAGCGATAGCGTCGGTGTCATTCTGCAAATCAATTCGCCAGGCGGCTCGCCGGTGCAATCCCAGCGCATCTACGACCAGATCAAGCGCCTTCGCAAAGATAACCCGGAAAAGCCGCTCTACGTGGTGGTCGATGAGTTGTGCGCATCGGGCGGCTATTTTGTTGCAGCTGCGGCCGACAAAATTTTTGTGGACAACGCGAGCCTGGTCGGCTCAATCGGCGTCGTCTATCAAGGCGTCGGCCTCGACAAATTAATCGAGAAGATTGGCGTTGAAAACCGCACCATCACGGCGGGTGAGAACAAAGCTTTTCTCGATCCGCTCTCGCCGGTCAAACCGGAGCAGAAGGCGCACATGGAAGGGCTCCTGAGCGACGTGCACCAGCAGTTTGTGAAGGCGGTGAAAGATGGTCGCGGCGAGCGTTTGAAAGCCAACACGCCGGGGCTGTTCAGCGGGTTGATCTGGACGGGAAGCAAAGCCATTGAGAATGGACTCGTCGACGCAGTCGGCTCGGTCGAGTCGGTGGCCCGCGATATCGTGAAAGCCGACGATTTGGTCGATTACACGATTGAAGAGACTACGTTTGACAAGTTCGCGCGTCGCCTG
>JAAFJI010000145.1 GCA_013298045.1 Betaproteobacteria bacterium
CGACTGAGCCGCTCATTGGCATCTTGCAGCGGCTCGACCACGTTGTCCCACTGCGCGGCTTCGGTTTTCTCGATCTGCGCGATTGCCGCGCGCGCGGCTTCGATCAACGCATCGATGGCCGGCTCAACATGTTCCGGGCGGATGGCGGCGTAGTCCGGCAGCCCGGCGAACGAAAGGAGTGGATTTTGATTAGCCATGGGTGAATTTATCGATTTAGCGAGCGTTGAGTGCGGCGACGTCCGCCGGGGTGGTGACGTTGCACCAGGTTCCTGAAAAAAGCTCACCTGTGACCCGTCCGGCGGCAACGAGTTCGCGATAGTAGGGCAAGAGCTTGTAGCGCTCACCGCGTGGCCATTGCTGCACCACGGAAGTTTTCAGGATCGCGACGTTGGCGAGCGTGAATCGCGGCGTCGCCTCTCCGACAAGCGAGTTTTCACCGAGCGAAAACTCGCCGCCCGGCTGACCCGGCGTCTGCGGAACCAGCGCGAGATGCGCATCGAAACACTGAAACCAGCTCTGTTTACTATTGCCCCATAAAATATCGCGTAACGGCAATAAATGCTTAATATCTATTTCAGAGTAAATATCTGCACTAGCCACAATACACAGGGCATTAGAGAAAAAAGCTGATGCAGTTGCGATGCCACCGCCCGATTCCAGCGCTTGCGGTTCGTGCGAGTAGGTAATGCGACAGCCGAAGCGGCGCCCGTCGCCGACTGCGGCGATCAGAACGTCGGCCAGGTAGCTCACGTTGATCACCACCTCCTCAATGCCCATCGCGACAAAAGCCTCGATGTGGTGCTCGATCAAGGGCTTCCCGCGTACGACAACGAGCGGCTTCGGCGTCCGGTTAGTGAGTGGTCGCATTCGCTCTCCGCGCCCGGCGGCGAGAATCATTCCGGTGACGTTAATGGCCATTGGGTCGCCGTCAGAAGGTGTAGCCCGCTTGCGTTTCGCGCTGCTCAATCCGGTCGAGTAGCCGCAGCAATGGCGAGAACGCAGCGTAGCGTGTGGCGACCGCGCGCACGTAGCTCGCGAACCGCGGCGCATCGGCCAAATACTTGGGTTTACCGTCGCGGTAATTGATGCGGGCGAAGATGCCCATCACCTTTAAGTGGCGCTGCAAGCCCATCCATTCGAGTTCACGGTAGAACTCGGAGAAATCGCTTCGAACTGGCAGACCGGCTTTCTTTGCCCGCTCCCAATAGCGAGCGGTCCAATCGATGACCTGCGCTTCGTCCCAGGAGATGAACGCATCGCGCATGAGCGAGGCCACGTCATAGCTAATCGGACCGACCACCGCATCCTGAAAATCGAGCACCCCAGGGTTGCCCTTACCGGGCGGCAGCACCATCAAATTGCGTGGCATGTAGTCGCGATGACAGAGCACGGTCGGTTGGTCGAGCGCGCCAGCGATGAGCGCTTCATAGACTCGCTCCAGGCCTTGCGCCTCTTCCGCCGTGAGCGCGATCTGTAAATGCCGACCGAGATACCACTCGGGAAACAGATCGATCTCGCGCCGCAGTAGCTTCGCATGATAGCGACCGAGCGGCACATCGGCACGCGCAGGGTCGATTTGTTGTAGTCGAACCAGCGTCTCGATTGCGTCATAGAAGAGCCCGTTTCTGCTCGCCGCGTCGCCTGCGTCAAGCGCCTGGAGCGCGGTGAGGTAGGTGCTGCCACCGAAATCGCCGAGCAACAGAAACCCCTGCTCGACGTCAGAGGCGAGCAGCGCTGGGACGTTGATGCCGCCGCCTGCGAGCAGATGCAGTACGGTCAGAAAATGCTGCACGTTCTCGTGGGTGGGCGGCGCGTCCATCACGATCGCAGTTTCGCCGTCGCGACCGGTCACGCGGAAGTAGCGGCGAAAGCTCGCATCCTCGGAGGCGCAGGCGATACTTGCCCAGCGCGAAGGCGTGACCGCGTCGAGCCAGCGCTCCACACTGTCGAGCCGCGGGTTCAACCAGGCGGCGGGCAGATCGTTTCGTGTCATTGGAAGAACGTTCGCCACACCGCAGCGACACCTGCCGCCAGGCAGTGCGTCGTCGCAAACGCATTGCGCGCAGCTAACGTGTTGATTTGTCAGATAAACTTAACATGTTATCAATTCGGTTCGGCTGTGGATGCTGCAAACAGCAAACCGGCACAACGATCAGCTATCCCCTACGTGACATCGCGGCTCGCAATACGCACAGATTCTGAACACGCGCTCCGGACGCCTCGGCGCTGCGCGCTGTTACTCGCGGCGCTGATGGCTTGCTGGGCTGAACAATCATTCGCTCAAACCTCGGCGGCGGCGCGTAGCGCGAACAGTTGTGACGATCCAAATGCAAGCCCGCCCGCTGCCAGCGCGCGAGGCGCAAACAGCGGCGCGTCGCCATTGCGATTGATCCGTGGCAAAAACAACCAAGGCGAAATCACCACCATCGACACAGTAGAGGCACGCGCCGAGGACGGCAAGTTCCTCGAAGCGCTCAAACGATTCGAGTTGCGTTCTCCGTCGCGAGAAATCTTCGCCGACTACGCGTACTTCGATCTTCCTCTTGACACCATTCGCGCCAAAGGCAACGTCTCGATCCGCTCCTGGCAAGATCTGATCACCGGGCCGGAGCTTGAATACAAGCGCGACACCGCCACCGGTTTCATGAAGTCGCCACGCTTTGTGCTCGGGCTGTACAAGGGTCGCGGATCGGCCAATGAGTTGTTGTTCACCGGTGAGGATCAGTACCGCGTGCTGCGCGGTTCGTATTCCACCTGCAACGATCCCAACCCGGCTTGGCGGCTTGAAGTCGAACGGCTCGACGTCAACGACGCAACCGGTGTCGGCATCGCCGAAGGTGCGCGAGTCTATGTTGCGGGCGTTCCTGTGGCTTGGTTGCCGCGCTTCAGTTTTCCGCTCAAAAATGATCGGAAAAGCGGTTTTCTTGCACCCACCTACGTCACCAGCGAAACGCGCGGATTTGAATTCCAGATTCCGTACTACTTAAATCTCGCGCCGAACTACGACGCAACGCTCACCACGCGGCTCATGACCAAGCGCGGCGTGATGGTCAACGGCCAGTTTCGCTATATCGCCAACACGCCGTTTGGCGTCGGGCTTGGCGAATGGGTTGGCGAGTATCTGCCCAACGATCGCGCCGCCGATCGCTCTCGCGAAGCGCTTAACTTCAAGCACACGCAGCTTTTTTCGCCAAATCTTTCGTTGCAGCTTAACTTCAACCGCGTTTCCGATCCGCGCTACTTTATCGATTTGGCAGACTTCGTCTCGATCACGTCGATTACCACACTGCCGCGCGACGCGACGCTTACCTATCGAAATAGCGATTGGGCATTTACCGCCAAAGCGCAGAAATTTCAGACGTTGCAGGATGTGGGCTCGGCGGTCTTGCCGCCGTACGACCGAATACCGCAGCTCACCGCAGAGTCTCCGACCTACAAATTCGGCGCGGGCAAGCGCTTCGAGCTGCAATCGACCACCGATCTGACACGTTTCGAATACCCGAACGCGTCTAGTCCATCCGGGTATCGAACCTACAACAGCACGAGCCTCGCCTATCGCTACCAACAGCCCGGCTATTTTGCGGTGCCAAAGGTGACACTGCATAGCTCGCGCTACAAGCTCATCGGCGAGTTTGACGACGTCAATAATTCCAGCCGCATCATTCCAATTGCAAGCGTTGACAGCGGGTTGTTTTTCGAGCGAAACACAACGCTGTTCGGTCAAGCGTTTCGGCAAACGCTTGAGCCGCGTGCGATGTATGTCTACATTCCGTATCGCGATCAAAGCCAGACGCCGCTGTTCGATACTGCGCTCGCGGATTTCAACTATTTGCAACTGTTCAACGAAAACCGCTACATCGGCAACGATCGGATCGGCGACGCCTCGCAACTCTCGATTGGCATTACGTCGCGGCTGTTCGACGACAATTCGCAGAAAGAGCGACTGCGGTTCACTGTCGGCAATCGTGTCTACTTCACGCCGCAACGAGTGGCGGTCGCCGAGACGCCGCGCACCAGAAACGCCTCCGATTTTCTAATTTCCGCACAAGGCCGAGTCACCGATAATTTGTTCGTCGACTCGAACGCGCAGTACAACGCGGCCGAGGGTCGAATCGAGCGTCTGTCGTTCGGATTGCGCTACTCGCCGGAGCGCACCAGAACGCTGAACTTGAACTATCGCTCGATCCGCGAGCTTGCAATTCTCGGCCCTTCGGTGCGCGTAAAGCAGGTGGATGCCTCCGCGCAGTGGCCGATTTACCGCAACCTCTACGGCGTAGGTCGAGTCAACTACTCCATCGCTGACCGCAGGTTAACCGAAGGCGTCATTGGACTTGAATACGACGGATGCTGCTATGTGGTTCGTGTAGTCGCGCAACGCTTGGCGACCTCCAGCACTACCACCACCAACGCTTTTTTTCTGCAACTTGAACTCAACGGACTTGCACGGATCGGGTCGAGTCCGCTCGATATTCTCAAGCGCAACATCCCCGGCTATAACCAGCTCTACGAAAATCCAACCCGGCGTCGCGTAGATAATTCCAACACGCCGAGCTTTACTCCCTGGACACCCCAGCTATGAAACACACCCTGCTTGCTTTAGCCATTGTGGCGAGCGTCTCCGCATTTTCGGCATCGTCGGCGCACGCTCAACCGCGACCGGTGCTCATCGACCGCGTCGTTGCAATCGTCAACGATGAGGTCATCACCCGACACGAACTCAATAATCAAAAACGCGCGGTGCTCTCGCAGCTCAAACGGCAAGGCGTCACGCCGCCGCCCGAGGCGGATTTGGATGCACAGGTACTCGAGCGTTTTATCAACGAGCGCGTCCAACTACAGTACGCGAAGGAAAACGGGATTCGCGCCGAAGACGAAACCGTTACCGCAGCCTTGCAGAACATCGCCAACCAGAACAAGATGTCGATGCAACAGTTTGCGTCTACGCTGCGCGCCGACGGACTCACAATCGAGCAGTTTCGCGAAGAGTTGAAAAACGACATCATCCTCAACCGGATTCGCGATCGGGAAGTGGATTCGCGTGTGGTCGTGACCGATACCGAAATCGAGGGATTCCTAACCACCTCCAAACTTCAGGGTCAATTGCAATCGGAATATCAGCTTGCCCATATCCTCGTGCTTGTGCCAGAACAGGCGACACCCGAGCAGGTGGAATCTAGAAAGAAGCGCGCCGAGGAAGCCCTGAAGCAAGTCAAGGGCGGTACACCGTTTAGCCAAGTAGCCGCCGTTTTTTCCGACACCAATGATGCTGCACAAGGCGGCGCCCTCGGCTGGCGCAAAGCCGATCGTCTGCCGACGATTTATGCCGAAGCCGCAGAAAAACTACCGGTCGGCGGTACCAGCGAGGTGCTTCGCTCGGCTAACGGATTTCACGTCCTGCGCGTGATCGACAAAAAGACGTCGAAAGAGGAAAAGACCGTCGTCGAGCAGAACAAGGTTCGCCACATCCTGGTTCGGGTGAACGAGTTGGTCGGCGAAGCCGAAGCGCGCTCGAAAATCGAGCGGCTCAAAGCGAGGATTTCGAGCGGCTCGACCTTTGAAGAGATTGCAAAGCTCAACAGTGAAGACACTAGCGCGCCGCGCGGCGGCGAGCTCGGCTGGATTTCACCCGGCGAAACGGTGGCCGAATTTGAAAATGCGATGAAATCGGCGACGGTCAACACCGTCGTCGGTCCAGTGCGATCGCAGTTTGGTTTCCACTTAATCGAGGTCATGGAGCGCCGCAATCAAGACGTGACGACAGAGCGCACAAGACAGGCGGCACGTGCGGCACTTCGCGAGCGAAAGAGCGACGAGGCATATCAGTCGTGGCTGCGCGAGGTGCGTGATCGCGCCACCATCGAAATCAAACTCACCGAATCCTAAGGATCATCTCTCACCCGCAAGAAAGCCGCAAATCGCGGCTTTCCTTTTTTGGTGAGATCGCGATAGGTATACGTTACGAGCGATCCAACCGGCGGCGGATCCGCGCGCACTGCGTCACTAAATCCGGTACCAAGTTTGAAGCGAATACCTTCCTTCGTTTCAACCAACAGTGCACCCATTTTCCCAGCGTGTTTGCCTCTGCCGGGAAGATGTTCAATCACTTTCGCTTCGGTATCAAGCAACGGCTTTAACTTGAGCAATACGTCGCTGCGCCCGGTTACGTAAGGCGCATCAGCGAGATGCAACATCAAGCCCTCGCCGCCCGCTTTCACGACACGATCGAGTTCGCGTTTGAGTTGCGTGCGATCTTTCACCGCGAAGTTCATCACCGCACGTAGCTGCGAGAAATTCGTTTTTGTGACGATTGCCTCAATTTGTTTCACGCGTTCGGCAAAGCTCGCCCCTTCGTTTTCTTTGCTCTGCGGTAACTCGAAAATCATGTAGTTCACACGTCGCCATTCATTGTCGAGCGGCTGCTCTTTGCGCACGATGCCCGAGACTTCGTCGAAGCGTCCGCGCGCGATCCAAAGCTCGCCGTCGAGCGAGACCTTCGGCAGCGAATCGAGAAACCACTTCGGGGCATTGACGGTGCGCCCGCTTCGAAACTTAAGCGTCGCGCCGTCCCAAACTGCGCGCACGCCGTCGTACTTTTCACTCGCCAGATATTTCGTGACATCGATGTGCGGCGCGAGCACATTTGCGAGCAAGAGTTTCGGCGGCTCGGCGGCGCGAGCGAACGCCCCGAAAAACAGCCCCAAGAGGGGGAGTGTCGCGAGGATGAATTTCAAGTAACGCACACGTGGGACGAACATGAGTTTGCAGCGGTGGGAGATACGAGTGACGAGTCTATTCGCGCGCGAAAGACGGTTTAAAACGATGAGTGGATAACTTCTTTGACAATAGCCCAATTAAATATGATTTTTATGCATTTTATTTTTATTAACGTAACAATAATTAATTTGCTCCGAATTTATATTTAACAGGGCATAAAGCCGATTATTTGTCAGTAAATCGTTTTCCCTTAACGAAATATGCGTGTATACGCATACTATCCAGTTACCAGACATCGCAACGCTTGCGCAAACGAAGAATCCGCCTCCATGCAAGAACTCGAACCCGTCTTCGACAAAGTGGCGCGCTACTTCGCGCTGCTCTCCGATCCGTCGCGCCTCAAGGTCATTCATGCGATTTGTAATGTCGAGCGCAGCGTGAACGACGTTGTGACGGAGACGGGTTTGACGCAAAGCACAGTGTCGCGTCATTTGTCGAGTTTGCACCAGTCGCAAGCCGCATCACGCCGCAAGGTCGGCACCCAAGCGCTCTATGCAATTTCAGACCGTACGTTGACCGACATCTGTCGCACGGCATGTGTGAGTCTCGTTGCGCGCGAGGAAGAACATGCAGAGCAAATGGCACCGCTTCGCAACCAAGTAACGCGGTTCATGCCCGACGCGGCAAACGATGCGAGCGCCAAAACCGTCAAGCGCGTGAAGCGCAAGTAAGTCAAGCAAACGTTGTAATGAAACCCAGTTCAACCAGACCCGGTCGCCTACAAAAAGCGCCCGAATTTTTCCTCTCGCGCGATGTACTCGAAACGAAGGGTGACGAGCGTCGTTCGTTTTTACGAAAAGCGTTTCTCGCAGCAGGCGGTGCAGCGGGTGCCGTCGCTGCGCCGAGTCTCTTCGCGCAAACGACCCGCGCGGACGGCGATCCAGCAATCCTCAACCTACCCGCGCACAGCAAAGGACTCGGCGCGCCGGTCGCGGCGAAAGGGTACGGCACACCTTCGAAATACGAGGAAAACCTGCAACGCCGCGAAAGCCCCGGCCTCACGCGCGTAGGCGCGGCGAGCGTGAGCTTTGCACCACTACAAGGCTTCTTTGGCATCATCACGCCGAGTGGTTTGCATTTCGAGCGACATCACCAAGGTTTTTGGGACATCGATCCCACGCAGCATCGCTTCATGATTAATGGCCTCGTGAAAAACCCGAAGGTTTACACGATGGACGATTTGATGCGCCTGCCTTCGATCTCGCGCATGTACTTCATCGAGTGCGGCGCGAACACGGGTATGGAATGGGGCAATGTCGCGGTGCCAACCGTGCAGTACACGCATGGCATGCTCTCTTGTTGCGAATACACCGGCGTGCCGCTCAAGTGGTTGCTCGACGATTGCGGTATCGATCTCGAGAAGGCGAAATACATCCTGGCCGAAGGCGCTGACGGCAGCGGCATGACGCGTACGATCAATCTCAAAAACGCGCTTGACGATGTGATGGTTGCGTACGGGATGAATGGTGAAATGCTTCGCCCTGAAAACGGCTATCCGCTGCGACTCGTCGTGCCCGGTGTGCAGGGCGTGTCCTGGGTCAAGTATTTGCGGCGCATCGAAGTTGGCGACATGCCGTACGACACCAAAGATGAAAACCTGCATTACACCGATCTCATGCCCGACGGCAAACATCGGCAATACACCAGTATTCAGGAAGTGAAAAGCGTGATCACCACGCCGAGCGGCGGTCAGGTCTTGCTCGAAAAAGGTTTCTACAACGTGACGGGGATTGCCTGGAGCGGTCGCGGCAAGATTCGGCGAGTCGAAATCTCCGTCGACGGAGGCAAAAACTGGAAAGACGCGCGACTGGAAACGCCGATTCTCGATAAGTGCTTGACGCGCTTTAACTTCGATTGGACCTGGAACGGTAGCGACGCGATCCTGCAATCGCGCGCCACCGACTCGACGGGACAGGTGCAAGCGAGCCTAGCGCAATTGCGCGCCAAACGCGGCACGCGATCGATCTATCACAACAACGCGATTCAATCGTGGTTGGTAGGGGCGAATGGGGAGGTAAGCAATGTTCAAGTTGCTTAGTTTCGATCCCTCTCCCGCAGCGCCCTGGCAAACAAAGTCACAAGTTTGCTACGGGGATGGTTTAAGGGCGCTTGCTACATCGGAAGATTGTTCTTCGACGGGCGCTCTTCATGGCTCCGCCCTCACCTTCCGCCCTCTGCCGCGCTGCGGGAGAGGGAACCCATTGCGTAGATTCAGTCTTTCGTCATTCGTCCTGCGTCTTTCGTCCTTCGCACTCGCGGCGGTTCTCGCACAAAGCACAGCGATGGCCGCGAACGCGAACATTGGCCGCGCCG
>JAAFJI010000146.1 GCA_013298045.1 Betaproteobacteria bacterium
AATCAAATAGCCCCCCAACCCGCCTTACGCTTTCAAACTGCGGATTCGACGAAACAACTTCGCCCAGTTTTCGAATCAACGCCGCGCGTCCTTCGACACCGACGAGCGGATTGTCGGCGCTAACGTGAAACGCGTCGACGAGAGCGTTCGCATTGAAGTTCTGCAATCCCGCTGAATCTGCTTGAAACGGTTTCGGTTCGATGCTCGAAAACGCGCCTTGCATGAATGCATGAAACGATGCAACGCCTAGCCCCTCGCTGCGCGCGAACACTTGGTTTGCACCACGTTCGATGAATTTCCAATCGGGACCAGCGCCCGCGTCAAGCAATACGCTCGTCACCGCGAGATCGATTTCGCTGCGCGCGCGTTCGACGGCGCTTACGTTGCCGAGTGCCGAAATAAACATGCCATAGCGATCACGACCGCCTGCTTCGAAATGCCGCCAACGCGAGTGATACGGAATTTTCAGGTCGGGATAGCGCTCGCGTGTGACGCTCGCTACGATGTCCGCTGCGTTTTCCATGCGCGAGCCATCGAGTCGCCAGAGTTTTGAATCGCCTGCGCGGGTGCGCGCGAGCACGTCGTGAGCGCGTTCGCGAACGGCCTGTGCTGAGAGCAAATAAGAAACGGAGTCAGTCATTGTTGCTCGCTCAGTGGCGCATGGTAGGAGCGCGCTTGCGCGCGAAAAGCTGCCGATTAAACACTGTTCTCGCGCGCAAGCGCGCTCCTACCGCTCGACGAGATCATTCAAGCCCTCGGCCAATCGTGCCCTTCAATTTCTGCGCGTCGGGACCGCCGCTTGGCGTGAAATAGCCCGCAGCCATCTTCGCTTGCATCTCGACTTGCGCATCCGCAGGAATCATGTCATCCGGGATCGGTATTCGTTCATCGACTTGAATGCCTGAGCCAACAATCGCGTCGTATTTCATGTTGCTCATCGAGACTAATCGATGAATCCGCGTAATGCCAAGCCAATGAAAAATGTCCGGCATCAGCTCCTGAAAGCGCATGTCCTGCACACCCGCTACACATTCGGTGCGCAAGAAATATTTCTCGGCACTGTCGCCGCCCTGTTGACGTTTGCGTGCGTTGTAAACCAAAAACTTTGTCACTTCGCCAAGCGCGCGACCTTCCTTTCGACAGTACACAATTAAGCCCACGCCGCCTTCCTGCGCGCCGCGAATGCATTCTTCAATGGCATGCGTGAGATACGGTCGGCAGGTACAAATGTCAGAGCCGAACACGTCCGAGCCGTTGCACTCGTCGTGAATGCGCGCAGTCAACTTCACATTCGGATTCGCAAGATCGCGAATATCGCCGAACACGTAAATCGTTTGACTTCCAATCGGCGGCAAGAACACCTCGATGTCGCTACGCGTCACGAGCTCGGGATACATGCCACCCGTTTCTTCGAAGAGCACACGACGCAAATCAGCCTCGCTACACCCGAATCGCTTCGCCACACCCGGCAACCACCAGACAGGTTCGACCGCAGCTTTGGTGACGACTGCGGATGCATCATCCAGCAAAATCTTTCCATCGGGCTTGAGTCGCTGCAACACGATGGCAGTTTTGATCTCAGGCAAGTGCACGCGCGCTGTGGTCACCGCAATAGTGGGTCGCAGATCGATGCCCTTCTCAATTTCGTCGCGGAACACGTCTGCAACCACCGCTCCAAACGGATCGAGCGACACGATCTTCTCGTTGCCGTACCACGCGGGATAAGGCCCTACAGAATCGGTCGGTGACGTGTTCGTTAAATCGGCTTTGTGTGCTTTGCCAAGTGTGCCCGCCGCCATTGCGAGCGCCCGATAAATGCCGTAGCTGCCACTATGGGTTCCAACCACATTGCGATCGCGCTTGTTAGTCGTCGTTCCGATGATCGGGCCGCGCTCGCGCGGCTCGCTTGCGCCCCACTGAATCGGTCTCACCGGTGTGCCGCCAACCGAGGGATGAGAGGTCAGACGAATGTGGGTTGATTTGTGCGGAACCGGCGGCGCGTCGTGCGGAGTGTCGGGCATAGCGATTCGTAGGGTCTCAAAGCGCCACGATAGCACCAACGCGGAATCGCTCAAACATACTTGAAGTCAAGCGGTGTAAAAACGCGAATCATGAAGCCGATTCGCAACAGACATTTCGAGGTCTGGCCAAAACGATTGCCGCGCACCATGTCGCCGCCGGAGACGACGCTTTGGGCGAACCTCGACATTACGTATCGACGTTATCCGCAACGCACGGCGT
The DNA here is from genome assembly GCA_013298045.1 of Betaproteobacteria bacterium. Classification (GTDB taxonomy): domain Bacteria; phylum Pseudomonadota; class Gammaproteobacteria; order Burkholderiales; family Casimicrobiaceae; genus Casimicrobium. Next base: position 2,242 of record JAAFJI010000146.1, read on the forward strand.
TTGTGTTCCTCGATCGCAGTATTTCGTTTGCCATGCTTTATGCCGAAGTCGAAGCGCTCGCGGGCTGGCTGCACCATGTTGCGGGTGTGCGTGCGGGCGATCGCATACCGATCTCTTTTCAAAATTCGCCGCAATTTGTGATTGCGTACTACGCGATTTTGCGTTGCGATGCGGTAGTCGTGCCAGTGAACGCGATGAACAAGGCCGCAGAGATTTGCCACTACATCACCGATCCGCAAGCGCGCGCGGCGCTCGTTGCAAGCGACATCGCGCATGAATGGTTTGCGGCAAACGAGATGCTTGATGCAAGCGATCGGTTGCAACACGTCGTCGTTGGTACCTACACCGATTACTTCAACGACCTGTCCGCTGCGCCGCTCGCGTGGCAAGCTTGGCTCAGCGCGTCGTCCGCAATGCCCGCTTATGCGACACCCTGGCGCGACGCGCTCGCGCATGCTCGCGCGAGCAATCGCGCCGCCCCCGCGCCGAGCGGACGCGCCGACGATCTCGCCGTGTTGCCCTACACCTCGGGGACGACCGGGCTACCAAAGGGTTGCATGCACACGCATCGCAGCATCATGCACAACGCCGTCTCCGGTGCCGCGTGGTCGAATGCGACGCAGGAGACGGTGAGCCTGTCCGTAGTGCCGATGTTTCACATCACCGGCATGTTGTATGGGCTGCACGCGCCGATTTATTTGGGCTCGACCTCGGTCCTGATGCCGCGCTGGGATCGCGAGCTCGCGGGCGCGTTGATCTCAAAACACAAAGTCACGAGCTGGACGATGATCCCGACGATGATTGTCGATCTGCTTGCGAGTCCCAACGTTGCTTCGTTCGATCTGACTAGTATCGTCTACATCGGCGGCGGCGGCGCGGCGATGCCGCAAGCGGTAGCCGAAAGGCTCTTCACGCAATTTGGATTGCGCTTCGTCGAAGGCTATGGCCTGACCGAAACCGCTGGGCCGTCGCATTCAAACCCGCCCGATGCGCCAAAGCAGCAGTGCCTCGGCGTGCCGTATATGAGTTGTGATGCGCGCGTCGTCAATCCAGAAACGTTTGAAGAGTGCGACATCGATGAGCCGGGCGAAATTGTCATGCACGGGCCGCAGGTGTTCAAGGGCTATTGGCGCAACGAGGCGGCGACGCTCGAAGCCTTCATCGAGATCGATGGAAAGTCGTTTTTTCGCAGCGGTGACATCGGTCGCGTCGATGCCGACGGCTATTTCTTCATGCAAGATCGTCTCAAGCGAATGATTAACGCGAGCGGATTTAAGGTGTGGCCGGCGGAAGTGGAAGCACTTCTTTACCGCCATCCGGCAATTGTTGAGGCCTGTGTGATCGCTGCGCGTGACGTGTATCGCGGTGAGACGGTGAAGGCGGTTGTTGTGCTGCGCGCGACGCACCAACACACGACCGCACAAAACATCATCGAATGGGCGCGCGAAAACATGGCCGCATACAAAGCGCCGCGCATTGTCGAATTCGTCGAAGCCCTGCCGAAGAATGCGAGCGGCAAAGTGATGTGGCGCGCGTTGCAAGAGCGTAACGATCGTACAACGGCGATCTAGTGATGCACGCAACTACATCTTCGTCAAACAGCCCGATTTTGAAATTGCGAGAAAACCAATACAGCTAATTAGCAATATGCCCTATAAAACAATAATAATTTAGTTATTTACGTCAATAGCGATAACCTTAATTTATTCTACAAATAACCTATTTTATAGGACTAATCGTTGCATGGCTAATTGCAATTTTGCATCTCTATCGCCTAGCCCCGTGTAGAGTGAAAACCACATCAAACTTCATGGTGTAAAAACTTTGTTGCACGTTTTCACCAAATAAGAAATCAATGCCACTGACACTTCCTCCCGAAATTTTCAAGGCCTATGACATTCGCGGCATCGTGGGCAAAACGCTTACGCCGGAGATTTGCTATGCCGTCGGTCAATCGCTCGGTTCGCTCTCGCTTGCGCGCGGTGCCGACACCATTGCGGTCGGTCGCGACGGTCGCCTTTCCGGGCCAACGCTTTCGCAAGCGCTGCGCGACGGCATTGTCTCGACCGGCTGCAACGCGATTGATCTCGGACTGGTTCCGTCTCCAGTGTCGTATTTCGCCGGGCATTACTTGAAGACCGGCTCCTGCATCAGCGTCACCGGTTCGCACAACCCGCCCGATTACAACGGCATCAAAATGGTGGTTGCGGGCGAAGCGATTTGGGGCGACGACATCACGTCGCTCAGAACGCGTGCAGAAAAAGGCGACGTCCAGACGGGCGCAGGTAAACACAGCGCCGCCGACATCAAACAAGCCTACGTCGATCGCATCGTTGGCGACGCGAAACTCGCACGACCGATGAAGATTGCCGTCGATTGCGGCAATGGTGCAGCGGGCGAACTCGCGCCGAAAATTTTCAAAGCGATGGGCTGCGAAGTCGTCGAAATGTTCTGCGACATCGACGGCACCTTTCCAAATCACCATCCCGATCCGTCGAAGCCCGAGAACCTTGAGGACTTGATCAAAGTCGTGAAGGAAACCGATGTCGAATTGGGTCTCGCGTTCGATGGCGACGGCGATCGGTTGGGCATCGTCACCAAATCCGGTGAGATCATTTTTCCCGATCGACAAATGATGCTCTTCGCGGGCGACGTGCTCTCGCGCAACCCCGGCGCGACGATCATTTACGACGTGAAGTGCACTCGTCTTCTCGACAAGTACATTGTCGATCACGGCGGCAAACCCCTGATGTGGAAGACCGGTCACTCACTTGTCAAGGCGAAGCTCAAAGAGACGGGCGCACCGCTCGCAGGCGAGATGAGCGGTCACATCTTTTTCAAAGAGCGCTGGTACGGGTTTGACGACGCGATTTACTGTGGCGCTCGGCTGCTTGAAATCGTGTCCAAGCGCGCCGACCCATCCGCGCTCCTGGATGCATTGCCGAATTCGCCTTCCACGCCCGAGCTCAACTTGAAATGTAGAGAAGGCGAACACGTCGTTTTGATGGAGTCGCTCAAAGCGAGAGCCGAGTTCGCCAACGCGCTACGCGTGGCGACCATCGACGGCATGCGGGTCGAGTATGCGGACGGCTTTGGTCTCGCACGCGCATCGAACACCACGCCGGTGGTGGTGCTGCGTTTCGAGGCGGATACGCCGTCGGCGTTGGCTCGGATCCAGCAGGATTTCCGAACCCAATTCATGCGTGTTGACCCCTCGTTAACGCTACCGTTTTGAAAGCGGTCAGCCGCTAGACTTGCGAGGACTTTTCTCAAAGGAGATACCCTCGCATGAAACTCGTACGAACCCTAATTTCGGTGGCGGCGTCGCTCGCCGCAGGTGCCGCATTTGCGCAGGCCTACCCAAACAAACCGATCAAACTGATCGTGCCGTTTGCGCCGGGCGGATCGACCGACATCGTGGCGCGGATCGTGGCCACCAAGCTCTCCCCGATTCTCGGTCAACCTGTAATCGTCGAAAACAGGGCGGGCGCGGGCGGATCGATTGGTGCGGCGGAAATCGCGCGCTCTGCGCCGGATGGCTACACCATCGGCATGGGTTCGGTGTCTACGATGGGCACCAATATCGTGGCCTACAAGAACAACAAGCTAAACCCGATGACGGAGTTCACCCACATCACCAACATTGCGTCGGTGCCTGGCGTGATCATCGTGAACAAAAATTTTCCATTCAAGGACTACAAGTCGTTCGTCGAAGAGTTAAAGAAGAACCCGAAGAAACATAGCTACGCAAGTTCTGGTGCTGGCGCGGTCGGTCATCTGGCGATGGAGCTTTTCCTGGTTGAAACCGGCGGCGACGCGCAGCACATTCCGTACAAAGGCGCAGGCCCCGCAGTCACCGACGTGCTCGCGGGCAATGTGCCAATCATGTGGGACAACCTGTCTTCGTCGTTGCAAAACATCAAAGCTGGAAACTTTGTCGCGATCGGTGTGGCTTATCCGAAGCGAAGCCCCGCGCTGCCGAATGTGCCGACTTTCGCCGAGCTCGGTTTGCCAAATTACGAAGCTGACACCTGGTTCGGCTTGGTCGGCCCTGCGAACCTGCCGGCTGAGGTTGTCAAGAAGCTCTACGACGCCGTGTTGCAGACGCTCAAGGATCCCGACACACTGAAAAAGCTCGACGACAATGGTGCGCTTCCGATCGGTAGCTCGCCAGCCGAATTCAAAGCGCAGATTCAGCGCGAAATCGCCAAATGGAAGCGCGTGGTAGACACGAAAAAGATTTCTCTTGAACTTTAACGCTCAATGCCTCGTTAAAAGGAATTTATTTGATAAAAAATCCGCCTCACGAGGCGGATTTTTTTCGTTGTAAGATTGTTGTTTTATTGGGCATTGCCGCAATAAGTTAAGACACAATCAAAATAAAACGATGCGCGCATGCGCGCTACATCGCAGCGGCGATCCCGACCAGCCCGCCGGCAGCAATGAGCCAGAGCGGGTGGAGCTTCGGCAGCGCAACAAACGCAGCCAACGCGACTGCGGCGAGCACCCAGGCGCGTGCATCAACGAATCCTTTTGTCAGCATGGCGCATCCGGCGAGCATGAGACCAACGGTCGTCGGAGCGAGACCGCGCAGCACAATTTCTCGCCACGGATTGGTTTGTAGTCGCGTGAAAAATTTGGTCGTAATGACAATCAACACGAACGGTCCGAGGCTGATCGCACCCAGCGTGGTGAGCGCACCGGTGACGCCTGCGACGTGATAGCCGAAGAGGGCGACGTAGAGAATGTTGGGTCCCGGAGCCGCCTGCGCCAGGGCGATGTAGCCCGCAAATTCGCTCGTTGTCATCAAGCCGCGCGAATCGACAAAAAATCGATGCATATCGGGCACCAGCGGGATGGTGCCACCGATGCAGAGAAACGAGAGCGTGACGTAGAGCAACGCCATATCGAGCAGAACATCGCCCTGCTTCAAAGCGCGCCTCGTTTGGAAAGAACCACACCGATGGTGCCGCAGATGATGAGCACGAGTGCCATGTGCCAATGCAGCGCGGCCGAGAGTGCAGCAGCGGCGATGCACAGCAACACGGCCCACGGGTTTGTTCGAAACGGTTTTGCCATTTTGAGCGACATCGACACGAGATACGCTGTGGCCACCACCGACATGCCGGCCATCGCCGACTTCACCCAAGGCAGATGCGACATCGAATGGTAGAGCTGCGAGATCGCAAGCAAAATGACGAGTGGCGCGCCGATCAGTCCAACAAACGAGACTAGCGCGCCACGAATGCCGTGGAACTTGGTGCCGATAAAGACCGAGACGTTGACGACGTTTGGTCCAGGCACGGCCTGGCACACGGTAAGAATTTCGGTGAATTCGCGATCGTCGAGCCAGTCGTTTTGTTCCACCAGTACGCGCCTAGCCCAGGGCAGCGCGCCGCCGAACGCGCTCACGCCGATTTTGAGGAACGCGAAAAAAAGCTCCCGCAGCGTGGGCATCGCACGGGATGCGCGTTGGCTTTCGTGGGCGTCTGCGCGGGTGTCGCTCATGGCTCAATGCTATCTGGGCGTGCTGACGATTAGCCGAAGGCATCGATCCACCAATGCGCTATGGTTGCGGTCATGGAATTCACCGCCGACAACCCGTTCCACTCACCGCTGCCCGCTTTCGATTTGCGCATCGATGTGTCGCCGGAACATATCGACGAATTAGGGCACGTCAACAACGTCGTCTACGTCGCATGGATGAACGATGTCGCGATCGCGCACTGGAACTCGCTCACCGACGAGGCTATGCGGCGCAAAACGATCTGGGTTGCACTCAGACACGAGGTGGACTACAAAGCGGAGGCGCGCCTGGGTGACACCGTCATCGTGCGCACCTGGACCGGCGTCGCGCGCGGGCTTCGATATGCACGGCACACGCGGATGTTTCGCGAGGCAGATTCGCGCCTGCTCGCCGAAGGGCTGACGACCTGGTGCCCAATGGATGCTTTGAGCCGCAAACCCGCGCGGCCTTCGATTGAGGTTTCGCGGCTCTTCGCTGGTGGATAACTTACACCGTTTTTTGTTCGGAGATTTCTGAAATCGCGTATCGCTCGCGCGTCGGCGATGTCATCCTCATCGTGCAAACCGAGCTCGCTCGTTCCCGTAACCACGTACTGGCACTGAGTGGGCGCGCGCAGTAACGCCGACGATTCGGGTGCTGAATTGGGTTTGAGTCAGAAAAATCCCGTCACCATGACGACGTCATAACTATTTGATTCGCAAAGAGTTTTTGTTGGCGTTCGACAGCGCATTCTGCTAAATTAGGACGCTTATAGGTGTAGACAGCGGCGACCAAACCACAATAACCGCCTTGTCACAAGACCAATTTTGGATGGGGTTAGCGATGAAATTTTTCCGTTCCGCACTGCTGTGTGTAGCTGCGATTGTCGGGCTTGCTTCGGGCGGTGTGCGCGCACAAGCGCTCGACCTTGAAATTCTGAAGACGATTAACCCGTCCACCTACACGCCCGGAACCGCGACCACCGTTGCGTATACGGTTACGGTGCGAAACTTAGGCCCCTCGAATGCGGTCGGGATACCTGTGCGCGATCTCCAACCGCCGGGCGTGACCTTTACGTCGTGGACCTGCACCGTGCCCAACGTTGCGGGAAATCTCTGTCGTCGCGGCTCGACTTCAGGTGTGTCGGTTTCCGGCTCGGGCAGTATCCGCCCTTTAAGCGCTGGTGTTCCGTCGTTCATTCCAACCAGCGACATCGATCCGCTTAACGGTATCGCGGTCGATCTGCTCGCAGGTGCCGCCGCCACATTTTCGGTCACCGCAGACCTTGCGGCGAACGCGTTCGATCTCAACACGCCTGCGGTGAACCTGAACGAG
>JAAFJI010000147.1 GCA_013298045.1 Betaproteobacteria bacterium
GCAACCAACTTACACAACAAATAACTTCCTTTAGAGGAGCAAAACATGAGCAAAATCATCGGTATTGACTTGGGAACCACGAACTCGTGCGTGGCCGTGATCGAGGGCGGCGCACCGAAGGTCATCGAAAACAGCGAAGGCGCGCGCACCACGCCCTCGATCGTCGCCTACATGGAAGACGGCGAAATCACCGTTGGCGCGCCTGCAAAACGCCAAGCGGTCACTAATCCGAAGAACACGATCTACGCGGTCAAGCGTTTGATCGGTCGTCGCTTCGAAGAAAAAGAAGTGCAGAAAGACATCGGCTTGATGCCCTACGCGATTGTCAAAAACGACAATGGCGACGCCTGGGTTGAAGTGCGCGGCAAGAAAATTTCGCCACCTGCGGTGTCTGCGGAAACGCTGCGCAAAATGAAGAAAACGGCTGAGGATTACCTCGGCCATGAAGTCACCGAGGCCGTGATTACGGTGCCCGCGTACTTCAACGATTCGCAACGTCAAGCCACCAAAGACGCGGGCCGCATCGCGGGCTTGGAAGTCAAACGCATCATCAACGAGCCAACTGCTGCGGCGCTCGCCTTCGGTATCGACAAAGTCAAAAAAGACGGCAAGTTCGCTGTGTATGACTTAGGCGGCGGCACGTTCGACGTTTCGATCATCGAAATCGCAGACGTCGATGGCGAAAAGCAATTTGAAGTGCTCTCCACCAATGGCGACACGTTCCTCGGCGGCGAAGATTTCGATCAACGCTTGGTGGATTACCTCTGCGAAGAGTTCAAAAAACAATCCGGCATCGATCTCACCAAAGACCCGATCGCATTGCAGCGAATCAAAGCGGCCGCCGAGCGTGCGAAGATCGAGCTATCCTCTTCGCAACAATCGGAAATCAACGAACCCTACATCGCAATGGATGCGACCGGGCCGAAGCATCTCGCGCTCAAGGTCACCCGCGCGAAACTCGAAGCGCTCGTGGAAGACTTGATCTCGAAAACGATCGAGCCGTGCCGCGTTGCGTTGAAAGACGCGGGCTTGTCGATCAATCAAATCGACGACGTGATCTTGGTCGGCGGTCAAACGCGCATGCCAAAAGTGATCGATGCGGTGAAAGCGTTCTTCGGAAAAGAGCCGCGCAAAGACGTGAACCCGGATGAGGCGGTGGCTGTCGGCGCTGCGATTCAAGGCTCCGTGCTTTCTGGCGATCGTAAAGACGTGCTCTTGCTTGACGTGACGCCTTTGTCGCTCGGTATCGAAACGCTTGGCGGTGTGTGCACGAAACTCATCAAGAAAAACACCACGATCCCAACCAAGGCATCGCAAGTGTTCTCAACCGCAGACGACAATCAATCGGCGGTGACGATTCATGTGCTGCAAGGCGAGCGCGAAGTCGCCGCTGGGAACAAGAGCCTCGGCCAGTTCAACCTCGAAGGCATCCCGCCTGCGATGCGCGGTACACCGCAAATCGAGGTGCAATTCGACATCGACGCCAACGGCATCCTGCATGTGAGCGCGAAAGACAAAGGCACCGGCAAAGAAAACAAGATCACGATCAAAGCGAACTCCGGTTTGTCGGAAGCTGAGATCGAGCGCATGGTGCAAGACGCGAAAGCCAACGAAGCCGAAGACAAGAAGCGGCTCGACACCGTGCAATCGCGCAACGCCCTCGACACCCTGGTGCATAGCGTGAAAAAGAGCCTAGGTGAGTACGGCGAGCAGATCGACGCGACCGAGAAGGCGAGCATCGAATCGGCAATCAAAGACGCCGAGGAACTGCTCAAGAATCAGGAAGCCGCAAAAGAGGCGATGGACGCAAAAGCCGAATCGCTCTCAACCGTCGCTCAAAAGCTAGGCGAAAAAATGTACGCCGCCGCACAAGCCGAAGCGCAGAAAGCGGGCGCAGCCCCCGAGGGCGGCGATGCCAAAGCCGCAGGTGCTTCAGGCAAACCGGGCGACGACGCGAAAGTCGTCGATGCAGATTTCACTGAAGTGAAAGACGACAAGAAGAAGTAATCGGATGAACGAATCGGGCTCCTGCGGGAGCCCGATTTCATTGGCTTGGATGCGAAGCATCCAAGCTTGCTCCATTTCGCATATGCGGTTCGTCGCTTTGTCGCATGAACGTTTGCGCTGGCTTTTTGTGAAATACATTGGTTGCCATGTTCCGGTCCGCGCTTTCTGCTTTTTTCGCGTGGATTGCGTATCGCGAATTTGCCTCACCCCACGTTTCGTGGAGCTTTTGGAGATCGATATGAAACAGATGGTCGTCAATGCGTTGGTATCGCTTTTTACGGGGTTCTTCCTCGTTGTTGGTTTGGGCGGCGGCGCGTTAGTCGTGGGCGCGATTCACGAAAAACTCAAGGATGAGCCGCAAAAACGATATCGCCCAAGCGCGCGCTTCACGCCACTTGCCGATTCCGCGATCGTTGAGACGTCCGTAGTGCGGGACGTTCCGAAATTCACTGTGAGAGGGTCTATCCGAAATACGGACACGATCGATTGGGACGTGAGCTTCATTCGCGCAGAGATACTCTCAAAAGCAACGCGCGTAAGCGAGTGCAACGAGCGCGACAGTCCCGACTATCGCATTGTGAAACCCGGACAGAGCATTAACTTTTTGATCGTGTGCTCAAGCATTCCAGCGCTAGCCTCAGGTGAAGCATTCGAGTATCGAGTCAAAGCCGAACGTTGGGACGATCAGAAGAAGTAGCTCGTAGAACGGCATTTACGCCACAATGTTTTTGACTATCTGCTCGCAAAACAAAATGAAGCGCGTAGGGGGCGTTTCAACGCACCTCGTAACCCACCGCGCGAAGCGCATTTCTCCACAATCCGTAAGCTCGTATCAAATTGGGCGCGTTGCAAACGTACCCTACGCTGCCACTTTCCCGACCAACTCGGGCACCAAGGTTTTCACTTGTTTGCCTTCGAAATGAAGGCGCAGGTTTTCGATGACCAGATTGCCCATCGCGGTGCGCGTTTCGAGGGTGGCGCTGGCTACGTGCGGGAATAGCACGACGTTGGGCCGATCAAATAGGGCTTCGGGCACTTTTGGCTCGCCTTCAAACACGTCGAGTCCTGCCCCGGCGATGGCTTTGTTCTCGATGGCTGCGACCAGCGCGGCTTCATCGACCACCGAGCCGCGCGCAACGTTGATCAGATAACCGTCGGCACCCAACGCCGCGAGCACTTCGGCGTTCACAAGATGTTTAGTGCCCGCGCCGCCCGGCGTGATCGCGAGGAGCACGTCAACGTCGCGCGCCATCTCGATTAAGTTCGGATAGAAGCGGTAGGCGACGTCTTGCTGACTTCGTCCGTGATACACCACGGTTGCCTTAAACGGTTCGAGCCGCGTGGCAATCGCTTTGCCGATGCGTCCGAGTCCGATGATGCCGACCGTTTTTCCCCAGAGCGAACGGGTGAGCGGGAACTGCCCCTTGAGCCAGTCGCCGCGTTCGACAAATTTTTGCGCCTCTACGAACTGCCGCACCGTCATCAACGTGAGTGCGAGGGCAGTGTCGGCCACCTCATCGTTGAGCACGTCCGGCGTATTGGTGACTTTGATTTTTTTCGCTTCGCAGGCGGCAAGCGGTATGCCGTCATAGCCCACACCGAACACCGAGACGATTTCAAGATGCGGGAAGTTGTCGAGCTGCTCCGCCTTGATTTGCGATCCGCCGAACGCGACCATGGCGCGAACGCGCGGCGCGATTGCATCGATAAATGCGCGCCGATCGGGTGCGCCATGCAAATCGTGAACGATGAAATGTTCGTTGAGTGGCTTCGCAAAAAATGGCGGTAGTGGGGCGATGACGACGACTTCGGGTTTGTTCATGAATAGATACGGGATTTCGGTTTGCTTCCTCTCCCGCAGTGCGCTATCGATCGAGGTCGCACGTGTGTTCCGGGTTGAGGCGAGAGCGGTTAGTTAGGGTGTGGGTCGTTCCGAACGTCTGGCAGCGAGCGATCACGGTGGCGAAGGGGCAAGACGCGTTCCGCCACTGCCCTCACCCTAGCCCTCTCCCGCGCCACGGGAGAGGGAATTCAGTAGCGCTGTGATTAAACCCGCATCCCCCGCTTGGGTCACGTTCACATTTCGAAATCCGGCCTCGCGAGCGGTTTCGGCGATACGTTCGTGGCTGGCGTAGAGCGGCAGCGCGAGGAGCGCGGGCTGCTCGGCCTTCGGCACGATTGCTACGAGGTGGGTCACAGCATCGCTGCTCATCGCAGAAATGGCGGTAAGTTTTTTGCTGCGAATGAGCTCGATTAAGCCGATGGGCGGCGTGGTTGGGGCGCGTCGCTGGTACGCGGTGATCGCGTCAACCGCGGCACCGCGCTTGGTGAGTTCCGTGCGCAATAGTTCGCGCCCGTCGTTGCCGCGAAAGATGACGATACGTTTGCCGCGCACCGAACTCGCCTGGAGCGCTGGCAGCGCGAGCAGCCCCTCGCTATCGAAGGTGGTCGCAGGCATGGCGACGTCCTCGACCCCGAGCAGTTGCAGCGCCTCAGCGGTGCCGTGCCCGGGCGCAAATACGGGCAGCGTCTCTGGCAGTTTGATCGGGATCGCACCGAACGGCGCGAGGGTCATTTCCGCAGCGCTCGGGCTCACGAAAATCGCTCCCGCGTAGTTCGATAGGTTGGCGAGCGCGGCTTTAAGCGGACGCGGGTCACTCGGCGCGTCGATGATCGTCGTCGGAAACACATAGGGCGTTGCACCGAGCGCGGCGAGACGCTGCGCGCTGCGCGAGGCGGGCATGACCGGGCGCGTAATCAGCACGTGCGCCTGCGCGAGCGGCGCGCCTCGCTTTGCCGAGGGTGGCTGATCGCCCAGGTGGAAGTTTGTAGTCATGTGAAGTTCTTTTCTGACGCAGACGAATGCAGATTGCAAACGGACGAGTGACTCAGATTTTGAGGGCAACAGTTGCGAGCTTCATTGACGTAAATCCTTCCAACGCTGCGTCAATCTCGGTCAAGCACATGATCAAGACAACGACGCAATGATTTGGCTTGCGCCTTGATCTTTAAGCATCTTCGCCACGGTTTCGCCAAGCGCGTCGGGCTGATCCGGCGTGCCGAACGCCTCGGCTTCAACGTAGACCGAACCGTCCAGGTTGGCAACGAACGCGCGCAGCCGCAGCGGTTTTTCGGCATCGACGAAATCGGCGTACGCGCCCAGCGGCAGTTCGCAACTGCCGCCCAGCAAGCGACTGACTGTTCGCTCCGCGGTGCAACAGATCGCGGTGGGCGCGTGATCCAGTTCGGCGACGATTTCGGCGGTTTCGTCGTCATCAGCAACAACTTCAATGCCCAACGCCGCTTGCCCTGGGGCGGGAATCGATATTTCAATATCTATTCGAGAACGTATTCTTTTTTCCATGTCAAGACGAATTAATCCGGCGACTGCGAGAATAGCTGCATCGAATTCACCATCATCGAGTTTTCGGAGACGGGTGTTCACGTTTCCGCGCAACGGTTTGAATTCGAGCGTTGGATACTTTCGTTTGAGCACAGCGGCGCGGCGCAAGCTCGACGTGCCGACCACCGAACCCGACGGCATCTCAGCGAGCGAGGCGAAACGATTCGAGACGAAGGCGTCGCGCGCGTCCTCACGCGGCAAAATCGCGGCGAGTGTGAAGCCTTTTGGCAACACCATCGGCACATCCTTGAGCGAATGCACTGCGAGGTGCGCGCGACCTTCTTGGAGCGCGATTTCGAGCTCTTTGATGAACAAACCTTTGCCGCCAATTTTGGCGAGCGGTTTATCCAGAATCTGATCGCCGCGCGTGGTCATGCCAAGCAGCTCGACCGTGAGATCGTCGTTCAGCGCTTCGAGCTCGGCTTTCACGAAATTCGCCTGCGCGAGCGCGAGCGGGCTTTCGCGAGTGGCGATAATTAGACGTTCGCTCATCGAGGATGTTTTGTGGCGTGCGCGCCGAGGTTCAAAGTGAAATTGATTATCGCACCCGTATTTTTGGCGCTCGCCCTGGTCGGCACGCTCGGGTCGTCTTTGCATGCACAGAACAGCGCGCCCGGTGCAGCACCGGCAAGCGATCCCGAGCCATCGAGTCGTGCATGGGAGCACATTCTTCCGGCTGCAACGAATCTGCAAGTTGATGGCGCAAAAGCGAAGGCGGCGAAGAAACCGATCCTACTTTTTTTCAATCTTGGCGGATGTCACTACTGCCGGTTTTCGCTGCGCACAACGGTCGTGCCGATGTTTCGCGATCCGAAATGGCGCGATGCAATCGAGTTTCGCCAAATTACTGTGGACGACGGCAAATCGCTAGTCGATTTCGACGGAGCGCGAATCAACAACGATCGCTTCGCGAAAGTGAGGCGCGGCGATTTCACGCCGACCGTGATGATGGTCGATGGCGACGGCAAACAACTTGGCGAAGCCATTGTCGGCATCGCAAACGCGGATTACTACAACTACAACGTGGAGAGCCTCGTCCAGGCGGCAATTGATGAGGCGAGGAAGCGCTGAGTGATAGGCGCGAGTTCGAGCAATTTGGATGTAGGCGCGGACCTGGACGCGCTTCGGGTTTCTCGTTGAGATACGAACCAAACGACCCCAGGCGGTCGCCTCCAAATAGATTAGATACCGAAAACGACCGATGTAAACTCAAATCATGACCTGGTTCCTCTATTTCGCATGTTTTTTAACCGGCTCGCTTTCCGGCGGTGCTTTCGGTTACTTGTTTGGCTTCATGTTCTTCTCAAAATCACCGCCGATACCGCTTTACTTCGGTTTTGCTGGCGCGATTCTCGGCACGCTACTTCTGATTCTGCTCGGGCGAAAACTGCAACGCCTCATGAATGAAAAATAGGCACAACCATGGCACGTGAAAAAGTTTTGGGGATGGGTGGCGTGTTTCTTCGCGCGAAGAACGCCGAGGGACTACGCAAATGGTATTTCCGTCATCTCGGCGTAGACATCACAGAGTGGGGCGGCGCGATTACCGTGCACGCACAGGATCAAGAAACCTACTGGAGCGTGTTTGAAGAGAAAAGCGACTACATGCCAAAACGGCAAGTCGTGATGATTAACTGGCGCGTTGCGAACCTTGACGCCATGCTCGACCAACTTCGCGCCGCCGACGTTCGCATTGAAGAGCGCATCGAAGAGAGCGAGCAAGGGCGCTTCGGCTGGGGCTACGATGTTGAAGGCAACAAGTTTGAGCTGTGGGAGCCGCCGGAGTAGTTCGGTTACGCATTGCCCATACACGCAAAACTATGTTGGACGTTGCGCTTATTTGTGCTAATTCTTAGGTAGCCTACTTATCCGAGCGACTGCTAGCTTCGCTCGGGCAAGTAGCGACAATTGCGAACGCCATTTCAGCATCAAACTTCGCACCGGCATCGTGATACGTGCGACTTCCGCTTCAGTTTGATGTTCTGCGCAAGTTCGATCTTATATGCTGAGTTGCTTGCCCCTATAACGACAGTGAGTTCGTCAAAATGACCTGCACATGAACCTCACCAAATCAAAGCAACGCATTGCCGACCACGGCGAGGTTTTTACGCCGTCTTGGATGGTGGAAGCCATGCTCGATTTGGTGAAACACGAAACCGAGCGCATCGATTCGCGGTTTCTTGAGCCAGCGTGCGGTAGCGGCAATTTCATTGTCGCGATCCTTCGGCGTAAGTTTGCAGCGGTGGAGCTCAAATACGCGAGCTCCGATTTCGAGCGGCGTCACTATGCGCTGCTCGGTCTCATGTGTGTTTATGGCGTCGAGCTGCTCCCCGATAACGTTCACGAATGCCGTGCCAATGCGCTCGACGTGTTTGCCGAATATGTGGGTGGTGACGAAACTGAGATTCTTTGCCGCGCCGCCTCGTATGTGCTTTCCCAGAATATCGTTCACGGCGACGCGCTCACCATGCGCACACTCCCCGGCCAACCCATTACGTTTGCAGAGTGGGGCTATCTCGGCAAAGGCAAATTTATGCGGCGCGACTTTCGCTTTGATGTGCTGACTGGCTCATCCGCATTCAGCGCCGAGGGCTCTCTGTTTGCGCACCTTGGCAAACACGAAATTTTCACGCCCACTCGCACCTATGCCCCTATGACGATCGTGGAACTTGCGGCGCAGGCGGCCGCTGCGGAGGTGACGCTATGAGTGAGCGCGTTGGGTTCGAGCTGCGTGGTCGTAATCCCGATGTGCTCACCTGCATCGCGAATCTTTCCAACGACGAGGTGTTCACGCCGCCTGAGTTTGCGAACCGCATGCTTGATACGGTCGCCGCTGCTTGGGCGGCAGATCATGGCGGCGCGAGTTTGTGGGCAAACAAGGCAGTCAAATTCCTAGATCCGTGCACCAAATCGGGCGTATTTCTGCGCGAGATCACGCGTCGGCTCAACGACGGACTCACCGCTGAAATCCCCGATTTGCAAACGCGCGTGAACCACATTCTTACGAAGCAAGTGTTCGGCATCGGCATCACGCAACTCACCGCGTTGCTCGCGCGGCGCAGCCTGTATTGCTCCAAATACGCCAAGGGCAAGCATTCGATTGCAAAAGGCTTTCGCAGCGACGCCGGGAATGTTTGGTTCGAGCGCACGGAACACACGTGGGTGAACGGACGCTGCACGTTTTGCGGCGCAAGTCAGAAAACACTAGATCGCGACACTGGCTTCGAATCACACGCCTACGCCTTCATTCACACAAAAGACATCAAAGCTCGGGTTGCCGAGTGCTTTGGAGCAGATATGCAGTTCGACGTCATCATCGGTAACCCGCCTTATCAGCTCGAGGACGGCGGTTTTGGCAAGAGCGCCGCGCCGATTTACCATACGTTCGTCGAACAAGCCAAAAAACTTGATCCGCGCTATCTCGCGATGATTATCCCGGCGCGCTGGTTTTCAGGCGGCAAGGGATTGGATGAGTTTCGCGAATCAATGTTGAGTGATGATCGTGTTCGTGCGATTCACGATTACTTGAGCGCTGCGGACGTGTTTCCGGGTGTGGGGCTCAAGGGTGGTGTTTGTTACTTTCTTTGGGATCGCGATGATCGCGGCGAGTGCGAGG
>JAAFJI010000148.1 GCA_013298045.1 Betaproteobacteria bacterium
TCGAAAAGACAGATGAATACCGCGATTGGATCGATGGTTTGAAAGACGTTGTCGGACGTGCAAGGATTTTGGTTCGCGTCGATCGATTGATTCATGGCAACGCTGGCGATCAACGCAACCTGACCGACGGCGTATCCGAATTGAAGATTGATGTCGGCCCTGGCTATCGCGTCTATTACTCTAAACGCGGCAACCGACTCTTGTTATTGATTGCTGGCGGAGATAAATCGACCCAAGCCAAAGACATCGAAAAGGCGATTCGCCTCAACAAAAGTTACGGAGACTGAAACCATGCCCGCAGCCTCTCGAAAAAGAACAACCAATGTGAAAACCTCAACCTACGACGTGGCAGAACACCTACGCACTCCGGAAGAGATGGCCGCATATCTCGACGCGTGGCTCGAAGAAGCGCCCGACGACATCTCGGGTATCGCTCGCGCGCTAGGCGAAATTGCTCGCGCGAAGGGAATGTCGCAAGTGGCGCAAGACGCGGGGCTTAGCCGCGAGAGTTTGTATCGTGCGCTAAGCGCCGATGGAAATCCGAGCTTCGCGACGGTACTCAAAGTGGCACGTGCGCTCGGTGTGCGCTTGCACGCGCAAGCGGTCTAGTTCGTAGACCGCTCGCATCTCGTGACCGACATCGAGTTCAGCGGCCGCGATTTCACTGCACTCGCTACCCGCGCTCTCGTTCTCTATTCGCTCGCAGAATTCCAAAGCGGTCACGCAACGACGATCAGCGTGAACGTTGAGGGCACGACCTTCAGCGTTGCCGACAATGGGCGCGGTCACGCGGTTCATCGCGTTATCTGCGGCCAACCCTATCTTCCATTCATCTACACCCATCTCGACTATCCGTTCGCGGATGCTGAAACCAGCAACGCGGGAGAAGTGCAATTGCAAGGCATCGGCATGTCGCTGCTGAACGCGCTCTGTAGCGAACTCTCGGTCGTGGTGCGCAAGCGTACCGGCACACTGCGCCTGATGTACAGAACAGGTCGTCTCGCATACGAGGAACGCGACGAGATCGCGAACGATTCGACCGGCACTTCGGTTGCCGGGACGATCAATCCGCTTCTTCAATCGGCGCCCACAGACGTTGAAGGTATCGAACGCTGGTTGCGTCGCATTGCCGCCGTTCACCCAACGTTAACGCTTCAGCTCAATAACAGGCTTTTGAGCACGCCGTGAGCGCATGCGTTGCGCATCGCGAGTTCACCGCAACAACGAGTATTCTTCGGATCCACACAAGTTGACGTACACCCGTCCTCAAGCTTGGACGGATTAACGGAGTTAGACATCGAAACCAGCAAGAAACGTTCGCTCCCCGCCCTACTCCGCGAAGTCCGCGCGTGCGAACTGTGTGCCGCGAATCTCCCATTGGAGCCAAGGCCCGTTCTTCAGTGCCACAGCGCGGCGCGCATTCTGATCGCGGGACAAGCGCCGGGGCGGAAGGTGCACGAATCGGGCGTTCCGTTTCAGGATGCGAGCGGCGATCGATTGCGCGCTTGGCTTGGCATAACATCGGAAGTCTTTTACGATGAACGCAAAATCGCGATCTTGCCGATGGGTTTTTGCTTCCCCGGAACCGGCAGCTCCGGCGATTTACCGCCGCGCGCCGAGTGCGCGCCCGCGTGGCGCAGCGAACTGCTCGGTCTCCTAACGAAGCTTCAGCTGACGCTCGTCATTGGCCAATATGCGCAACAGCATCATCTAGCGGATGCGGGTTCGTCGGTCACTGAAATCGTTCAAGCGTGGCGAAAACATTGGCCGAACATCGTTCCGCTTCCTCATCCAAGCCCCAGAAACAATCGCTGGCTCTTGCAAAACCCGTGGTTCGAAGTGGAATTGTTGCCGGCGCTCAAAGCGCGGGTTGCGCAAGCGCTTGGTGAACTTTGACGCGCTACGCGCGCTATGCTTCACGCTCGCTATGAAAAACAAATCGCCAAAAACACCGCTCGATTTGCACGCGCAGCTTGAACTTCGCCCAGAGCAGTCAATAGAGTTGCTCAAAGCGTTGCATATCGTTACTCGCGACGGCGGCATCAATCAAGATTCGCGGCGCAAGTTGAAGCAGGTGAACCATCTGCTGCAATTCATCGTGCCCTTGCTTAACGCAACGCTTGCGGAGCGCGGCAAAGTCGATGTGGTCGATCACGGTGCGGGGAAGTCGTATTTGGGTTTCATGCTGTACGACCGATTCCTGAAGTCGCTTGATAAACCACACCACGTCTACGGTATCGAAACGCGCGAAGAGCTCGTCGTGCGTGCACGCGAGCTGGCGCGCGATGCGAAATTCGATTCAATGAGTTTTTTGAACGTGAGCGCTGCGAATGCAGCGCAATCGAAAGACTTGCCGGAGACGGTGGACATTGTCACCGCACTTCACGCTTGCGACACGGCAACGGACGACGCAATTTCGTTCGCGCTCGCGAAGAAGGCGAAGTACGTGGTGCTTGTGCCATGCTGTCAAGCAGAGATCGCGGCGTTTTTTCGCGAAGACAAAGGCAACGCGATTGCAAAAAATTCGCTTTCCGAGCTGTGGCGACATCCGATCCAGGCACGCGAATTCGGCGCGCAGATTACAAATGTGTTGCGCGGATTACGGCTTGAAGCGCATGGTTACAAAGTCACCGTGACCGAGCTCGTCGGCTGGGAGCATTCGATGAAAAACGAGTTGATCGTGGCTGAGTTTAAGAATTTGCCGCGTGCGAAAGGCGACGCGCGATTGCTGGAAATGCTTGCGACGTTTGGCTTGAAAAAACTGGAACAAAGATTTTCTTGAGGTTACTTTCGCGCGGGGTGGGCACCCCGCGCCCACCAAAATCTCGTAGCGCAACCCATTGGTGGGCAGAGGGCCGGCAACTTTACGGGACGTGGACGATTCTTTCGTCAACCGCATAGAGCCGACATGGACTCGTGGACTTTCTGTTGCACGCTTCTAGCGCCAGTTCTGCCGAGCGCGCGTTGTACGCGCTCCATGCGACAGTGCGCGCATCCCGCGAGACGGCGAGTGCGCGCGGGAGCGGGGCGTTCAGGAATTCTTGATAGTCGCGTTTTGCGTTCGCAGATTTTGCGGGAAGTTTCGCGATGTCGTCTAGCGATGCATAGCTTGTTGTGGGATAGGTTTTCTCACGTAGCTTAAGCGGCAACGACGCTGCATCGGCGCTGGAATAGATATCTTTCGACGTGATGATGCCCTCCTTCAACGCATCGGTTGCGAGTTTCTCGCATAGATCCGGGCGACGCGCCTCGATGCCTTGGCAAAGAAAAGTCTGCGCTTTCCAGCGCCGCGCGACGCTACCTGGATAGAAGCGAACGTCGCCAGCGCGCCGCTCGATATTGATCCAACGATCAAGCAGCGCCGGATCGACTTTGTTTTCGGTGAATCTGCGAGTCCACGCCGCTTGATCGTTCTTTCGGACGGCTTCGAGATTCAATTTGCCGAAATCGTAGTGACCGTGAAAGCCAACGTAGGTCAAGCTCGCTGGGAAATCGTCGGAAAAAAACCGTTGAGTTCCACCAAGAAACAGCCGCGAACACGCGGATACGCAGTGCCCTGAAACGACCGTCGTCAGTCCACGTTCGCGAAAAAGCTCGCCCATGCGGTAACCCGTCCACGAATTGCCGCCCATCGAGTTTCGCAAGACGACATGCGTGATGTTTTTGTTTGCATCTAGCGTTTTCTTTGCTCGCTCCAAATCTCGATAGACCACTTCGCCGGAAAGGACTAACGCGCTATCAAGCACGGCGTGAGTCATCGCGTTGGTCGCTTGCGTAGTCAATGCCACCAACGCAAGACATAAAATCGAACGATTCAAAAGGGTTTTTCTATGCTCGCCGAGTTCGGTCATTTCGCGTTGGTGCTTGCGCTCTTTGTCTGTGTATTGTCGGCGAGCATCGCTGCTTTCGCAAACTTGCGCCGTGGTCGGGTGCTGATCGCGTTTGCGCGACAGGCAACCTACGCGAGTTTTCTGCTGGTGCTTGCTGCGTTCGGATGTTTGATGCTTTCGTTTGCGAGCGGCGACTTCAGCGTCTCGAATGTCGCACAGAACTCGAACTCGTTGCTACCCATGCAGTACCGGATCTCGGCAACCTGGGGTTCGCACGAGGGTTCGATGGTGTTGTGGGTGCTCATGCTCACCGGCTGGAGCACGGCAGTTGCCTACTTCTCGAAGCAATTGCCGGATGTGCTGACGACGCGGGTGCTGATCGTGCTCGCGGCAATCACGTCGGTCTTTCTCGCGTTTACTTTGCTCACGTCAAATCCGTTCGAACGGATTGTGCCCGCGCCCGCGGACGGACGCGACTTAAATCCCCTATTGCAGGATCCGGGCATGATTTTTCATCCACCGCTCCTGTACATGGGCTATGTCGGCTTCGCCGTCGCATTTGCGTTTGCAATTGCCGCACTTTGGGGCGGTCGGCTTGACTCAACCTGGGCGCGATGGTCGCGTCCATGGACAATCGCGGCGTGGATTTTTTTGACCCTCGGCATCGCACTCGGGAGCTTCTGGGCGTACTACGAATTGGGCTGGGGTGGCTGGTGGTTTTGGGATCCCGTCGAAAACGCATCGTTCATGCCGTGGCTGGTCGGCACTGCGCTCATTCATTCGCTCGCGGTGACGGAGAAGCGCGGCGCGTTTAAAGCCTGGACGGTGTTGCTGGCAATCAGCGCTTTTTCGCTCTCCCTGCTCGGGACGTTTCTTGTGCGCTCGGGCGTGCTCACCAGCGTGCATGCGTTTGCGACCGATCCGAAACGAGGCGTGTTCATTCTCGCTTTTTTGGTGGTCATCATTGGCGGCTCGCTCACGCTCTACGCGCTGCGCGCGCCTAAGGTCAACGATGGCGGACGTTTCGGGTTGCTTTCGCGCGAGTCGTTTTTGCTTGGCAACAATGTCTTGTTGGTCGTCGCGGCAGGCGCGGTACTCCTGGGAACCCTGTATCCGCTTTTCGCCGATGCGTTCGGACTCGGCAAGGTGAGCGTGGGCGCGCCCTACTTCGAGATTGTTTTTGTCCCGTTGATGCTGCCGCTGGTGGCGCTGATGGCCGTCGGTCCGCTAGCAAAGTGGAAAGACGACAGCGGACACGACGTGCGCGCCCGCATGCTGATCCCTGCAGGTGCGGCGTTGGCCGCATTCGTCCTCTGCGCAGTGTTTGCGCCGCGCTTTTCGGTGCTCGCTTGCATAGGCTTTGCCTTTGCAGCATGGCTTGTTGCGGGCATCGTTGAAGGCTACCGCGATCGCCTGCGGCACGCCTCTGGGCTCGCGAGCACCGCCACGAAATGGAAGCAGATTCCGATTGCCTATCACGGCATGCAGGTGGCGCATCTTGGTATTGCGGCGTTCATCGTCGGCGTCACGGCGGTGAAGGCGTTCGAGAAAGAGCATGACGTCGCGATGCACGCGGGGCAGGTCAAACCGATTGCCGGCTACGAGGTGAAATTTGTCGGAGTGACCGACGTGGTGGGGCCGAACTACACGGCGAAGCAAGGCCAGTTCGAGCTTTCAAAAAACGGCACGCTGGACAAAGTGCTCAAACCGGAACGACGCCTGTACGCCTCACAGCGCTCTATGCCGATGACCGAGGCGGCGATTGATCGCGAGTTCGATCGAGACCTCTACGTCTCGCTCGGTGAGGAGATCTCGGCGAAAGACGGCGGCGGCTGGATCGTGCGGGTGCACTACAAGCCGTTTGTGAACTGGATCTGGATCGGTTGCTGCATCATGGCGTTTGGTGGTTTTCTGGGTGCGCTTGATCCGAGATATCGTCGTGCGCGGCGCGAGGTGAAAGTGGTCGAAGGCGCAAAGGCGAACGCGTGAACCGGCGCGGTAGGAGCGCGCTTGCGCGCGAAAAAGAATTCCAGTTTATGCGCCTCGTGCTGAGCCAAAAAACTTTCGACCCCATGCAAACACTCGCGCGCAAGCGCGCTCATGCCGCCGTTTGTATAGCGCTACTAGCCACGAATTTTGCGTTCGCCCAGGTTATTGCGCCGAATGCTCCGATCGCTGACCCCGCGCTCGAGGCCCGCGTCAAAACACTCGCCTCCGAACTACGCTGCCTGGTTTGCCAAAACCAAACGGTGGCCGACAGCGACGCGCCAGTCGCGCGCGATATGCGCGAGCAGGTGCGCGCGCAGCTCGCCTCCGGGAAGTCCGAGGTCGAAGTCAAGGCATACATGACCGAGCGGTTCGGCGATTTCGTGCTCTACAAACCGCCGCTCAAGGCGAGCACGCTGGTGTTATGGGTCGCGCCGTTCGCCGCACTCTTGCTCGGTCTCGGGGTGCTAGTATGGCGCCTCAAATCGACCAGTCGCCAAGGCGGTGACGCTCAGGCGACGATCTCGGAGGCGGAGCGCGAACGCGCCCGGCGCATGCTGGAGGATGCGCCGTAAGCTCCACAATAAGCTACGTTGCTTATTGCCCCACTAAATAAACGTTTGAGACAAAATTCGTCGTTTGTTTACTTGTCAGCTAAATTACCCTAAATTCAAGTTTTATAGGGCGATTGTCAGCAAAGTTCACTTTCGCGAGCCGCGTGCCGCGCGCTTGACGGTTTTTCTTACCGCTTCCGTACTTGTTTTCACGCTTTCGTTCATTTTCGCGAACGATGCGTAAGCGTCGCGCTGCATCTGCATTGTCTTGATCGACATTTCAAGCGTTGAAAGCGAAAGCTTGAGCCAGGATTCGACCGCGCGCATGTCGGCGATGCGTCGGTCAATTTCTTCCGGATCGATGGCCTTCATGATCGCCTGCGGATCCATCGGATTGGCGAAGCCGCCGCCAAGCGACGCCCCGGGCATCATGAACGGATTCATTGCCGCAGGATTGCCCATCCATTTTTGTACCTGTTCGGCCCACGCCGCCCACGGTTCGTTGGTTTTCTCTTTCATCGCTTCGCTCCCAAGGTTTGCGAGTGCGCTAGACTCAAAAAAGTGCCGCATCGGGCGGGCTTGCGTTCACGCGCGACCGCACCGAGCCTGCCTCGCTTTTGTCACATTTTTCTAGGTTAAGTGAACTTCGTTTGTGGGTAAAGTCATTTTTTGGATCGTCGTCTTTTTTCTCGTGCTGCTCGCGCTCCGACTGATCTCGGTACACAAGGCACGACGCGAAGATCGAGAAGCGCGCGAGGATCAGCCGCAAGCACGCGGCGGTCGCGACACCACGCCCGCCGGCGACACCATGGTGCGCTGCGCGAACTGCGCGGTCTACATTCCGAAGGCGAACGCAGTAATGAGCTCGCGCGGCATGGTTTGCGGCAACGCGCAGTGCGAGCATCGGAAAACCTAGAGACCGTTCATGTCGTTGACCGGAGATCAAATTCGTAGCGCGGCGAAAAGCGCCGCCAAATCCTCGAAGGACGTCGCCGCCGCAGGCGTCGCAAAGCGCACCCGAACGCTTGACGCCACCGGCGTTCGGCTCCTTCGCCTTTTGGCGCTCTATCGCTGTGTTGTAGGCGTGGCGCTTGCGGTGCTCGCCTCGGGCACCGATGCATCCGTTGAAACGTTCGCGGCCGCGTTCGCCTATGCCGCGTGGGCCCTCGCAAGCCTGTTCACGTTTCGCCGATTTCAGGGTCAAACGCACTCGCTTCTGCTGGTGCAGCTGCTGATTGACCTCGCGCTGATCTGTTTTGTCCTTGTCTCGACCAATGCACGCATCACCGCCTACGCCGCGTACCTGTTTCCGATTGCAGCGGCGCATGGCTGGTTTTTTCGAAGTCGCGTCGCCTTTGCGCATGCCGCCCTCGCAACCATCGTTCTAATTGCCGCAGAGTGGTTGATCCGCGACGTTTCGGTTTCGGGGGTGACGCAAGCCGCAATTGTCGGTGCCGGATACTTTTTGCTCACGGCAATCGGCATGCTGCTCAGTAGCAGCGCCGCCGACTCAGAGCGGCTTGCGATCTCGCGAAGCGAAGACATTCGCCGCTTCGCGCAGGTCAATCAGATGGTCATCAGCGAGTTAAACGATGGCGTGCTCGCAATCAACGCAGACGGTCTGGTGATCATGTCGAACCCGCGCGCGCGGCGCTGGCTCACCGGCGACGAGGCGGCGATGCAGATGGATCAGCAATACATCGACGATTTGTCGCCCACGCTCGGGCAGCGGTGGCGCAGCTTTATTCAACAGGGCTCGACGGTCGATGGCTCGCCTGTGACAGTCAACATCGGACCGCGCGGCGAGGGCGAAACCGGCATGGCGAAAACGAAAGTGCTCCTGCCGCGCTTCATGCCGATCGATCTTCAGAAAAACGAAGGCACGATCATTTTTCTCGAAGACATCGATCAGGCGCAGGCCGAGGCGCAGCAAATAAAGCTCGCAGCGCTTGGGCGCCTCTCGGCAAGCATTGCCCATGAAATTCGCAACCCGCTCTCGGCAATTAAACAGGCGGCACAGCTCCTCGGGGAAGAGCTTCAGGATTCGCCGCAGGCGAAATCTCTGTCACAAATCATCGACAAAAATACCGAGCGCATCGACCGTATCGTCAAAGACGTCTCGCTTCTCGGCCGTCGCGACCGTGGAAAGCCCGAGCTCTTATCGCTTCCAATGACGGCAAAAGAATGCATCGAGGAGCTCATTCCCATCATCAACGGACACGGCGGATTTCAGCTCGCGGCCAGTAGCGATGTGAAGGTACACATCGACAAAAATCACCTCGAAGAGATGCTCAATAATTTACTCTCGAACGCTTGGCGACACTCGCAAAAACTCAAAGCGAGCGTGCGGGTCACAATCGGCATGAATGCGGAATCGCAACGCGCAATCGTCGCGGTTGTCGACGATGGTGCGGGCGTGCCAAAAAACATGGTCGATCAAATATTCGAGCCTTTTTTTAGCGGCAGTGGCAGCACCGGACTCGGGCTCTACCTGGTGCGCGAACTCGCGCAAGCCTCCGGTGGTAACGTGCGGCTTGGGCAGTCGAGCTCGGGCGCGCGCTTCGTACTTGAATTGCCCCTTGCCCTTA
>JAAFJI010000149.1 GCA_013298045.1 Betaproteobacteria bacterium
TCTTCCGATCTGATTAACACCGCGCACGTCGAATACGAAACGCAGAACCGTCACTACGCGCACGTTGACTGCCCGGGTCACGCCGACTACGTCAAGAACATGATCACTGGAGCCGCCCAGATGGACGGCGCGATCCTCGTGTGCTCGGCCGCTGACGGCCCGATGCCCCAAACCCGCGAGCACATCCTCCTGTCGCGTCAGGTCGGTGTTCCCTATATCGTCGTGTTCCTGAACAAATGCGACATGGTTGACGACGCAGAACTCTTGGAACTCGTTGAAATGGAAGTTCGCGAACTTCTCAGCAAGTACGACTTCCCGGGCGACGACATCCCGATCGTCAAAGGCTCCGCCAAGCTCGCCCTCGAAGGCGACAAATCGGATCTCGGCGAGCCCTGCATCGACCGTTTGGCCGAAGCGCTTGACAGCTACATCCCGACGCCAGAGCGTGCCATTGACGGCGCGTTCCTGATGCCAGTCGAAGACGTCTTCTCGATCTCCGGTCGTGGCACGGTTGTTACCGGTCGTATCGAGCGCGGCGTCGTCAAAGTTGGCGAAGAGATCGAAATCGTCGGCATCAAGCCAACGCTTAAAACCACCTGCACCGGTGTCGAGATGTTCCGCAAACTGCTTGATCAAGGTCAAGCCGGTGACAACGTCGGCATCCTGCTGCGCGGTACGAAGCGTGAAGAGGTTGAGCGCGGTCAAGTCTTGGCCAAGCCCGCTTCCATCACCCCGCACACCGACTTCGAATGCGAAGTCTACGTTCTGTCCAAAGACGAAGGTGGCCGTCACACGCCATTCTTCAACAACTACCGTCCGCAGTTCTACTTCCGCACCACCGACGTTACCGGTTCGGTCACGCTGCCAGCGGGCACCGAGATGGTGATGCCAGGCGACAACGTGAAGATGACGGTGGCGTTGATCAACCCGATTGCGATGGAAGAGAAGCTGCGCTTCGCCATTCGCGAGGGCGGCCGCACCGTCGGCGCTGGCGTCGTTTCGAAAATTCTGAAGTAATCGAGAACGACAGTGCAAAACCAAAAAATTCGCATCCGCCTCAAGGCTTTCGATTACAAGTTGATCGACCAGTCTGCTTCGGAAATCGTCGAAACCGCTAAGCGCTCGGGCGCAATCGTCAAGGGTCCTGTGCCTTTGCCAACCCGCATTGAGCGTTTCGATATCCTGCGCTCGCCGCACGTGAACAAGACTTCACGCGATCAATTCGAAATTCGTACCCATCTGCGTTTGATGGATATCGTCGAGCCCAATGACAAGACGGTTGATCAGCTCATGAAGCTTGACCTGCCGGCCGGGGTCGATGTAGAGATCAAGGTTCAGTAATCCACTGCGGCGCGGGCTCACCGGCTCGCGTTCGTGAATAACCTGCCGGTCAATTGCAACTGGCAACGCAGCGGGCAGCCGTTGCGGTAAGAAAGAAGAGGTGAACTATGAGTCTAGGACTCATCGGACGCAAAGTCGGTATGACACGCGTCTTCAACGACGACGGTTCGGCAACAGCGGTCACAGTGATCGATGTTGCGAATAACCGCGTCTCGCAGGTAAAGACTGCGACAACGGATGGCTACGATGGCGTCCAGGTGACCTACGGCGAGCGTCGTGCAAGCCGGGTCAACAAAGCTGCGGCGGGACACCTCGCGAAGGCGGGTGTTGAAGCGGGCACGATCACTCGTGAATTCGCTACACCAGCCGGGGATCTCAAGCCTGGCGCTGTGATCGGCGTGGAAACCTTCTCAGTCGGTCAAACGGTCGATGTGACTGGAACGACCAAAGGACGCGGCTTCACAGGCGTAATCCGCCGTCACCATTTCAGTTCGAACCGTGCGACGCATGGTAACTCCGTGACGACACGCGCGCCAGGCTCGATTGGTATGGCGCAGGATCCGGGGCGTGTGTTTCCTGGTAAGCGCATGGCGGGTCAGCATGGCAACGCGCAGCGCACCACACACGGCCTGACTGTCGTGCGTATCGACGCGGCACGCGGCCTGCTCCTGATCAAAGGTGCTGTGCCCGGGTCCGCTGGCGGTCATGTCATCGTCAAACCGACGGTGAGGAGCTAAGTCATGGAACTACAAGTTTTGAATGCGCAAGGCAAAGCCGCGTCGACGCTCGCCGCGTCGGACGCAGTTTTCGCGCGCGAATACAACGAGGCGCTGGTGCACCAGATCGTCGTTGGCTATCAGGCCAACGGTCGTAGCGGTAACCGCGCACAAATGACGCGCGCCGAAGTTCGTCATTCGACCAAGAAGCCGTGGAAGCAAAAAGGTACGGGCAACGCCCGCGCCGGTATGACGTCGAGCCCGATTTGGCGCGGCGGCGGTCGTGCGTTCCCGAACAAGCCGGACGAGAACTTCTCGCACAAGATCAATCGCAAGATGTTCCGTGCCGGTATGGCAACGATTTTGTCGCAACTCGCGCGTGACGGTCGTCTGTCGGTGGTCGATAGCTTCGAGGTTGACGCGCCGAAGACAAAATTGGTTGCTGGCGTGTTGAAGAATATGGGCATTACCGAGGCGTTGATCGTGACCGATTCGGTCAACGACAATCTATACCTGGCAACGCGTAACTTGATGCATGTTGCAACGGTTGCGGCGCACAACGTCGATCCGGTCAGCTTGTTGAATTTCAAGCGCGTGCTTTTCACCAAAGCGGCGATTGCCAAGATTGAGGAGTCATACAAATGAATCAAAATCGTTTGATGACCGTGATCAAAGCGCCGGTCATTTCCGAGAAGAGCACCTTCGTCGCCGAGAAAAACGAGCAAGTTGTTTTCGAAGTGATTCAGGACGCAACCAAACCTGAAGTGAAAGCTGCTGTTGAGCTCCTCTTCAAAGTTCAGGTCGAAAGCGTTCAAATGTTGAATCGCGCAGGCAAAGAGAAACGCCATGGTCGTAGTATCGGCCGTCGCAGCGATTCGCGCCGCGCATATGTGTCCTTGAAGCCAGGTCAAGAAATTAACTTTGGCGGGGAGGCTTGAGAATCATGGCTCTTGTTAAAGTTAAACCAACTTCGCCAGGTCGCCGTTCGCTGATCAAGGTCGTTAATCCTGATCTGCATAAAGGCGAACCGTTTGCTCCGTTGCTCGTTCCGCAGAAACGCGGTTCTGGCCGCAACAACAACGGTCACATCACGATGCGCCACAAAGGTGGCGGTCATAAACATCACTATCGACTGGTTGATTTCCGTCGCGACAAGGATGGCGTACCCGGCACTGTTGAGCGCCTCGAATACGATCCTAATCGCAGCGCAAATATTGCTTTGGTTTGCTACGCAGACGGTGAACGCCGCTACGTGTTGGCACCGAAG
The DNA here is from genome assembly GCA_013298045.1 of Betaproteobacteria bacterium. GTDB lineage: Bacteria > Pseudomonadota > Gammaproteobacteria > Burkholderiales > Casimicrobiaceae > Casimicrobium. The sequence continues at coordinate 3,325 of JAAFJI010000149.1, forward strand.
GGGCTCGGTGCGGGCGACGTGATCCATTCTGGCGCAGAAGCACCAATCAAGGTGGGCAACGCGCTGCCAATTCGCAACATTCCAGTCGGCACGACAATCCACGCGGTTGAACTTCAACCTGGCAAGGGTGCCCAAATGGCGCGCTCCGCCGGAACTGCGGTTCAGCTCATGGCTCGCGAGGGCATCTACGCGCAGCTGCGTCTGCGCTCGGGTGAGGTTCGCAAAGTCCATGTCGACTGTCGCGCAACAATCGGTGAAGTCGGTAACGGTGAGCACTCGCTTCGCGTGATCGGTAAAGCCGGTGCGAATCGTTGGCGCGGTATTCGCCCAACAGTCCGCGCGATCTCAATGAACCCGGTTGACCACCCGATGGGCGGACGCACCAACGGCGGTGGCGGACGTCATCATCCGGTGTCGCCGTGGGGTCAGAAAGCCAAAGGGCTCAAGACTCGTACTAACAAGCGCACTGACAGCATGATCGTCCGTTCGCGTCACGCTGCCAAGAAGGGTTAATCGCAATGGCACGTTCCATTAAAAAAGGGCCGTTTGTTGACGCGCACCTTGCAAAAAAAGTTGATGTCGCACTTGCGAAGAACGACAAGAAGCCAATTAAAACCTGGTCGCGTCGTTCTACCGTAACCCCCGACTTCGTTGGATTGACGATTGCCGTGCACAATGGCAAAGCGCATATGCCGGTCTACATTTCCGACCAAATGGTTGGACACAAGCTCGGTGAATTTGCGCTCACGCGTACGTTCAAGGGTCATCCGGCCGACAAGAAAGTCGCTAAGAAGTAAGGATCCGCTATGCAAACTATCGCAGTTATGAGAGGCGCTCCCGTCTCCGACCAGAAAGCGCGTTTGGTGGCCGACCAAGTGCGCGGCTTGCCGGTTGCGAAAGCACTCGACATCCTGACATTCAGCCCGAAGAAATCTGCCGGCATCATCAAAAAAGTGCTCGAGTCCGCAATTGCGAACGCTGAGCACAACGATGGCGCGGATATTGACGAGCTGAAAGTGAAAACGATTTACGTCGACAAGGCGCTCGTGATGCGTCGTTTCGCCGCTCGCGCCAAAGGGCGCGGTGCGCGTATCCTCAAACAAACCTGTCACATTCATGTGACGGTTGGGAACTAAGGGTTAGTATGGGTCAAAAGATCAATCCAACCGGGTTCCGTCTCGCCGTATCGCGTGCGTGGACCTCGAAGTGGTACGCCAACAGCAAGAATTTCGCCGACAAGGTGAAAGAAGATTACGAAGTTCGTACCTTCTTGTTGAAGAAATTGAAGAACGCCAACGTGTCGAAAGTCACGATTGAGCGTCCCGCAAAAAACGCTCGCATCACCATTCACAGCGCCCGTCCGGGTGTTGTGATCGGTAAAAAGGGTGAGGATATCGAAGCATTGCGCGTCCAGCTTCGCAAGATGATGAAGTGTGAAATCGCGCTCAACATCGAAGAAGTTCGCAAGCCAGAAACCGACGCGCAGTTGATCGGCGATTCAATCGCCCAACAGCTAGAAAAGCGGATCATGTTCCGTCGCGCGATGAAGCGTGCCATGCAAAACGCAATGCGTTTGGGTGCACAAGGCATCAAGATCATGAGCGCGGGTCGTTTGAACGGTGCCGAGATCGCGCGTACCGAGTGGTATCGCGAAGGTCGCGTGCCGCTTCACACCTTGCGTGCCGACATCGACTACGGCTTCTCCGAAGCCAAAACGTCCTACGGCATCATCGGTATCAAAGTTTGGGTATTTAAGGGTGAGAGCTTGGGGCTTGCAGCGGCTGACGCCGGTGCGTCGGCTCCAGCGGATCAAGAGCCGTCGCCGGCCCGTCGTCCACGTCGCCCGGCAGGAGTGAGAAATGCTACAGCCAGCTAGAAGAAAATATCGCAAAGAGCAAAAAGGCCGCAACAAAGGTCTGGCGACTCGCGGCAACAAAGTAAGCTTCGGCGAGTTTGGCTTGAAGGCGACCAGTCGTGGTCGCTTGACCGCCCGCCAAATCGAAGCTGCGCGTCGCGCGATCAGCCGCCACATCAAGCGCGGTGGTCGCATCTGGATTCGCATCTTCCCTGATAAGCCAATCTCGAAGAAGCCTGCCGAAGTCCGCATGGGTAACGGTAAAGGTAACCCTGAGTACTACGTCGCTGAAATTCAGCCCGGCAAAGTGCTCTACGAGATGGACGGTGTTGCCGAAGGTCTTGCGCGCGAAGCGTTCCTGCTCGCTGCCGCAAAGCTTCCGATTCACACCACGTTCGTTCAACGCTTGGTTGGTTAAGAAAGGAAATATTCAAAATGAAAGCATCCGATCTGCTCACCAAGAGCGAGGCCGAGCTCAACAAAGAGCTGACCGATCTCTATAAAACGCACTTCAGCCTGCGCATGCAAAAGGCGACGCAACAACTGCAAAACCCGACGCAGCTTGGCAATATTCGTCGTGACATCGCTCGTGTGAAAACCGTGCTCAATCAAAAGGCAGCCGCAAAATGAGCGACGCAGCGAACACCACGACCAAGCAGCCTCTGATCGCGACCGAAACCGGACGCGTGGTGAGCGACAAAATGACCAAGACCGTAACGGTGTTGGTCGAGCGTCGCGTGAAGCACCCGCTATACGGCAAAGTTGTAACGAAGAGCCAGAAATACCACGCACATGACGAAGCCAGCACCGCCAAAGAAGGCGATCTGGTGGAGATTAAGGCGTGTCGTCCGCTCTCCAAGACGAAGTCTTGGACCGTGTCGAAAGTGCTCGAAAAAGCGTAATTCGCCAAATCGACTGCACTCGCAAAGAAAGCACCTTCGGGTGCTTTTTGTTTTTCGTTCGCGGCCGCGCATGATGTCCCAACCACGCGCGACCCTTCACGTTCAAGTCGCTGCCACCGTTGCTGCGGTTGCTCTGCAAGAGCGTGGGAGAGGTCTGATCGTATCGGTGAGCCACGAAGAAGGGCCGCCTGTGGCGCTCGTCGTTTCAGCCGCGCCGCCAGCCAGTCCCAGCCAACAGCATCTGAGTTCTTCGCCTAAGAAAGTGGCGCTGATAGAAAAATTTAGATAAATAACGAAAATATATTTTTTCGTAATTCGCGAAATATTTAATTGGGCGATGTTGAAAATAGTTGTTTGAATCTAAACTGGTTTTCTTTCGATCACCCTGATTGCGCGTCGCGCTTCGAACACCGAGGTGCCGAACTGGGTCGCGCCCCATCGCAAGCTTCGTTTCAGAACCAAATCAAAGAGCACGGCATTTTTTCGCCGAATCGATCGAAGCGTGGGTGCGAGCTCGACCTCTAAAACGTTTGCCTCGACCAGAGCCGAAAGGTCGTAGAGCGGCCAAACGCCGGGCAGGGGATGATCCGAGCCGTGCAGCAGCCGCGCATGCCAGGCGTTGTTCGCGAAAATTTGCTGCCAGATTCGTGGCTCGCGGTTGACGAAGAAAATCGCCGATGTATCCGCCATCAGGCGTTCATCGTATGCGCGATGATTCATCAGCCGCGCGAAGAGATCGAAGCAGGCGACCGACTTCTTCGAGGTCGATTCAATGTCGGGCGCGCGACCAAGGGACGCACAGTGCGCAACGATCACTCGTACGCCTCGCTCAAGCGGGATACGCGCATACAGCGGATTCAAAAACTCGTCGCGGTGCGCGCCCTTCACCGCCTTTTCCGCGCCAAAATGCGAAATGAGCGGCATCCGGGTTTTCGCGAGATGATCGAACACTGGCAGCAACCGCGTGTCGCGCCAATCGATGTTCATTGCCGAGGGCAGCCACTTCAGTGCGATTGCACCGTCGCGCCACGCCGCGTCAATAGCCTCGATCGCGTCCTCGCGGTACGGATGCACCGAGGCGACCCATTCGAACCTGGCGGGATTTGCCCGCGCCACTTCTCGTGCGTAGGCGTTCGGAACATGGAACGTGCTTTTCGCAATATCCTTTTCGCCGCGATCGTCGTACGCATGATCGAACGCAAAGAGCGAAGTCTTCGCACCAACCGGAAAATCGCCCCAGATGCGACTTAGATGCGCGACGTACTGCCGGTCAATCTCGCCGCGCGGCTCCGCCACACAGGCACCCGAAAGAATCTGCTTGCGTCGCAAATACTCGATTGGCTGCCAAATCGAATAGAGCGACTCATGTACATGGCAGCCGCTGCCGCTATCGCCTGTGCCGAGCAAATGCGCGTGCATATCGATGATCTGCGTTGGATCGATTCCCGCCAACGCCGCCTCAATCAAGTCCCGTTCGGCGGGCGTCCATGCACGGTCGCCCTCGCACGGATTTGTCCATCCGTCTTTGAAGTTGAGCGCATTCGCCGTTCCAGGCGCGCCAAGTAAACCCGCGAATAGCAACGCCCCGCAACACATGAAGTCACGGCGAGCGGGGTTACGTAGGTCGAGTGATTCGAATTTCATTTCATGTGATGCGGCAAATCGACCGCCGGTTTGTTTGCGACGGCTAATCTTCTCGCGCGACCCGCGCAGATCTCAGCGCTCGCCGCGAAGTCGAATGCGACGCACTGCGAGGTATCGCCAAAAGAGCCCCCCGGGTGCTCAACGTGTGTTGGATATTGGCGCAGTACGAAATCCAAGCATCGGCAGCACGACGCGAACGGGCTACGATCCGACGTCGCGAGGCCACACGCCTGCGCGCGACGTCGCTGCCGCTCTGCGGTGCACGACTCGTCGTACGGAGCGCACGGCGAGTCCACTCTCCCCACCCAACAAGAAACTACTGGACGACGAGACCCACAAACTCCGCGTTAGGCTTTGGCGGCTTCATCTTCATCGCCTTCAACGTGCCAACGAGCAATTGCGCGATCATTAAATTGCGATGCAGTTTGTCGTTTGCAGGGATGACGTACCACGGTGCGAATTTGGTGGACGTTGCTGCGAGCGCTTTCTCGTAAGCTTTCTGATACTGCGCCCACTGTTTGCGCACTTCCAAATCGCCGAGTGAAAATTTCCAATGTTTCGCCGGATCGTCGATGCGCGCCTGCAATCGCTTCTTCTGCTCATCGGCGCTGATGTGCAGCATGCATTTGATGAGCACGGTGCCGGTGTCGCTGAGCAAACGTTCGAACTGCGAAATGTGTTCGTATCGCGCCGCCGTCTCGTCTTTATCGATCCATTTGTTCACAACCGGTACCAAAACATCTTCATAGTGGCTGCGATTCCACACCATCAACTCGCCCGTGCGTGGCACTACCGCATGGCAACGCCAGAGGAAATCCCGCGCCTTCTCTTCCTCGGTTGGCGCTTTGAAACTCGCCACCCGCACACCGAGCGGCGAAGTGCGACCAAACACCCAACGCACCGTCCCATCTTTACCGCTCGTATCCATGCCTTGCAACACGAGTAACACTTTGCGCGCGCCGTTGGAATGCAGCAAATCCTGCAATTCATCCAATTCAGATGCCAAAGCATCAAGCTTCGCGCGCTGATCCGCCTCGTCGCCTACGGCAAACGGCGTTGACTCCGGATCGAAATCACTCAGTGTGAATTTGCCGTGGATGCGGTAGCGTTTGAAGGAGTCGGTGGATTTGCTTTTTGCCATGGGAGCCTCTTTGTTGATTCGCTCGTTGTCGGTCAATCGTTTGAGTGGTGCGGCGCTATGTCAATCGA
>JAAFJI010000015.1 GCA_013298045.1 Betaproteobacteria bacterium
CGGGTGACATCCCGCTCGCCGTTAATCGCTCAAGAATTCATTTCGCTGCCCGCCGCGAAGACCGTCGTGCTTTCGCCGAGCGATCGCGCCCGACGAGCCTTCGAGCGCGCCTGGACGATTCAGGCGATGGGCGAAGGCGAACGTGGTGCGGTCGCTTTGCCGCGCTTCATGACGATCAAGTCCTGGTTTGCAGGTTTGTGGGAAGAGGGGCAGCTGCACGGCGCGATCGACGACACCCGCGAGTTGATCTCGCCGTTGCTCGCCTCGGCGCTGTGGCGACATATCGCCGCCGAGGTGAGTGGTGCGAGCCCGGCGGAGAGCGCAACACTCGCCGACCGATTCGCCGAAGCCTGGATGCTGGAGCACGGCTACCGCGAGGGTGGCGAGACCTGCGCCTTTGCCGTCGGTGCGAACGGCGAGATTTATCGCAGCGCGCGCGCAGCCTTCGTGCAGCAATTGCGCGCACACCACGCGATCAGTGCGGAGGAGATTCCGAGCGCGCTTTGCGGGTACGCGGAAGCGCTGGCACCATTAATCAGTCAACACCTTGTTATCACGCCGCAATTTTCATCAGTTCAGTCTGAGAAAAATGCTATATCAATACTGACAAAAAATAGATCGAGAGTCTTATTTCATAGGGCAAACATCGACGGTGATAGTATCCCTTACGCCCCTGGTCTCCGAACCGGCTGCGCCGACCCCAATGCGGAGCGTGACGCAGTGATCGATTGGGTCACAGCGCGTCTGGGCGCGACGAGCGCGGCACGGGAAGCGAGCCGCTTTGCCATCGTTGTCCCCGACCTTCAACGCTCTCGCGCGCGTTGGCAACGCGCGCTCAGCGCGGCAGGTCTGACATTCAACCTGTCGCTCGGAATGCCGGTATCCACCTATCCGTGGGCGGCGGCAGGCTTCACGTTGGTCAGCTCACTGTTTGAGAGACTCCCACCGGAGACCATCGCTCAGGCGCTTAGGCATCCACGCTGGGGGTACGGCGGCGCTGTTCGCGCCGCCATTGGCCGTCGCGAACGCGAGCTCTTGCAGCGCGGAGACGGCGAAGTCAATCTGTTCGAGTTTTGCGAAGCCGCCAGCGCGGCGCTTCTACCGCTTCAGGCGCGCATTGAGCCACTTCGCTCGATGCTGCGCGGGGAGCGCAAGTTGCGCGGCCACGGCGGCGACACGGATTCGCGCGCCCATTGGCGCGACGTGTTTGAGCGCGCGATCGCCGCATTCGGCGACTTATCCGCGTCGCTCGATACTCAGACCTATCAGCTGCGAACTGCCTTGCTTGAGAGTATCGAGCAATGGGCGCAGCTTGACCGCTGGCTTCCGCATGTCTCGATTGGAGCTGCGCAGCGCGAACTCATCTCGATCACCGATCGCGCGGCGTTTCAGCCTGAAGGCAGCGATGCGCCGCTGCAAGTCATCGGCTTGCTGGAATCGGCGGGCGTGCCGTTCGACGCCATGTGGATCACCGGCTGTTCCGAGCGCTTGCTGCCGGAGCGCGCGCGCGCCAATCCGTTTCTCTCGGCGCACTGGCAGCGAGCGCGTCGCGCCGGGCTTGCGAGCGTGGACGAGTGCGATGCGCGTGCGGCGCGATTGGTTTCGGGCTGGCAGCAGCTCTCCGGAGAAACCATCGCCAGTTTGCCCGCGCGAATTGACGATGAACCGCAGTCGTGGAGCCCACTCGTCTCGGCCTGGGAACACCGGCCTGCGCTCGATCGAACCAGCGCTGTGCCAACGACAGACGCACTCAGCGCGCTCGAAACGATCGACGACGAGATCGCGCCAGGCTGGCGGCCCGACGTCGGCAAATCGCGTGGAGTCAGCGCGCTCGAGGCGCAGGCGCACTGTCCGCGCCGCGGTTTTGCGAGGGGGCGGCTGCGTTTGACGGCGTGGCCGAGCCGAACCGAAGGACTCTCGCCGCAGGCCAGAGGCGAACTGGTACACCGTGTCGCCGAAAAGCTCGCGCTTCAGTTAAAAGCGCGACCGATGGATTTTGAGCATCTCGTCGCGGTTCTGCCCATGCAGGTCGAGGCGGCCATCGCGCAAACCCAGCAGACGCAAATTCGACTTCCAGCGCATGTGTGGCGCGCAGAACAAGCGCGGCTTGAGCGCGTTTTCGCGAAACTCATTGAAGCGGAGTCGACACGGCCAGAGTTTTTCGTGCAGAGTACAGAACAAAGCGCAAAGGCGAGCCTGGGTGCACTCGGCCTGTCGCTGCGCATCGACCGTGTCGATGAGCTCGCTCGCGCCGATCGCGAGACGGGGGAAATCGCCTCGCGCGGGCTAGCGGTCATCGATTTCAAATCGGGGCAGGTTGATAAGAACGGCATCTTTGACGAGCGGCTGACCGCGCCGCAGTTGCCGCTCTATGCGCTCGCGCTCGGGTTCGAAAAGGTCGATGCGGTTGCCTACGCAATGGTCACCGACGATCGGCAAAGCTTCGTGAGTTTTGGTACGAGTGCAAGCGGGCTTGAAGCGGCGAGATCGGGTAGCGCAAAGCCGCCACCGTGGGCAGAGTTGATCGAAGCGTGGAAGGCGAAGCTCGCCATACTTTCAAGCGAGCTGATTGGGGGCGATGCGGTGCTTGCGCCAGCCTACGGCGCTAAGACCTGTGGGCAATGCGATTTTCAGCGCTTCTGTCGCATCGATCTGAGCCGTCTTGCGACGGCCGCCGACGCCGACGAGCCGGAAGCGGGTACGTCGTGAACGCGTCCGAAGCAAGGCGGCAAGCCGATCAAGCGGCGCGTCGTCGCGCATTGTCGCCGGACGAGTCGTTTATCGTACAGGCGCCCGCAGGATCGGGGAAAACAGAACTTCTGATCCAGCGTAGTTTGAGTTTGCTCGCCCGCGTCGAGCATCCGAGCGAAGTGCTCGCCATTACGTTTACCAAAAAGGCCGCGGGCGAGATGCGCGCGCGCTTACTCGACGCGCTGGTTGAGGCGGCGCACAAAGACGAGCCGGCGAGTTCGCCCGCACGCGAGCGATGGCATCTGGCACGCGCAGTGCTCGCGCAGGATCGGGCGCGCGACTGGCGGCTGCTCGCGCGGCCTGCGCTTCTCAACATTGATACGTTCGACGCGTTTTCGCTGCGTATTGTGGCGCTCGCGCCGATGGCGAGGGACTCGGCAAATATCAGCTTGGCAAGGCTTGAGGAGGACGCCTCCGAGGCTCACCGCGATGCCGCGCGGCGCGCGGTAATGCAGGTCAGCGAAGGCGACGACGTGGCTGCCGTGGCGACGCTGCTCAACGCGCTCGATAATCGGGTAGACAACATCATCGGTCTGCTCGCCGATTTGCTGGCCAAACGCGCGCAGTGGATCGATCGGCTGATTGACGATTCGGACGAGGCAATCGAGGCGATGCGATCGATCATCGTTGAAAGTGTCGAGCGCCAGATCCGCACGCTTTTTGAGCAATGGCCGCACGATCTGACCCCGCGCACGCAAGCGCTTGCCGCCTACGCGGCCGATAACCTTCAAGCGCCAGATCGTCGTGCGCGCGCAATGCGCATCTGCGACGGCACTTTCGACGATTCGAGCATCGATTCGCTGCCCGATTGGGGCGCGCTCGCACAGTTTCTGCTCATCGAGGCGGGCACCTGGCGGCGGCAGTTCATCAAGACCGACGGTTTCCCGGCTGCAAGCGACAAAGGCTTGGCGGCAGATGAAAAGCAGGCGCGCACCGAAGCAAAGGGTGCAATTGTGGCGCTGCTCGAAGCGCTGCAACAACAACCGGACGCTGAGGCGCTCAGACATTCGCTGCTCGCGGTGCGCGGCTTGCCGGATCGCGCAGCGATCGCTGCGCATGAGCCGGTGCTGCGCGCCGCGCTGCGGGTTTTGAAACTCGCGGCCGCAGAGCTTTTTCTGATCGAAAAGTCACGTGCAACCACCGACTTTTCCGGCATTTCGATTGCCGCAAAGCTCGCGCTTTTTGAGCATCGCGACGAGGTGTTCGCGCGGCTCGACGCAAGCATTTCACACATTCTGGTCGACGAGTTTCAGGACACCAATCCGGCGCAGGCGGCGCTCATAGAAACGCTGGTCGAACCCTGGCAGCCGGACGAGGCACGCACCCTCTTCGTGGTTGGCGATCCGATGCAGTCAATCTATGCTTTTCGCGATGCCGACGTTGGCATTTTCATGGATGCTTGGTCGCACGGGTTGGGCGGATGGAAGCTCACGCCGCTCACACTCTCGGCGAACTATCGATCCACCGCCACCGTTGTCGATTGGGTCAACGCCTCGCTCGCGCCGATCTTTGCGGCAAACGCGGCGACTGCCGATGCGCCAAAGGTCGATTTCGCGCCCGCGGTTGCCGTCCGCGCCGAAGTGGCCGCGATCGATAGACCAGAACTTCGGGTGTACCCCTCTGCGCGAGATGAGGCGCGGGCAATCGTTGCCGACATTGCTCGCGTACGCCTGCGCGCGCCCTCGGAGAGCATTGCGGTGATGGTTCGTGCAAAGCAACACGCGGGCGACATCATCGCCGAGTTGCAGGCGGCGAAGCTTGCGTTCACCGCGCGTGAAATGGCGAGCTGGTCGGATCGACCCCTCATTCGCGATTTACTTTCCCTGAGCTACGTGCTGGCACAGCCGAGCGACCGTTTGTCTTGGTACGCCTGGCTTCGTTCGCCAATGATTGGGTTGACGCTCGCCGCCTTTGCCTCGCTCGGTGAGTGGCAGGAAGCAAACGGCAGTGAGATGCCGGAGCCGCTTTTTGATCCGGTCTGGGTCGAAGCCCAGGACGCCGACGCGCGAACGCGTATCGAACTGGCGGTTTCCGCTTTGCGGACTGGCAACGAAGCGGCGAATCTCGGCACGCTCGCGGCGCGGGTGCACGCTGTATTTCGTGTTTGCGGCGGAGACGCCATCGCGGCGACTACGGAGGCAAAAGATGAGCTTGAAGCCTTTCTTTCTTTTATCGACGACCAAGCAGCTGACGGCTTTTTGCCGCCACGCGACGTCGTCGAAGCGAAGCTCGCAAAGCAGTTTCGTAGCTTCTCCTCGGCGTTAGACCCCGCGTCGGAGACCGAAAAACCGGTTGAGGTGCTCACGATCCACAAAGCGAAAGGGCTCGAATGGCAACATGTCTATTTGCCCCAATTAAACAGGATTAGTAGGGCGGAAACACGCGATCTCATTGCATGGAATTTTGTTCGTGTACGCCAGGATTATGAGGGCAAAGTAGGGTCTAGTCATAAGCTACAACCACGCAGCTTACGACGCGCGGCGCAGCTCCTGGTTGGGGCGAAGGAGTCGCGACGAAGAACAGAAAATTCGGTGTATCAGTTCGTACATGATCGCCGCACTGCGCTGCGCGAGGATGAGACCAAGCGGTTGCTCTATGTTGCGGTCACTCGCGCTCGGGAGCGGCTGATTCTCTCGGTAGCGGAGACAGGCGAGCCGCGCAAAGGATCGATGGCGGCGCTGCTGGAGTGGCCGCGCCCGGCGGCGGATTCTGCAGCGGGGGGCGACGAGTCGGCTGTGGCTCAGCGTGTCGTGTTCCGCCAATCGCTGACCCGATTGCGTGAATCGCCGTATGTTCCCCGCGGGGGCGACCCGCCGCGCGCGACGCACGCCGAACCGCGAGCCACCGCCGCACGGACCGGGCTCGAACCAGACGGCGAGGTGCGCGAGCCTGCGCCGGGTGATCGCGACGATGTTGCGTTTGGCATCGTCGGCCACAAACTCATCGAAGGGCTCGCGAGCGCACGACGAAACGGTCTGGAGTACGCGCCGAACGTGCAAGTCGTTGACAGGTGGTTGCGGCGTGAAGGGATGCGTGCCGAACATTCGGCGACAGCAAGTGCAGCGCTTGTCGAAGCGGTACAAAACATGGCGCAAAGTGCGCACTTCGCATTCCTTCATGACCCAGCCCATCTTGAGTCCGCCGACGAGTTGTCGCTGATCGTTTTGGAAGGTGCAGCGCAGAAGGCGCTTCGCGTTGACCGCAGCTTTGTGACGGTCGAGGGCGTGCGCTGGATTGTGGATTACAAGTTTGCGCGAGCGGCTGGCGAGGCAGACGACGCCCGCTGGATTGCGCAACAGAAAACGCTCTATCAATCGCAGCTTGCGCGCTATGCCGATGCGTTTGCAAAGCTTGGGCCCGGTCAGGCGCTGCGCTGCGCGCTTTACTTTCCCCTGATGGACGTCCTAGCGGTGCTTTAGGGTGCGCAAACGGACTCTGCTTGCTTCAGTGGGCGCTCGCGAAAGGCGCACAACCGTCGCACCACGACTCGATGAGCGCGTCGCGAAGCCTGAGTTTCGCGCGGTGCAACAGAACCCAGACGTTGGATTGCGTGAGCTTGAGTTCGTCGCAAATCTCGTCGGTGCTGTAATCGAGACATTCGCGCAACACAAACACGCGACTCATCGTCGGCGGTAAATCGTGAAGGTGCCGCTCGAGCAACGTCAAAAACTGCGCATTCTGGAAATCGAGTTCGGCGCACGCACTTTGCTCGGCTGCGCTCGGTGAGGTCTGCGCAAACGCGCTCGCAGAATCATCCCACGGTTCGGTTTGCGCTTCGCTTTCGAGTATCGTTGTTTCGCGAGCATTGGCACGTAGGCAATCGATGATCTTGAACTTAAGAATTGCGACGAGCCACGTATTCAAACTCGACTTCCCGTGAAAACTTTGCGGTTTTTCAAGCGCCGCGAGGATCGTCTCTGCCACCGCGTCTTCTGCCCAGGCGTCGTTTCGCAGATGCTGCCTCGCATAGCGAAGCAGGTAACCCTTCGCCGATGCCACGTCCTGCTGAAACAGGTTCGGGCAGCGTTCGACAGGGTTCGCAGGCTGGATATTTAACTGCATCGATCTATGCCCTATTGAAAATAGCTAAATAGCTGCTTTGATGAGTTATCGGAATACAAAAAAATGCGAACAAACAAGATGTTTTATAGGGCTAAAAAAAAATTAGCTATGCGCTGAAAAGCATTCCGTCGTATCCAGTGATTCGCCGAAGCGGCGTCGTTGGTTACACCCGTACATCGCGCGACTAATTCGCTGCCTACAATCGTGGCTGCCGGTGTCGGGTCGCGTCTTTTCTCGGATCGCGATGTGTTTTCGCCGCTTTTCTTAAGCCATTGCTCGCAAGATCCGCGTTCTTTATGAAACCACCACCGCCCTCGCTCGCCAGAGACTACCCAGCCGCGCGCTTCGCAAACACCCCCACCGCCGTCACCATCGGCAACTTCGACGGCGTGCATCGCGGACATCAGGCAATGCTCGAGGTGGTTGTGAATGCCGCGCGGCAGCGCGGCTTGAAGCCCGCCGCGCTCACCTTTGCGCCCGCGCCTGGCGAGTTTTTCGCGAGGCGAGCGGCGAAAACGCCGCCCACGAAACTACAACGGGTGCGCGACAAGCTCGCCTGCCTCTGGGCAATCGGCATTGAGCATGTGCAACTCGCGCGATTCGATGAAGCGATGTCGGCGATGTCGCCCGACGCGTTTTGTGAGCGGGTGCTACGCGAGGGGCTAAACGCAAAATGGGTGATCGTTGGCGATGATTTCCGCTACGGTCAGGGTCGTGCGGGCGACGTTACTACGCTGCATCGCTGGTGCGCGGAGCGCGGCATCGAGTGCTACATCATGCCCGCGGTGAAAGCGATGGATGTACGCTTTTCGTCGACGCTCGTGCGCGACGCGCTCGCGCGGGGTGATATGACAACGGCGGCCGCCGTGCTCGGTCGTCCCTATCGAATTAGCGGCAAGATCGCGCACGGCGACAAACTCGGCCGCACGATCGAGTTCCCGACGATCAACATCCCGATGTGGACACCGTTGCCGCTCTCGGGTATCTTTGCGGTGCGCGTGTACGGCGTTGACGTAGCGGGGCAAGGATTCGTCCTTGGGGCTGCAAACGTCGGCACGCGCCCCACCGTCAAAGAAAACGGCAAGGCCTTGCTTGAGGTGTTTCTGCTGGATTTTTCCGGGGAGCTCTACGGAAAACGCGTCGTGGTCGAGTTCGTCAAGCGCATTCGCCAAGAAGCAAAGTTCGATTCAATCGCCGCCATGACGGCGCAGATGCATCGCGATATTGAGGCGGTGCGAGAGGTGTTTGCCCAGTCGCGCTGACCGCATCTTCTGTTCGGCTGTGTTCGCCAGCGCTGCGACGTGGCTATCATAAGACGTTTATTTGTCGTGCAATTGCGACCACGCGGATGCGTCCTCTCTTCGAGGTGCAACCCGGGTTCAAAGCATCCTCGTTGTGCCGCTGCCCATCGAATCACTCTCCCGTCATGCACTTCCCGAGGTCGCGAAGCTGATTGAGCGAGCCCACGCTGCGGACGACCCGGTTCTCTGCTTAGCGCTGAGCGAAGAGGCGGTCTCGCTGGCCGAGGCGTTGGGAGACGAGCAATCCATCGCCTTTGCCGGTCGCTTGCGGCTCTACGTGCTTTATCGCAGCGGTGCACTGCAGCGTGTTTTCGAGCTGACGGATGAGGTGGCTCGCGTGCTGCAGGAGAAAGGCTTCGCACAGCCGACAACGGAAACGCTGCGCTGGGGCGGGCTTTGCGCGATCGAACTCGGTTGCGTTGGTCAGGCGATCGCCTGGGCAACCCAGGCATATGACGTCAGCGAGATCAATGACGATACTGCCGGTCGCGTGTTGTCCTTCAGCTTGCTCGGCGGCTGCTTCGATCGCATCGGCGATCCGTGGCATGGCGAGGTGCTGTTGCGCAAGGGGCTCGAATTGGCGCGCGAGCTCGGCCAGAGTTATCCGCTGATGGCCACGCTCAACAATTTGTGTGCGGTGATGATCGGCAAGTTCTACCTGTTGCGTGACGGTGCCGCCAATGATGAAGCGCAGCAAGCGCTTCGCGAAACCGAGCCGATGTCGCGGACGGTCACGCAAATGGCGCGCGAATCGGGCAACATCCTGCACGCGGCTGTGAGTATCGGCAACCTGGGCGAAATACTCGTGCATCTGGGCAAGCTGGATGAAGCCCAGACGTTGCTAGATGAATCGTTTGCGCTCGGAAAAAAGCACGGCTTGTCGATGGTTGAAGCGCGCGTGGGGTGCTCCTTCGCGGAGCTCGCGCTTGCGCGCGGCGATTTCGATGAAACGGTTCGCCGAGTCGACGCGATTCGAGCGCTTCCCGAGCCAACCCGTTCGCATTCGACCTTACTTCGCGCAGAGTACTGCGTCTACAAGGCGGAGCGCGCTCGCGGCAACTTCGAGCGCGCGCTGCAAGCCTTCGAGGCGGTGCGAACGATCGAAAGCCAGCACACGACACAGCAACTCAAAGCGCGCTCGGAGGCGATGGTCACCCGCATTGAAGCGCATGAAAACGAGCGCCGCGGGCTCGAGCGGGCATATGCAGTCGCTAGCGCCCATGCCTCGCGCGCGTCGGAGCTCGAACGTGCGGCACATGAGGATGAATTGACCGGACTGGCCAATCGCCGGTCGCTTGACGCGCGGCTTCCTTCAATTGCGCAAGCTGCACAATTGAGGGGCGCAGCACTCGCGGTTGCGCTGGTCGATGTCGATCACTTCAAGAAAATCAACGACGATTTCGGGCATGGTGTGGGCGATCTCGTGCTAAAGCAGATCGCGACGCTTCTTCGAAACGTGGTCGCGGGTGCCGATCTCACGGCACGAATCGGCGGGGAGGAGTTCGTGTTGACCTTTACCGGCGACGCGGCGGCGCAGATCGTGCCAACAATGGAGCGGCTAAGGATGGCCGTGTCGGACCACCTCTGGCGCGCCATCGAACCGGAACTTAGGGTGACGGTGAGCATCGGCGTGGCTCGCGCCCCGGAATACGACGCAATTTCGCTGATCGAACAGGCCGACTTCGCGATGTATCGCGCAAAGCGCGCTGGCCGCAATCGCCTGGTCACCGCCGGCCTACGACCCACCGGTTAGCGCCGATTGCCGCGGCGCAGCATGGTTGGGCGTTTTGAGCGACAATAGACCCCATGAAAAGCCCTTCCCGCCCCGACGGATGTCGCGCTTGCGTCGCCAGGCTCGCTCCGGCGCTGTGCCCGATCAAAACACTTGCCCGTCAAACGCGGCACTACCGAATTAGCGGCTAGCGATTCGCGCTCACCTATGAGCGCCCCTCGAATCGCGTCACCCTGGCGAAAGTCGGGGCTCAACGTTGCAAACAGCGCTTTGCTTTTTCCTTAGCGCGTGCACGCATGGATCCTGGCCTCCGCCGGGATGACGCGGAAAAAGACCCACGCACTACGCCGCAAAGAACACCATGAACACCGACAACAAATCTGCCAAAGCAGAAAAACCAGAAACCAAATACCCGCTCAACCTCCCCGACACGCCGTTTCCGATGCGTGGCGATCTCGCGAAACGCGAGCCGGCGTGGGTTGAAAACTGGACACAGAAGAAGCTCTATCACGCGATTCGCAAGGTCGCGAAAGGGCGTCCGCGTTGGGTTTTGCATGACGGGCCGCCGTATGCGAACAGCGAAATCCACATGGGCACGGCGATGAACAAAGTGCTCAAGGACATGGTCGTCAAATCGAAATTGATGGCTGGCTTCGATGCGACCTATGTGCCCGGTTGGGATTGCCACGGCATGCCGATCGAAATCCAGATCGAGAAGAAATTTGGCAAAGGTTTACCTACCGCCGCCGTGCAATCTAAGTGCCGCGCACATGCTACTGAACAGGTCGATATTCAACGAAAAGGGTTCATTCGCCTTGGTGTTCTGGGCGAATGGGAAAATCCCTATTTGACGATGGCGCCGCGAAATGAGGCCGACGAGATTCGTGCGCTTCGCAAAATCTATGACGCGGGTTACGTGTTTCGCGGGTTAAAACCGGTGAACTGGTGCTTCGATTGCGGCTCCGCGCTCGCCGAGGCGGAAGTCGAGTATCAAGATAAGACCGATATCGCGGTGGACGTCGGTTTCGCGTTTCGCGAGCAGGACAAATTAGCGAAGGCGTTCGGCCTTTCGAAGTTGCCGCATGACAAAGGCTTCGTCGTCATCTGGACGACGACGCCTTGGACCTTGCCTGCGAACCAAGCGCTCAACTTGCATCCCGAGTTCGACTACGCGCTTGTCGAAACGAACGACGCCGCCAGACCCTTGCTAGTGCTCGCGAAGGATCGCATCGCGTACTGCATGGAACGCTGGGGCATGCAAGGCAGTGTGATCGCGGAATGCAAAGGCAAAGCGCTCGAATTAATTGCGTTTGCGCATCCGTTCTACGATCGCCTGAGCCCGGTGTATCTGGGCGACTACGTGACGCTAGATACGGGGACGGGCATTGTGCATTCCTCGCCTGCGTATGGCGTGGAAGACTTCTTGTCCTGTCGTTCGTACGGCATGAAAGACGCAGATGTGCTCACGCCTGTAATGGGCGACGGCAAATACGTTGCCTCTCTGCCGGAATTCGGCGGGCTTTCGATTTGGGATGCAAATCCGAAAATCGTCGAGCACATGCGCGCGAAGGGCACGCTCTTCAAAGACGAAAAGTTCCAGCACAGCTACATGCATTGCTGGCGGCATCGCACGCCGATCATCTATCGCGCGACCAATCAATGGTTTGCGGGGATGGATGTGAAACCAAAGGCTGATGGCGCGTCGTTGCGCGAAACTGCACTTGCTGCGGTCGAAGCCACGCAATTCTTCCCCGCCTGGGGCAAGCCTCGTCTGCATGCGATGATCGCGAACCGCCCCGACTGGACGCTCTCGCGCCAACGCCAATGGGGCGTGCCGATGGCTTTTTTCGTGCACAAAGAAACGGGTGAATTACATCCGCGTACGAGCGAACTGCTGGAAGCGGTCGCGAAGCGAGTTGAGCAGGGCGGCATCGAAGCGTGGCAAACGCTTGATCCGGCAGAACTCCTAGGCGACGATGCAAAAAACTACGTGAAGAACCCCGATACGCTCGACGTGTGGTTCGATTCGGGCACGACGCATGAAACGGTGCTGCGTGGCTCGCATCCCGAGCAATCGAAGTTTCCGGCGGATATGTATCTCGAGGGCTCGGATCAACATCGCGGCTGGTTCCACTCGAGCTTGCTCACGAGCTGCATGATCAACGGTCGTGCGCCGTACAACGAACTACTTACGCACGGTTTCGTCGTCGATCAGAACGGTCGCAAGATGAGTAAATCGCTCGGCAACGTGGTTGCGCCGCAGAAAGTGTGCGACACGCTCGGTGCTGACATCCTGCGTTTGTGGGTTGCTTCGACCGATTACTCGGGCGAGCTCACGCTCTCCGACGAAATCCTGAAACGCGTCGCCGATACCTATCGCCGCATGCGTAACACGCTGCGTTTTTTGATCGCGAACACTGCCGATTTCGACGCAACGAAAGATCTCGTTGCAGTAGAGAAGATGAGCGAAATCGATCGCTACGCGTTGGCGCTCACCCGTCAGCTTGTGCGCGAGTGTCGCGAGGCGTATGCGCGCTACGAGTTCCACACCGTGACGCAGAAGATTCAGGTGTTTTGCAGCGAAGATTTGGGCGGCTTCTATCTCGATGTGTTGAAAGATCGTCTCTACACCTGTGGCGCGACGAGCCATGCGCGTCGCTCGGCGCAGAGCGCACTGCATCACATCTTGCAAGCGCTTGTGCGTTTGCTCGCGCCGATTCTTTCGTTTACAGCGGAGGAAATCTGGGCGACCGTGAATCCTGGAAAAACCGTCGATCAGTCGAGTGTCTTTTTTGAAACTTGGGATTACGTTGTTCCGGGTGACGACGGCGATTTGCTCGCAACGTGGAAATCGCTGCGCGACGTGCGCGCGGCGGTGACCAAAGCGATCGAAACCGTGCGCGAGCAGGGCGCGGTCGGATCGAGTTTGCAAGCGAAAGTCGTCGTTGAAGCGCCGAAAGAAATCGCTGCGCAGTTGAGGCGTTTGGGCGAGGAATTGAAGTTTGTCTTCATCACCTCGACCGCCGAAGTGAAAGAGGGCGCGGAACTCAAAGTTCATGTCGCACCAAGCACTGCGCAAAAGTGCGAACGCTGTTGGCACTACCGCGACGACGTCGGCTCGAACGCAGAGCACCCGAGCATTTGCGGACGCTGCGTGAGCAATCTCTACGCAACCGGTGAAGCGCGTGCGTTTGCGTAGCGACGAAAGCTACGTAGCTATTTGCCGCTTCATTTATAGTGATTGTATGAGTTTAATGCTTTATCAATACAAAGTAGAAAAGCCGAAATCACCATATTTTATGCGACATAGCATTGGTGGGTTGTTAGTGCAAGAATCGTCGATCTCAGTTCGTCGAGGAGCATGCCGATGACGACAGGTGATGTCTCTGCGAACCGATCGCGTACCGGCGCGGTCGCGCTTATCGTGTTCGTGATCACGATCGATCAGCTCACGAAGTTCTACTTTCACACGCAGTTTGCCTACCTCGAACGGGTCAACGTGCTGCCCTTCTTCGATTGGATATTGACCTACAACACCGGTGCCGCATTTAGTTTTCTCGCGAGAGCTGGCGGTTGGCAGCGCTGGTTTTTCATTGCACTTGCAGCAGTTGTCTCGGTTTGGTGTTTTCGCTGGATCGGACGCGAGACCGACCGCCGCGTACGGCTTGCGCTTGCACTGATTGTCGGCGGTGCGATCGGCAACGTCATTGACCGAATTTGGCTCGGTAAGGTAATTGACTTCGTCCTGCTGTACTGGACGCCGTGGGACTTTTATTACCCGGCGTTCAACGTCGCCGATAGCGCGATCACGCTCGGTGCAGCGCTCATGATCTGGTCGGCGATTTTTGTGAAGAAGACCTAGCGGTCGTGTCGCGCGGTCTAGATTGTCAGCCGCTTAAACTTGCTTGCGTGAAAAATCAGCGGCTCTCCCGGAAACGTCTTTGCACGTAGCACCTCGCCAATGAAAAGCTCGTGGTCGCCGACGCGAACGTCGTTGATTTTGCGACACACGAAATGCGCGATGGCCTCGGCGATGAGCGGCGGCTCGCCCGCAGTTTGCACGAGCGCGACTTCGGCGAACCGATCCGGCGCGCGACTTGAAAACTGCCGGGCGGCGGCCTCCTGTTCGTGCGACAAAACGCTTACGCAAAAAAGGTTCGCCTCGACGAATGCGCGATGCAAACCGGAATTTACCCGCAAGCTCCACTGTACCAATGGCGGCGACAGAGACACCGAACCGAACGAGTTCGCGGTCAGCCCGACCGGCGAACCGTTTTCGTCGAGCGCGGTGATGATGGTCACGCCGGTCGCAAAGCAAGCAAAGGCCGCACGCAGCGTGACATCGTCGGTGCGCCTTGGTGCGGGCTCATCGATGCGGGTGGAGGAGGGGAGACGTTGGAGCGACAAAACGGGAATTAAGAGGACAGCAGCAGGACTGCCTATGTGCATTGGTACGAGGCGTATTTCCGCCGCGCCCGCCTCTATTATGTCGGTTATGCGTGCCCAACGCCGTCCGTTGCGTGCGACGCCTGCGTATAAGCCACGTGGAGAGAACTCATGAGTTTAGACAGGGATAAACGCGAAAATCGAATTGCGCGGGTGGTGATCATCGGCGGCGGATTCGCTGGTTTATGGTGTACCAGAGCGCTTGCCAAAGACCGCGTCGCAATCACGCTGGTGGATCGTTGCAATCATCACCTTTTTCAGCCGCTGCTCTACCAGGTTGCAACTGCCGGACTGTCAGCCCCAGACATTGCTGCGCCGCTGCGCCATGTTTTGCGCAGGCAGCCGAACGTGAGCGTTCAGCTTGCCGAGGTCACCGGGATTGATCGCTCCGCGCGCCGAGTGCTGCTCGATTCTGGCGCGGCGCTCGACTATGACTATCTGTTGGTTGCCTCCGGTGCCGCGCACGCCTATTTCGGACATGACGCTTGGGCGGCGCACGCGCCGGGGCTGAAAACCTTGGACGATGCGCTCGAAATACGTCGACGGATACTGACGGCGTTCGAACGTGCCGAAGCGGCAACCGACCCTGCCGAGGCCGATGCCTGGCTGCATTTCGCAATCGTCGGCGGTGGTCCCACCGGCGTCGAACTCGCCGGTACGCTTGCCGAGATCGCGCGCCACACCTTGCGGCGCGAATTTCGTCGCATCGATCCGGCACGGGCAAAGGTGCGGCTGATTGAAGCCGGATCGCGGGTATTGTCGTCGTTTCCGGAGTCGCTCTCCGAAAATGCTCGACGTCAGCTCGAGCGGCTCGGTGTCGAAGTGGCGACCGGCAACCCGGTCTCAATGATCGATGCGTCCGGCTACGTGCTGGCGGGGCAGGCGGTCGCCGCGAAGACTGTGCTTTGGGCTGCGGGCGTCGCTGCATCGCGCCTAGGTGGTTTGCTCGCGGCACCGACCGATCGTGCTGGACGGGTGCTCGTAGACGCCGATCTGTCGGTTCCGGGTGCGCCGGAAATTTTTGTCGCGGGCGATCTCGCGAGCCTCACGCAGGATGGAAAACCGGTGCCCGCCGTCGCACCCGCGGCCAAGCAAATGGGCGCACATGTAGCGCGGGCTATCGCAGCCCGGATTCGGGGCGAATCGGCACCGAGCTTTCGCTATCGCGACTACGGAAATCTGGCCACGATCGGTCGCTTGGCGGCGGTCGTCGATTTGCGCGGACTTAAGTTCACCGGCGTCATGGCCTGGGCATTTTGGTTGCTCGCTCACGTTTTCTTCCTGATCGGGTTTCGAAATCGGATGATTGTGTTGACCAACTGGGCCTGGTCATACGTGTCGTACCAGCGCGGCGCACGCGTGATCTTCGGTGCGTCGGAACCACGGCGCGCAAAACAAGCCGCGGACGAAACAAGCGGTTGATTGTTTCGTTGGTGCACTTGGAATGAAACTCTAATAGCTTTATTAAGCTAAGCCCATGAAAATATAAAGTTCGATACTTTATTAGTTCTTGTAAAGAACTAAGACTTTTCATATAAAAAGCTTATTTTATGAGACATTTGATTGAGAAGTAGTAATGCGCATAGGGTTTTCCTACAATCGCCCCATGCATGAACACGCCGCATCTATCCAGCTCGTCTTTTTGGCGCGTTTGCGGGAGCGATTCGGAATCGCCCGCGAAACGTATCCGTTGCCGGTCGAGCAAGCGTCGGTCGCCATGTTGTTATCGCAGCTTCGCGCGCGGGGCAAAGTCTTTGCCGAAGAGCTCGCCGAAGGGCGCGCCTTTCGCGTGGCGGTGAATCACACGGTTGTGAGCCCGGATCACGCGATCCGCAGTGGCGATGAAGTCGCCATCTTTCCGCCGGTCACTGGCGGTTAACCGCGTTTCGCTTCCGCCGGTTTCGCGCTACGCTCTCGCGTATGACTCATTTTGTTCGCGTTCAAACTGCCGATTTTGATCTCGGTGTCGAGGTTGCGACGCTGCGCGCCGGAAACCCGGGCGTGGGTGCCGTCGCGAGCTTCATCGGCTGCGTTCGCGACTTAAACGACGGTGACGCGGTCTCCGGCATGTTTCTCGAGCACTACCCCGGCATGACCGAGCGGGAGTTGACGCAAATTTGCGAAACCGCAGCTGCGCGTTGGTCTGTGTTTGACACACTGGTCGTGCACCGTGTGGG
Source organism: Betaproteobacteria bacterium (assembly GCA_013298045.1). Classification (GTDB taxonomy): domain Bacteria; phylum Pseudomonadota; class Gammaproteobacteria; order Burkholderiales; family Casimicrobiaceae; genus Casimicrobium. Next base: position 16,470 of record JAAFJI010000015.1, read on the forward strand.
CGCGCTTCAGCCGCTGGATCAAATTGTGTTGGTAGCGGTGAGTAGCGCTCATCGCGGCGACGCATTTCGCGCCTGCGAGTTCATCATGGACTATCTGAAGACCCGAGCGCCGTTCTGGAAACGCGAGGCGACGCCTGCCGGATCGCGCTGGGTCGAGGCGCGCGCCAGTGATGACGCTGCGGCCGCGCGCTGGACGGATACCTCCGCAGTGGCGTAAATGATTGCGCTGATCGGTATCGATTGGGGTTCGACCAACGCCCGGGCGTTTGCTTTCGATGAGCGCGGAGAGGTTATTGGATGCCACCTGTCGAGCCTCGGGGCGATGACGCTCGCGAGCGAGGGTGCATTCGCGCAAGCGCTTGACGCGCTGGCGGGCGACTGGATGGCAGCTGCGCCGGATGCGCCGCTGCTTGCCAGCGGCATGGTCGGGGCGCGCGGCGGGTGGGTGGACGCGGGCTACGTGGCAATGGGCTCGACCATCGACGAGCTTCGTCGCTGCGCCGTGTCGGTATCGCTTCGCGGTGGACGAGCGCTGCTAATCGTCCCGGGTGTCAAATGCGATGCGCCGGACGTCATGCGCGGCGAAGAAACCCAGCTGATCGGTGCCAATCTGACCGATGGCGTCGCAGTGATGCCAGGCACCCACAGCAAATGGGTGCGCATAGCGTCCGGTCGCATGACACGCTTCGAAACATATCTTACCGGCGAGATGAACGCCCTGTTGCGCGCTCACAGTACGGTAGGCAAAGCGCTCGCGACCCCGCCGTTGATCGACGATCACGACGCGATCTTACGCGGCGTTCATGCCGCGCGCGCCGGTCGCGATTGGTTGCATCGATTGTTTAGTTTTCGCGCCCGGGTCGTCACCGGTGCAGCCAGCGAAGCCGAGCTGAGCAGCGAGCTCTCCGCATGGCTGATCGCAAGTGAAATAATCCACGCGCTCGAAGCGGGTTTCGTCGAAACCGAGGTTTCATTGATCGCGGAGGGTGCGCTCGGGGACTGGTACGCGCGGGTGGCCGAGGCGATGGGCTACCGAGCCGTCCGACTCGACGGACAGCGCTGCGCAGCACGGGGGCTCTGGATGTTGGGGCAGGCTTGGTGCTGAAGCAAGATTGATGGTGCGTTCCTGTGCGCGACTCGCGCGAGGCGATCACAAGCTTCGCACGTAAAGCTCCATAGAATGCAAGTATGTCGCAGCACCGCTTATCCAAGTTATTCGCCCCGCAATCGATCGCGATTGTTGGTGCATCGGAGCGAAGCGAGAGCCTAGGTCGTCTTCTTTGGGATCGCGTGCGCGCGCAATACCCCGATCGGGAACAGCGCTACGGCGGCCGCGTCTACGCGGTGAACCCGAAGCATCGAAGTATCTACGGCGAGCCGTGTTATGCATCGATGCTCGCGCTGCCAGAGCGGGTCGATTTGGCGCTGATCGTCGCGCCGGACAGCGCATGCGCCCAGATCGTGCGCGAATGCGGTCAAGCTGGCTGCGGATATGCGCTGATTCTGACCCAGGGATTTACCGGTACACCGGAGGGCGAGGCGACGCGCGAAGCGTTGCGAGTTGCGGCTCGCCAATCGCGCGTTCGCTTGGTAGGACCCAGCGCACGAGGTATGTTGCGGCCGCGGCTCTCGCTAGACGCGTCCACCATCAGCGGCGTCGAACAGCTGCCGCTTGAAGGTTCGCTTGGTGTTTTGTCGCAGTCAGGTGCGTGGCTATCGGTACTGCGCGATTTCGCCACCGGGTCAGCGATCGGATTTTCGAGCGTCCTGGCGTTGGGCGATGCAATCGATTTGGATTTTGGCGAGCTGCTCGACTTCTTCACCTTTGACGCGGCGACGACCGACGTGCTGCTTTATGTCGAAGAGGTTCGCAACGCGAGCGCATTCATGTCGGGCGTGCGGCAGCTGGCCCGGGTCAAACCCGTCGTCGTCCTCAAAAGCAATCGCGGCGAACCGCCTTCGGGTGCCGACGGAACCCACGCAACAGCTTTGCTGCGCGGAGACCGCGTGGTCGATGCGGCGATCGCGCGCGCCGGGGCAGTTCGCGTGGAAACGTCGATGCAGATGGTGTCTACCGCGAGACTGCTGTCCTCGCATCGAGCCGCTGCGCAGCACCGCGTCGCCATCCTCACCAATGGGAAGGGACCAGGGCTTGCCGCGGCCGACGCGGTGCGCGCCAAGGTACTAAAGATCGCCTCGCTTGCCGATTCAACGCTTGAGGCACTGCGCGCGCAATTGCCGAGCCACGTGACCGTTGGCAACCCGGTCGATCTTGCGGGCGATGCCACCGCCGATCGCTATCGCCTCTCCCTGCGAGCGCTGGTTGCCGATCCGAACGTCGATGTTTGCGTGATTTTGTTTTCGCCTCAATCGATGCTGTCTGCCGATGCGCTCTCCGAGGTCATCATTGAGGTGGCCAATGGCGATTTGACGCGACAACAAAAGACACTGCTTGTGGTTCTGGGCGGAGGCGCGAGCGTCGTGCGCGCGCGGCAACGATTGGACGCGGCGCGTATTCCGCAATTCCTGAGCCCGGAAAACGCAGTGGATGCAATCGGGTTCCTGGAAATGTTCGCGCGCAACCAAGCGCTCCTGCGGCAAGTCCCGGCGCACAGTGTGGACGATTTCGCGCCTCATCTGGGCGAGGCGCAGGCAATCTTTGCGCGTGCGTATGCGGATCGGCGGCAGCGACTTTTTTCGCATGAAGCCCGTTCGCTGCTAAGTGCATTCGGAATTGCGATGGCCGAGACGCGCCTCGCGCAGACGCCACGCGACGCCGCGCTTGCGGCAGATGCGCTTGGCTACCCGGTTGCGCTGAAGGTCGTGTCCCCCGAACTCGCGAGCAAGTCGGCGGTCGGCGGCGTGCGACTTGATCTGCGTGACGCCAAATCGGTGCGCGCAGCCGCTAAGGCGATCTTTGCCGAGGTCAAGCGGAAAGCGCCTCAGGTCGCTGTGCTCGGTCTCGACGTCCAGCCACACATCGAGTTCCGAGGCCAGCGCGAACTGTTCCTGGGCATCGCCAGCGACCATAGTTTTGGCACCGTGCTGGCTTTCGGCAGCGGCGGCTTGAGCGTCGAGCGCGTCAATGACGTTGCCTTCGAGCTGCCGCCGGTCAACGATGTGCTCATCGCAAACTGGATTGCTCGTACCCGGATTAGTCGCCTGCTAGATGGCTACAGCAACGTGCCGGGCATCGATCATGAAGCGCTTACGCGACTGCTGTTGCGATTCTCCGCGCTCGCTTGCGCCTGTCCCGAGATTGCCGCCTGCGATCTCAATCCCGTGCTTGCGCACGAGCGTGGCGCGGTTGCGCTCGATGCGCGCATCGTGCTGCGCGCGCCCGAGGCGGTGCGCGCGTTTCGCGAGCGCGGCAGCTATTCGCATCTTGCAATTTATCCGTACCCGCGCGAGCTGGAAGAGTGGGTCGAACTCAAGACCGGTGCGCGAATGTTGATTCGGCCCATCCAACCGGAGGACGCCGAGCGCGAGCGAGATTTCGTCTCGCGGCTGTCGCCGGAAACGCTGTATTTCCGTTTCATGATGCCGGTGCGCGAGCTCTCCGCCTCGATGATTGAGAAGTTCACGCAGATCGACTATGGACGCGAACTAGCGCTAATTGCAATCGCCCCCGAGCCTACGCCCGCACCAGCCGCTGTGCGCGGATCGGATCGGGGGGTAATCCACGGCGTTGCCCGCATCACGCCATCGACCGACCCGGAACATTGCGAGTTTGCGATCGTGGTCGACGAGCCGATGCAGGGAACCGGGCTCGCACGGGCTTTGATGCATCGATTGTTCGAGGCAGCGCGACAGCGCGGCTATCGCAGGATGGAGGGCGCGGTGCTAAGCGAGAATCCGCGCATGCTCAAATTCTGCGAAGCAATGGGGTTTCGGATCGCGACCAATCCGGACGAGCCAGGCGAAAAAATTGCGCTGCGCGATCTGCTTGAACCCTAAAACTGTGCAGTCTTTGCTGTGCTATCGGTTCGTCGAGACGGCTTGACGACGAAGACTACTAGCGATCGGCAGGCTGTTCAGAATGCGCTTCAAGCGATCTGGCGGCGGGTCGGTCGCCGCTCGCGGTGCGAAACGCGCGAGATTGTATTGCCGCGCAAAATCGCGAAACGCGGTTGCGTGTTCGGGCCAGCGCGCGGTCGCTCGCTCGAGCGCATCGCTGACGGTTTGGTGCGGCTCAACGGTCAGCCCCGCTTTGATCAAACGTTTACGCAGCACATGCCAGAGCTGGACATGCGGATCAAGCGCCTTTTCGCGCCGGCGTTTCGCGATCCACCAGCCAAATGCGACCAGAGCACCGCTCAAACTCACCGCAATCAACATCCATCCGATTGCTGCAACCGGATTCATTTCGCCAAGTCCCAGATCGCGCATCAGCTCGCGCTGGCGATCTCGGTCGAAGCCGATGACCCATTTGGTGTACGAGAAATTTGCCTGCTCCCAAAGCGCGACAAACTGCGCCGATTCGTACCAGCGTCGCGTGTTGACCAAGAGCCGCTCGGTCTCGGGTAGCGCGTCGGACAAGCCAATTTCAACGCGGTTTGGCGCGACCGCGCCAGTCGGATCGATCCGTATCCATTGGCCGTCGATCAGCGCCTCGGTCCAGGCGTGGGCGTCGCTCTGTCGCACAATCATGTGTCCCGCGGGATGCCATTCGCCGCCTTGGTAGCCGGTGACAACCCGCGCCGGAATGCCGCTCGCACGTAACAGAAACACGGTGGCACCCGCGTAGTGTTCACAAAATCCCCGCTTGCCGTCGAACAGAAACCGATCAATCGAGGTCGGTCCACCGCCGTCGGCGGAATAGCGCGGAGGATTCAGTGTGTAGAAAAACTGCTCGCGATCGAAATGCGAGAGCAGGGCACGAACGCGCTCTTTTGGATCGGGAAATTGCGCTTTCAGGTCGGCGGCGAACGCGCGCGCACGCGGATTAAACGCGGCGGGTCCGGTTCTCATTTCAAAGAATAAACTCTGACCGCTAATGCCCTGATAATTTGGACGTATAAGCGACTTCACCCTATAAGCAGTAGCTCCGTTGGGCGCTCTACGAAGACCAATTTGTTGGGCATCAGTAAGAAAAGCTGTATTCTCAATTGCAGGTCCGGTTGGAAATGCGGCTGGAACCTCCAGCACTGGAAGCCAGCGGGTGTCGAGCCGCTCGACGGTAACCGTGTATTCCACCGATTCCCGCTCAAACTCTTCGGGACTGAAGGCGACAAACTCGCCGCGCGCTGCCGCATCCCCGGAGGTCCATCGCACACCATCGAAGGAGCGCAGAACCGGACCGCGCCAGTAAAGTGCGCTGTTGGGGGGCTTGCGTCCGGCGAATTCAACCCGAAACGCGGTCTCCCGCGACTTGATCAGCTCGGCGATCTCCCCCGGTTGCATTTCCTCGGACAAGCCGGTTCGCCCGACGCTCGGTTCGCGCATTCCCCAGAGCGGTGCGGTCGCGCGGGGAAACAGGACAAACAGAATCGCCGCCAGCGGAATGCCCATCAGGGTATGAACCGCCGCTTGCTTTACATGCGTACTCAGGCGCGCCCCATCGCGCTCGCTTGCGCGGGCGTCGAACAGACGTAGTGCTGCGACATAGGCCACGATCACCAGCGGCAACGTAACTGCCGCACCGAGACCGAGGTTTTCGAAGAAGCTCGCGACATAGAGCACGAGTCCGAGCCCCCACACCCACATGTAGTCGCGCGAGCTTCGCGCCTCAATAAGTTTCAACGGACCAAACAGATACAAAAGCGCAATTCCCGCGTCGCGCCCGATCAGCTTGCCGTACGACAATACGACGAGTACCCCGGCACCGAACGTGAAGAGCAGGAGCGCCGCGCGCCAGATAAACGGCCGTGGTGCCTCGCGAATAAAAAATGCTGTGACCGTAATGGCGATACCAACTGCGGCCACCATCGTGTTCACACTCGTTGCATTTGCGAGCTGCGAGAGAAACACCGCCAGTAATAGGAATCGGCGGGCACGCAAATCCGGGTTGCGGTCATTGACCAGGCTTGCACTTTCGATGTCTCTCGGACGTTGAGCGTTCGCCTCAAAGCCAAAAAATATGGCGAGCCGACCGCGCAGCGTGAGCGCGCGCGCGTCCCGTGCGGCGCTAGACGCGTACACCGTGCACCGTTTCTAGAGGTTGCGGAAATGCGGCGAGCATCGCAAGCGCCTCATCATGATGCGGCGCGCTGTCGGCGAGGGTGAGTTGACCGCTCGGCAGGCTCAACGAAAACGCTGCGTTCTCATTGCGCGCGCGGTCGATCCAGGCTGCAATGCGCGACAGGCGCGCTTCGTTGTCAGAGAGTCCAGTCGCCGACCAGGCGAGATCGACTTCGCCGCGCTGGCCGGCCTCGCCCGTGCGGGTGTACCACTGACCGGACTTGGCTACTTGTTTCCAAGCGACGCGTCTGAGCGAATCACCCGGCGCGTATTCGCGAAGTCCGTCTGGATCGTGCGCGACATCTGTCTGACGTTGCGACTGCGCGTTTTCACCGAAGGCGTAGGGCAGCTCCGGCGACGGCGTTTCGGGAATCGGCTCGACTAGTCCAACCCATTCGAAGTGGGCGTGGCTCCAGGCGCGAATGACGCCGTACGGAGCCCGCGACTCGATCAACAGGCGACCGAGTGCGACGACCCCGCGCTCGGTCGTTGGCACAACGATCGTGTATTGCGATTGCGTGTCGGCTGCGATGCGCATACGAGGTGCGCCACGCGCCGCCTCGGCATTTTGCTTCCGCGATTTCCGGATCACGCGTGAAATCGAAACGCCCTCGCGCAGGCGCTCAGGGGAGGCGACGGTCAACGGAAAGTGCAGCGACTCGCCGGCGACGCAGCGCGGCGACTTGCCGACGCGAATGACAACACCGCGCAGATTGCGGTACGTGGCATGAAGCGCAACTTGCATCAATCCGCCGAGCAAAAACGACACGACATAGGCGAGCGATAGCTGATAGTTGATACCAACCAGGAGCAAAATGATGGCGATGGCAATCACCGCCCAGCCTCGAAGCGACGGCAGCACATAGATACGCCGCTGCACCAGTTCGAGTTGGTCGTCTTTGCTCGCGGCGTGACCGAAAGCTTCGCGCCAGTGCGCGCGCTGGCGATCGAGCCACGATCGAGGGCTCGTCGCTTCCGCATTCCGCGCCACACGCGGCCGCGCGTTCGCTACGGTGTCGTTCATTGAGGCAGATCCTGCTACGGCGCGGCGACACTTGCGAGCAGCGTCTGCGCAAGCTGACCGCTCTTGGTGAGGCTGTCGTGGCTCGCGCCGAGGCGATGCCCGACCACCGCTGACCAAACCGCTTGAACATCGTCGGGCTCGACATGGTCGCGGCCGGCTTGCAGTGCGAAGGCGCGCGCTGCACGCAAAAGCGCAAGCCCTGCGCGCGGAGAAAGCGGGCGGGTCGCGCCGGTACGACTTGCGGCCAAGAGCTGCTGGACGTAGCCAACGATGGGCTCGGCCACGTGAATTGAGCTGACCACGGATTGCAGCTTGACGAGGGCGTCCGCGCTGACGACCGCGTTTGCGGTAATCGCTGCGCTTCGTCGGTCGCCGCCTCGCAACAAATCGAGTTCTGCGCGTGCATCGGGAAAACCCAACGTCAAGCGCATCATGAATCGATCCAGCTGCGATTCCGGCAGCGGCGACACACCGACCTGATCGAGTGGGTTTTGTGTCGCGAGAACAAAAAACGGTGTCGGCAGCGCGCGGCTTACGCCATCGACGCTTACCTGACGCTCCTCCATCGCTTCGAGTAGCGCGCTTTGCGTTTTCGACGGCGCGCGATTGAGCTCGTCGGCGAGCAGTACCTGCGAAAAAATTGGTCCTGGCGTGAAGCGCATCGACTGCGATGTCGCGTCCCAAATCGACAGGCCGAGAAGATCCGACGGGAGCAGATCGTTCGTACACGGCACTTTCGCGTACGCCAGACCGAAGGTGCGCGCGAGCGCGACCGCGAGCGTGGACTTACCCAGTCCGGGCGCGTCTTCAATGAGCAAGTGACCCTGCGCAAGCAAAGAGGTGACGGCCAGGCGCGTCACCGCAGATTTGCCCAGTACAATCGAATCGAGTTGGCGATGAATTTGTTCGAGCAGTTTGCTCGCAGTGGAGAGAGGCGGGGATGCAGTCACGTCGAATACCAATTGCTTTCGAAAGTTCGCCACGTTGCGCGTCGTCTGGGTTTGAAGGCGATGGCGAAACCGGCGAGCAAATTTCCAATTACGAGCACGCTTCGCGACGTGCGTTTTTGGCGTCCTGCACCGGTAGTCTGATCGCGTCGCTTGCTACCAGCCCGCTCGCCGCGACTGATCGCGGCGTACCCATTCGACGATACCAGAGCAGCATCTTAGCCGACGAGCAGGGTCGCGCGATCAGGGCTTCTACGCTTCTGGCACACACCAACTATCTCTTTCACTATCCTTTTGTCGCGACACCGTGCTTGCTTCTCGATCTGGGTCGCGATATCGGCGGCGTCGGTAAAGCGCGCTCGATTGTTGCGTTCTCGGCGATTTGTTCGCACAAACTCGCGTATCCGGCAAAAGAGGTGAGTTTCATTCGCTTTCAGCGCGACGCTTCAACTCATAGCGAAGGCGAGAGAATTCATTGCTGCGCCGACCATTCCGTATACGACCCGACTGCGGGCGCAAAGGTGGTCAAGGGACCGGCTCCCGCACCGCTCGCTGCGGTGGTGTTGGAATACGACGCGAAACGCGACGAATTGCGCGCGGTGGGCATCCAAGGCGTCGAACAGTTCGAGCCGTTTTTTGATAAGTACGCGTTCAAGCTTTCGATGGAATATGGAGATGGCGCGAGAAAGCCGGTGTCCGGCGCAACCCGCGTACAGCCGCTCACCCAATATTGCCGCAACATTGCCCAGTGCTAGTCGGGTGAGCGTTTCACCAAACTCGCCCACCGTGCCATGATCGCCTGGCTAAACGAGGGCGAGCCCTTTCCCGACGTGGGCGCGGCACTCGATGAGCCGAACGGGCTGCTCTGCGCTGGGCTCGAACTCACCGGTGAACGGGTGCTGCAAGCGTACGCGCGGGGGATTTTCCCGTGGTATGGCGAGGGGCAACCGGTGCTATGGTGGAGCCCGGATCCGCGAATGGTGCTGCCGGTTGAAGCGGTTCGTCTGCACCGAAGCCTGAAAAAGACGTTGCGGCATGCGAGCTACGAGGTGCGCGTTGATCAAAACTTTGAGGGCGTGATGCGCGGATGTGCCGACCCGCGTCCCGAGCAAGACGGCACTTGGATCACAAACGCGGTCGTCTCTGCCTACAGCGCGCTGCATCGGGCGGGCTTCGCTCACAGCGTGGAATGCTGGATGGACGGCGAGCTCGCGGGCGGTCTCTATGGCATCGCTCTGGGGCGCGTTTTTTTTGGCGAAAGCATGTTCATGCGGCGCACCGACGCGTCAAAAATTGCGTTCGCGCATTTGACGACACAACTGGCTCGATGGCGCTTTGAATTGATCGACTGTCAGCAGGAAACCCCGCATCTGGCGAGCTTCGGTGCGCGTCCGATTCCGCGCAGTGCGTTTATCGATGCGCTCAATCGATTGATACACTCCGACGCTAAGATTGCCCGTGCGGGACCATGGAGTTTTGACGATGATCTACGCGAAAGTTTTGCTTGAACGGCGTCGATGTACGGACGTGGGCGAATCGCGCGCGCGCGAACGCGCAAACGCGACTCGAAACGGCTTTATCGTGGTACGCCCGATAAAACGGTACTTTCATGAGTAATCCACGAGAACTTGCTAGAGTTCCCTGGCAGGCGCTACAGTTCTATTCAACTGCGCCGTACCCTTGTAGTTATTTAGACGACCATGTCGCTCGCTCACAAGTTGCCACACCGGGTCATTTAATCGATTCGCAGGTCTACGGTGAGTTGCTGCGCATGGGGTTTCGGCGCAGCGGCACCTTTGTCTACCGTCCGCACTGCGATGGCTGCAAAGCCTGCAAACCGCTGCGGCTGATAGTCAACGAATTTACTGGCTCGCGCAGTCAGCGACGCGCATGGGACAAACACCGCGTTGGGTTGAAAGTTCGCTTTGTTCCGCTTGAATACCGCAGCGAACACTACGAACTCTACCTGCGCTACCAGCGCTTGCGCCATCAAGGTGGCGGCATGGATCGCGACAGTCGCGAGCAGTACCAGCATTTCCTTTTGCAGAGCCACGTCGATACGCTGCTCGCCGAATTCCGCGACGCAGCAGGGCGACTGGTCATGGTCAGTCTGATCGATGTACTCACCGATGGGCTCTCCGCTGTGTATACGTTCTACGAGCCCGAATTCAAAGGCAGCCTCGGTACGTTTAGCGTGATGTGGCAGATCGATCTGGCCAAGGCCCACCGGCTACCGTATCTCTATCTTGGCTACTGGATCGAAGACAGCAGTAAGATGGCGTATAAGGCGAAGTTCACGCCGTGCGAAATTCTCGACGACGGGCATTGGCGATCCAAGTAGGCGCGAGCTCGAATTCGCTTGGCCGAGGTCGCGCGCTGTCGATTCGTGCTACCGGCGCTCTCATCAGATTCGAGGCTTGTAAGCGACGGCCCTCATTTCAACGCGCAAATGGGGATGCGGCAATTGATGCACGGCGACCGTCGTTCTCGTGGGACCGTGCTCGTCGAAGAATTCCGCCCACACTTCGTTGTAGCCCGCGAAGTCGTTCATGTCGACGAGATAACTTGTGATCTCGACACAGTCGGTGAGCGTTGCGCCTTCAGCGGCCAAGACGTCGCGAATGTTTTCGATGACGGCACGCGTTTGTTCGCGGATGTCGAGGTGCGTCGTGCCCATCGCGTCGACTTCAACGCCAGCGAAGGAGTTGTCTTTTCTGCGTGAGCTGGTGCCGGAAACGAAGAGAAAATCGCCGGCGCGTTTGATGTGTGGAAACTTGCCGCGAGGCGTTGCTTTTTCGGTGAGTGTGGTGGCGTTGGTCATAGAAGAATTTCCCTTCGCAAACAAATTTAGCTTTGCGCAGTATTGCCGCATTGAATATTGCGAATGCGGCCGTAACTACGTATCTTGACTAGGACTAATAATTTACAAAAAATGAATTTCAACGGGGCACCACTGCCTATGGTTCGTAGTCTATTGACCGACCGGTACCTACGTTGCGAAATGTGTCTATCGCTTACTCGCGATAGTCATTCACAAACGCTTCAACCGCGTCGAACACGATCTCGGGTTGATCGCGATGTGGCGAGTGTTTGCAATTCGGGATCAACAGCAACTCACCGCGTTCGACTTCGCGCGCCACGTTTTCGACTTGCACAGGCGAGCCGTATTCGTCGTCTTCGCCTTGAATCGTGAGCGTCGGCGCTTGAATATGTGGCAGCGCGTCCATGATGTTCCAATCGCGAAACTCGTGCGAGAGCCACACGTCGTTCCAGCCCCAGAACGCGGAATCGACATCGTTGTGATATTTGCCGAGCTTTTCGCGCAAACCGCTTCGCACGTAAAGATCGCGCGCGACTTCGATCGATTCAATCGAGAGCGGTTCGACGAACACATGCGGCGCGACGGCGATCACGCCAGGCATCGCGAGGGGATAGGTTGCCGCGTAAATCAACGCAATCGACGCGCCGTCGGAATGCCCAAAGAGCCACGGTCGCTCGATCTTGAGCCCTGCGAGCAACTGCGGCAACACGTTTTGCGCTTCGTTGTGCATGAAGGTCGCGTCCCAGCGCTCTTCGAGCGGGCGCGGCGTGGATTTGCCGTAGCCGTAGCGCGAGTAGACTAAGCCGCGCATGCCGAGGCGCGTGCAAAGCTCGTGCGGGAAATCTTTCCACATCGCGACCGAGCCCAAGCCTTCGTGCAGGAAGACCATTGTTTCTTTCGCGGCTTTGTCGCCGACCCAGGCGCATTCGAGGGCGATGTCACGGCCGTTGCGGCGGACTTTTAAATTGGTTGTTTGCATGTGTTTGCTGGAGCCATTGCGGCTATCGATTTAGCTTGTTCGGGCACATTCCCGCACAGTTGATGGGTATCGCTTCGCTCCACCCATCCTACAGTTCGACGACGATTTTCCCCATCGCTTTGCGCGACGACAATCGCTTCAACGCATCGATCGTTCCATCGAGCGAAACGCGTTCGGTGATCGCAATCGGAAGCTTGCCTTCAGCGAACCAAGTCGCGAGTTGTCGCATGTTGGCCATGTGCATTTTCGGATCGTTCGCGACCGCATCGCCCCAATACACGCCGAGGATTTTTCGCTCCTTGAGCAGCGCGAGGTTGAGCGGAATTTTTGGAATGTCACCCGCCGCGAAGCCGACGACGAGATAGCGTCCGCGCCATCCGAGCGCACGCAGCGCCGTTTCCGAATACGCGCCGCCGACTGCGTCGTACACCACATCGACGCCCTTTTTGCCGACGATAGCATTGATCGCGTCGCGCCAATTCTCTGCGCTGTAATTCACGAGATGATCCGCGCCGAGCGATTTGCAGAGCGCTAGTTTTTCATCCGACGATGCGGCGGCGATCACGTTCGCGCCGATTAACTTTGCAAGCTGAATCGCAGCTGTGCCGACGCCACCCGAAGCACCGAGCACGAGCAGCGTCTCACCTGCTTGTAATTGCGCGACGTCTTTGAGTGCGTGAAACGACGTGCCGTAAGTCATTACGAACGCCGCGCCGTCGGCGAATGTCATGGGCGGCGGCAGCGGCGCGACGCGTTGCACAGGGGCGAGCGCGTATTCGCCGAAT
>JAAFJI010000150.1 GCA_013298045.1 Betaproteobacteria bacterium
AGTTTCACTTTGCTTTCGCGTTTCACGGCGAGGAATTTCTCGCCGAGCTTCGCGTCGTGCGCGTGATCGGCAAGGCGCGAGAGTTGCGACAAGTCGCGACGCCATTTTTGGCCAATCGTCGAATCGAGCAAGTTTGAGAGCGACGGATTCGCTTGCTCCAACCAGCGACGCGGCGTCACGCCGTTAGTCACGTTCATGAAGCGATCGGGCCATAGCGCCGCGAAATCCGCGAAGATGGTATCGACCATCAATTGCGAATGCAGCGCGGACACGCCGTTCACGCGAGTGGATGCGACGATGGCGATGTTTGCCATGCGCACACGACGCTCGCCGCGTTCGTCGATGAGTGAAAGCGTTTCGAGCCGCTTCGCGTCGCCTGGAAACTTCGCGCGAACCTCATCGAGGAAATGTCGATTGATTTCGTAGACCAATTCGAGATGACGCGGCAACAGCGCTTCCATCATGCGTACCGGCCAGGTCTCGAGTGCTTCGGGCATCAGGGTGTGATTCGTGTAGCTCGTCGCCTCACGCGTCACTTTCCATGCGGCGTCCCACGTGAGGCCGTGCTCGTCGAGCAGCAAACGCATCAACTCAATCGGTGCGAGTGCCGGATGCGTATCGTTCAAATGCACGACGTTCTTTTTGCCGAACGATTCGATGTTCTGATCTTCGCGCAAGTGGCGCGCGATCATGTCTTGCAGCGACGCGCTGACCAAGAAAAACTCCTGCTTCAAGCGCAGCTCGCGACCGGCTTCCGTGCTGTCGTCGGGATAGAGCACCCAGTTGAGTGAATCCGCCGCGAGCACATGCGCGCCCGCTGCGAAATGATCGCCGCGCGAGAACGCTGCGTAATCGATCGGGCGCGAAGCCTCCGCATGCCATTGCCGCAGCGTCGAGACGCGCTCCGTCGCATGACCCGGCACGATGAAGTCGTACGCGCGCGCATGCACGCTCTCGCGAGGCACCCAGCGGCGCGCAAGACCCGAGGCCATTTCCACGCTGCCGCCGAAGCCGACCGTGTATTGCAATTCGGGGCGCATCTGCTCCCAGGCGTTGCCGTTTTTCAACCACTGATCCGGCACTTCGGTTTGACGACCGCCCTCGATCCGCTGCACGAACATGCCGTGGCGATAGCGAAGGCCGTAACCAAACGATGGCAATTCAAGCGCGGCAAATGAATCCAGGAAACAGGCCGCGAGACGACCGAGGCCGCCGTTACCCAAAGCAGCGTCAGGTTCGCGATCGGCGACCAGCGTCGCTTCCGTGCGCGCTTCGTCCGACACTTGCAAAGCGGCGAGCGCATTGGTCAGCGCGCGCCCCATCAAAAATTCCATCGACAAATAATGAACGCGGCGACCGGCGCGTTTTGCGTCCTCAGCCTGCGTTTTGGCCCAGCGGGCATCGAGCGTCGCGCGGCACGCGTAAGCGAGCGCATTCAAGCGCGATAGCCCAGCATTTTCGTCGATATTCATCGATAACGATTCTTTTCGTTTTTGTTCAAAAATTGCGGCTTCGCCCAATTTAACTGGGGCTTTCTGTACTGCGTTGTTGTTCGTAACAAGAGACATTGAGGTCTTCGCGAGAATGCAGACGACCGGATTCTACGAGGATGTAGCGCAGGTTAGTAACTAAACTACTTTTCAAACGGCGATTCCTGTGTAAATTTGTGCCAATAATGCCAAATGCAGGCGGAATTTCACGTAATAAAACTACTTTTTCGGAGAAAACCGCCTATATTTCAGCCAGCGGCTACGATGTCGCAGGCGTTCGCACGATTCGAGGAAGGGATTGGGCGGATCGCAAATAAGGAGGAGAAACGGGATGGCCGGCGTAAAGCTCGCGAACGTGCAGAAATCGTTCGCCGATGTCCACGTATTGAAGGACATCAACCTGCAAATCAACGACGGCGAGTTCGTCGTCTTCGTCGGCCCCTCGGGTTGCGGCAAATCGACGCTGTTGCGCACGATTGCCGGATTGGAAGAAATCACTTCGGGCACGCTGCATATCGGCACCGAGCTTGTGAACGACGTTCCGCCGTCGGATCGCGGCGTGGCGATGGTGTTTCAGTCCTACGCGCTCTATCCGCACATGAATCTCTTCGACAACATGGCGTTTGGCTTGCAGCTCGCCAAAGTGCCGAAAGATGAGATCGCGAAGCTTGTGCATTCGGCGGCGAAAACGCTCAACATCGATCACTTGCTTGATCGCAAACCGAAAGCGCTCTCCGGCGGTCAGCGGCAACGCGTGGCGATCGGTCGCGCGATTGTGCGCAAACCCGACGTGTTCCTTTTCGACGAGCCGCTTTCGAATTTGGATACCGAACTTCGCGTGCGCATGCGCTACGAATTCGCGAAGCTGCATGAGGATTTGAAGACGACGATGATCTACGTGACGCACGATCAGGTGGAAGCGATGACGCTCGCCGATCGTATCGTCGTGCTGCGCGACGGTCGCATCGAACAAGTTGGCACGCCGATGGAGCTTTATGAGAATCCCGTGAACGAATTCGTTGCGGGGTTTATTGGTTCGCCGCGAATGAATTTCTTGAAGGGCGAAATCGCAAATGTTCAGGGCGATGAAGCGAGTGTGAAACTCACGAATGGCACCACGGTGAATGCGAAAATTTCGTCGCCAGCTTCATCGTCTATCGCCCAAGTTAATTTGGGCGTACGGCCTGAAAACATCCGAATTGATAATCAATCGAAATCAGTGGCCTGCCCAGTGAAATTCGTCGAATCGCTCGGGAGCCAAACTCAGATTTACTGCGAAATGCCAGGCATGGAGGAATTGCTCACGGTCGTCGTGAACGGCACGGTGCGCGTGAAGGCGGGTGACATCGTACCGCTCGCATGGAACAGCGATGATTGCTACGTGTTCGGTGCCGACGGCAAAGCGCTCACACAGCGAACGACGCAAGCGATGCGTGCGGCGGCGTGAGGGGTGACATGCGGTTCATGAAACGTCGATGCGTGGCTGCCATCACGAGCGCTCTCACGCTCACCTGTGTAGCTCACGCACAAAGCAACCTCTCGCTGCTCGTCTGGATCAACGGCGACAAAGGCTACAACGGCTTGCAAAAAGTCGGCGACAACTTCGAAAAGCTCACGGGTGTGAAAGTCATCGTGCAGCATCCCGAATCGGCGACCGACAAATTCCAACAAGCCGCGTCCGCGGGCAAAGGCCCCGACATTTTTTGCTGGCCGCATGATCGCTCCGGCGAATGGGCCAAGGCGGGCTTGATCGTGCCGATCCGCCCAAGCAAGCGCGTGAAAGACGAAATCGAAGAATCCGCGTGGGACGCGTTTCGCTATCAAGGCAAACTCTGGGGCTACCCGGTCGCGCTTGAAGCGATTGGCTTGGTTTACAACAAAGCGCTGGTGCAAACGCCGCCCGAAAGTTTCGACGACGTTGTGAAACTCGATCAAGCACTCAAAGCGAAATCGAACGGGCAAGTGAGCGCGATTCTTTGGGACTTCAATAAAACCTTCTTCACCTGGCCGATCATCGCAGGCCCCGGCGGTTACGTGTTCGGCAAGAACGCGAAAGGCGATTTCGACGCGAAGGACGTCGGCGTGAACACACCCGGCGCGATTCGCGGCGGCGAAACTTTGAAGATGCTGATCGACAAAGGCGTGATGCCGAAGGGTGCGCGCTACGCCGAGATGGAAGCGGGCTTCAATCAAGGCAAGGTCGCAACGATGATCACCGGCCCCTGGGCTTGGGACAACATCAAGAAAAGTAAGATCGATTTCGGTGTCGCACCCATTCCGTCGATCGATGGCAAACCATCGAAACCCTTCGTCGGCGTGATCGGCTGCATGATCGGCGCACCGTCCAAGGTGAAAGATATCGCGCGCGAATTTCTTGAGAACCACATGCTCAAACCCGAGCAATTGAAACTCATCAACGACGACGTGCCGATCGGTGCGCCCGCGAACAAGGCGTTCTACGCGCAACTCGCGAGTGACCCGTTGATCGTCGCCACAATGGACAACGCAAAACGCGGCGCGCCGATTCCGAACATTCCCGAAACCGGTCGCTTCTGGTCGGCAATGGATGCTGCGATTGAGGCGATCACTAACGGTTTGCAATCGCCAAAAGACGCGTTGAACGGCGCGGCAGCGAGGATGAAAGCACAATGAGTGCGGCGGCTTCTCTTCCCGAAACATCGCTCGCGGATGCACGCAAAAGCGCAAGCGCACACAAGCAAACGCCATTGCTCGGCTGGGCAATAGCCATCGTTGCCGCATTCGCGGGACTGTACTTCGTGTTCAGCTTGTATGTCGCAGGGCAAGCGCTCTGGGCGCTCGGCGCATTGATTCTGGTCGCACTTGGCATTGCGATTTACGCGACGAACTGGTCGATTGCTGCACGCTACACGTATCCTGGACTCACCGCGATATTCATTTTCATCGCTTTGCCGCTGCTCTTCACGATGCAGATTGGCTTCACGAATTATTCGTCGAACAATTTGTTGACGTTTGATCGGGCGACGGCTTATTTGTTGGAGCAAACGACGGCGGATGAAGCGAGCGTGCATGAGTTCGCAGTACACGAAGTCTCGACCAGCATGCTCGCGCTCGTACTTACCAATCCAAAGACTAAAGAGCGGTATTCTGCGGCTTTGGTTGGCTCTTCTCGCTCGCTGACAGAACCTCTTCAAGCTAGCCCCACACCAGACACGTTTGATGTCGGTGGTGGACTGCAACTTCGCGATCGGATTGCAATGCGCGATCAGTTAATGCGCATACAAGTTGCATTGCCCGGCGGCGAAGTTCTGAGCTACGCCGGTCTCCGCGAATTCGCAAAAGTCACGCCTGTTTGGAAACAAAGCCCCGATGGCTCGCTCACGCGCAACGAAGACGGCGAAGTCTTCAAACCGAACGACAAAACCGGCTACTACGAAAGCGCGAGCGGAGACAAGTTAACTCCGGGCTACACGGTCAACGTCGGCTTCGCGAACTACGCGCGGATGATCAACGACGAGAATTTCCGCGCGCCCTTTATCTCGATTTTCATTTGGACACTCGTCTTCGCGCTTCTCTCGGTGTTCTTCGTCACCGCGATCGGCACCTCGCTCGCGGTCATCCTGAATTGGGAAGCCTTGAAGGGCGCAACGATTTATCGCACGCTGTTGTTCTTGCCCTATGCCGTACCGGGCTTCATCTCGATTCTCGTGTTCAAGGGTTTGTTCAATCAAAACTTCGGCGAGATCAACACGATTCTGAACGCCGTGTTCGGCATCAAGCCCGCCTGGTTCGCCGACCCTTTGCTAGCGAAAGTGATGCTCTTGATCGTGAACGTCTGGCTCGGTTTCCCTTACATCATGGTGCTCTGCACCGGACTCATCAAATCGATTCCGGCGGATTTGTACGAAGCCTCCGCAATCGCGGGCGCAGGACCGCTCACGAACTTCTTTAAGATCACGCTACCGCTCATCATCAAGCCACTTGCGCCACTTTTAGTCGGCGTGTTTGCATTCAACTTCAATAACTTTGTGTTGATCGCGCTTTTAACTGACGGTCGCCCGGATTTCTTGAATACGAAAGTGCCCGCAGGAACGAACGACATTTTGGTCTCGTACACCTATCGCATCGCGTTCAAAGATTCAGGTTCGGATTTCGGACTCGCCGCCGCGATTTCAACAGTCGTGTTCTTCATGGTTGCAATCATGGCGCTCACGCATCTTCGTCTGATGAAGGCGAATCAGGGGACGAAGTGACCATGCGCAAAAGCAATCGCCTAATCCACTACAGCGTCATCCCGGCGAAGGCCGGGACCCATTCATGCACACACCCATGCAAAGAATCGGCGCAACACTTTCGAACGATGGTTCCCGGCCTTCGCCGGAATGACGCTGTGCGAGTGACGCACGCGGCTAACACCGGAGCACACTAATGGCAATCGTCACCGGAAAGAAAAACCAATGGCGCGTGTGGGCGACGCATGCCTTCTTGTGGGCGCTGCTCGCCGTAATGCTCTTCCCGTTGCTCGCCGTAGTCTCGATCTCGCTACGACCGGGTAACTTCTCGACAGGCGCTTTAATCCCAACGGAAATCTCGCTCGAACACTGGAAGCTCGCACTCGGCTTCAGCTACGTCGGCAGCGACGGTAAAGAAGTCACACCGCCCTTCCCCGTGCTCCTCTGGCTTTGGAATTCGATCAAGGTCGCGACGATTTCCGCAGTCCTGATCGTCGCACTGTCAACGACCGCCGCCTACGCCTTCGCGCGCTTCAAGTTCAAGTACAAATCGAGCTTGTTGAACGGCATGCTCTTGCTCGAAATGTTCCCGCGCGTGCTCGCGCTCGTCGCGATCTTCGCAATCTTCGAGCGACTCGGCGCCCATTTTCCGTGGCTCGGGATCGAGACGCATGCGAGTGTGATCGTCGCCTACTTGGGCGGCGTCGCCACACACATTTGGACGATCAAAGGCTACTTCGAAACGATCCCGCAAGAGATTGAAGAGAACGCACGTGTCGATGGCGCGACGCATTGGCAAACGTTCTACCGCGTGCTGCTGCCGATGGCAGTACCAATCTTGATGGTCGTCTTCGTGCTTGCCTTCATCGGCACGATCATCGAGTACCCGATCGCGTCGATTCTGTTGCGCGAAGAACAGAACTTGACGCTTGCGGTCGGCTCGAAGTATTACCTTGCCGACCAGAAATACCTGTGGGGCGATTTCGCTGCGGCGGCGGTGCTCTCCGGGCTTCCGATCACGCTCGTGTTCCTTGCGGCGCAGAAGTGGATTGTGTCGGGACTGACTTCTGGTGGCGTGAAAGGCTAATTTTTGCCACAGATTCACACAGATGAACACAGATTAAGTCGCAGCACAGAGAATCTGTGTTTATCTGTGTTCATCTGTGGCAAATTTTTTCATCGCGTCGCAAGCGCAGCCTCGATATTGGCGCTGGGATTTCTCTTTGCGTCCTGCGCGACGACGGATCGCGTTGCACCCGCAGACGACGCCGCGACTGCGAGTCGCGCTACCTGCATCCCAAGCCCCTTCGGCACCCGTCCGCTCTACCTTCGCGGCGGTTTCAACAATTGGAACGCGCTCGAAAATTTTCGCTTTACCTATCGCTGCAACGCATTTGAACTGGTCGCCTCGATCAATGGCGAACACGGCTTCAAAGTGGGCGATGAGCAGTGGTCGGGCGACGCCGATTTAGGCGGGGCTGACAACCGCGTCGGCACACGTCGCCAGCTCGCGCCGCGTAGCGCGAATCTTGTTCACAATTTCAACGGCATGCACCGCATTCGCGTGAGCGTGCCCGATTACGTTATGACCATTGAAAACTGCCCCATCCCGCCCTTTGGCGACAAAACGATTTACCTGCGCGGCACGATGAACAATTGGGCGGCGCTCGACGATTTCGCGTTCAAGTGGAGTTGCGATGCGTACTACTTGAACGTGAACCTTGCGAGCGGTCAGGAGTTCAAGATTGCGGACGCGCAATGGGGCGATGCCTCATCGTTTGGCATCTCGCCGAAATCAACGACCGCGTTGCAATTGCAGGGCGCGCCGCTTGCGCTCGCGCGCATGCAAGACGCGGACGGCGCGAACAACATCGGCTTCATGTTCAACGGGCCGCAGACGCTAAAGCTCGAATTCGCGAACAATGTCCCGCGTTTGAGTGTGACGCCGACCTCGTTCGACGATCCTTCACAACAAGCGGTCACCGATCCGATCGCTCTCTCGGTGAAATTCGATTCGCGCGATGCTGCATTCAAAGCGCCTTTCGGTGCGGTAACCGCTGGCACGAAAATCGATTTCGCGCTCGCAAGTTTGCCGGGGATTGAACGCGCAACGCTCGTGATCGAAAAACGTCGCCTCGAAGGCAATCAGGAAGTGCTCGAGTACTCGCCGCTCGCGCGCATGCCGATGCAGCGCGCTGGTGACACCTGGCGCGCGAGCCACGCGTTCGCCGACATCAGCGTTTACGGTTACTACTACGAGCTCATGATCGCCGGAAAGACTTTCATCTACGGCAACAATCGCGACAGCATTTTCTGGACGCGCGAGCGCGGCAGCAACGGCGTCGGCGAGATCGTTGAGAAACCCGATGACGCGAAAGGCATTCGCCGCTTCCGGCAAACCGTGTTCGATGCGAATTTCAAGGTGCCGGATTACGCGCCGGACATCGTTTACTACTACATCTTTCCCGATCGTTTTCGCAATGGCAACAAAGCGAACGATCCTAAGCCCGGCGTCGATAAGTATCAGCGCGCGACCGTTGAGCTGCACAAAAACTGGAATGAAAAGCCGTTCAAACCGAAGTCCGGCGACGGCTCGGACGATGTCTACAACAACGATTTCTTCGGCGGCGATCTCGCGGGCATCACCGAGAAACTCGATTACATCAAGGGCCTCGGCGCGAACACGATTTACATGACGCCGATTTTCAAAGCGCCGTCGAACCACAAATACGACACTGCGGATTACAACGAGATCGATCCGTATTTCGGCACCGAAACCGATTTCGTAAAGCTCGCCGATGAAGCAAAAAAACGTGGCATTCGCATCGTGCTCGACACTTCGCTCAATCACGTTGGCAGCGATTCGCGTTACTTTGATCGCTATGGCAATTACGCGGCCGAAGGCAAAGGTGCGTTCGCGAATAACAAAGTAAATCCATCGTCGCCGTACGCAAGTTGGTTCACGTTCGATACGAGCAAAGCCAATCCCGATCAGCAGTTCAAAGGCTGGACGGGTATCACCGATCTTCCGGAAATCGACAAGTCATCGCCATCGTTTCGCGCATTTGCGTACGGCAGCAAAGATTCGGTGATGAAGCGCTGGCTCGACAAAGGCGCAGGCGGTTGGCGCATGGATGTTGCACCCTGGGTGCCCGATGATTTCTGGCGCGAGTGGCGCGCTGCGATCAAGGCGCATCGCCCCGAC
>JAAFJI010000152.1 GCA_013298045.1 Betaproteobacteria bacterium
GGTCGAAGCGGTCGGTGCGCCGAATTTGAAGGTGCAAATGGATCTCTATCACTGTCAAATCGTCGAGGGCGATGTGGCGATGAAGATTCGCAAATACTTGCCGAGCGGGCGCGTTGGACATTTTCAAATCGCGGGCGTGCCCGAGCGACATGAACCGAATATTGGTGAAGTCAATTACCCGTACCTTTTTTCGGTGATCGACGCGCTGGGTTACGACGGCTGGATCGGTTGCGAATACAAACCGAAACGCGGAAGCGAAGCGGGCGGTACGTCGGCGGGATTGGATTGGATGCGCTCACTTGCGAACACACATTCGTAGATTGATACAGCAGCATTGACGCGTATTGCCCCATTAAATAAGGTAAAAAACAAATTTACGCGATATATTAGTAAATAACTTTTATTGCATATAGACCAACGTCTATTGGGCAATATTTGATGAAGATATTTTTCGATAGCAAAATGAATCGACAAATTACTTCTTCGCGCAACTATTCACCGAGGTCGAGCTTGTACGACGACATTAAATGCCGAGATATGCGCCGTGTACTCGATCCACGCAATTTCCTCTCTTTTGCATCGCAGCAATAATCGGCTATATTCCAAAGTTCGGACACCGTGACGCTTTGGTTTCGTGTTGAAACGAGATCGAGGGCACACGGGCGGGGAGTCAGCCAAAAGCAATGACCACCTCGCCTGTGCAGAGCGTGCGCGAGGCCGTGAATACCCAGTTTCGAATTGCCCTCAGGGGCCTTGTCTCATCACCCATCGAGATCAAGGCAAAACCAAACTCTTGAGGATGAAATGACTAAACCGACACTCACTGGCGCGGAAATCGTCGTTCGCTGCATCGCGGAAGAAAACGTTGATTTCGTTTTCGGATATCCCGGCGGCGCCGTGCTCAATATCTACGACGAGATATTCAAACAAGACAAATTCAAGCACGTGCTGGTTCGGCACGAGCAGGCGGCTGTGCACGCGGCGGATGCGTATTCGCGTTCGTCCACGAAGATCGGCGTCGCGCTCGTAACGTCAGGCCCCGGCTTGACCAACGCAGTCACCGGCATCGCGACGGCCTACATGGATTCGATTCCGATGGTCATCATCAGCGGCCAGGTGCCAACGCATGCCATTGGCCAAGACGCATTCCAGGAATGCGACACGGTCGGCATCACGCGCCCCTGTGTGAAACACAACTTCCTCGTGAAGGATGTGAAAGACCTCGCGCTCACGATGAAGAAAGCGTTCTACATCGCAACGACCGGTCGCCCTGGCCCTGTGCTCGTCGACATTCCGAAGGACGTGACGCAACATAGCTGCGCTTACGAGTATCCGAAAGAGATATCGATGCGCAGTTACAACCCGAACATCAAGGGTCATAGCGGACAGATCAAGAAAGCCGTGCAGCTTTTGCTCGACGCCAAGCGCCCGATGATTTACGCGGGCGGCGGTGTTGTGCTCAACGATGCTGCGCCGCAGCTCACGAAACTTGTGCGCATGCTCGGTGCGCCGTGTACGAATACCTTGATGGGCTTGGGCGGTTTCCCTGCGAGCGATCCGCAATTCGTCGGCATGCTCGGCATGCACGGCACGTACGAAGCGAACATGGCGATGCAAGAGTGCGACGTACTCTTCGCCGTCGGCGCGCGCTTCGATGATCGCGTGATTGGCAATCCGAATCACTTCTATCGCGAAGGTCGCAAGATCATTCACATCGATATCGATCCGTCATCGATTTCGAAGCGTGTGAAAGTCGATGTGCCGATCGTGGGCTACGTGAAAGACGTGCTTGAAGAAATGGTGGCGATGCTGGAGCAGGGTGACAAACGTCCCGATCCGGTTGCGCTCAAAGCTTGGTGGACGACGGTCAAAGGCTGGCAGAGCAAAAACTGCCTGGCGTTCAAACCCGCGAAAGACGACGGCAAGATCAAACCGCAAGCCGTTGTGCAAGCGCTTTGGAAAGCAACGAACGGCGACGCAATCATCACCAGCGACGTTGGCCAACATCAAATGTGGGCCGCGCAGTATTACCCATTCGACAAACCGCGCAAATGGATCAATTCCGGCGGCTTGGGCACGATGGGCGTTGGCATTCCGTACGCGATGGGCGCGCAGCTTGCGAACCCGGACGCAACGGTCGCCTGCATCACGGGCGAGGGCAGTGTGCAAATGTGCATTCAAGAGCTCTCCACCTGCAAGCAGTATCACATCCCGATGAAGATCGTGAACCTCAACAACCGCTCACTCGGTATGGTGCGGCAGTGGCAGGAATTCTTCTACGGTAATCGCTACGCCGAGAGCTACATGGACGCGCTGCCGGATTTCGTGAAACTCGCCGAAGCCTATGGTCACGTCGGTATGAAGATCGAAAAAGCGGGCGATGTTGAAGGCGCGTTACGTGAAGCGATCAAACTCAAAGATCGCCTCGTGTTCATGGATTTCATCACGGACGAAACCGAGAACGTGTTCCCGATGATTCCGGGTGGCAAGGGCTTGTCTGAGATGATTTTGGCGGAGGAGCTCTGAGATGAGACACATCCTCTCCGTCCTCCTGGAAAACGAAGCGGGCGCGCTCTCGCGAGTGGTCGGCCTGTTCTCCGCACGCGGCTACAACATCGATTCGCTTTCAGTCGCCACGACCGAAGACACCACGATGTCGCGCATGACCATCGTCACGCACGGCAGCGACGACGTGATTGAACAAATCACCAAGCAGCTCAACAAACTGATCGAAGTCGTGAAGGTCGTTGATCTGACCGACGGTAATCACATCGAACGCGAACTGATGCTCGTCAAAGTCCGCGCCGCAGGCAAAGACCGCGACGAAATGAAGCGCATGGCCGACATCTTCCGTGGCCGCATCTTGGACGTAACTGACAAGAGCTACACCATCGAGTTAACCGGCGACAGTCATAAACTTGACGCGTTTATCGCGGCGATCGAGCCGGGTGTGATTTTGGAAACCGTGCGTACAGGCGCTTCGGGTATCGGGCGTGGGGAACGGATTCTAAAAATTTAAATCATGTTCAAGAATTACACTGCGCTTCTACTCGTTTTTCTTTCGCTCACTGGTTGTGCGACTTACAAACATGTGCCCGACGGGTATACGGGGCCGGTCGCACAACTGGGCGACTCCGGTATCCAACTGAGCGGTGGTAAAGGCGAACTGTATTACGTCGCTTCAATCAACGGAAATCAGATTGAAAACGCGCGCACCGCTACGGGGCGGGCGAGCTACGGTCGTGGCTTTAGTTTGACGATGGATCGTGTGTGGCGTCCGGTGAAGATAGAGCCGATGAAACTCAAGATTGTCGGAACGCATGTAACAGCCGCACCGATTCACGAGATCGCGAGCAGGGCGATTGGTGAGTTCTTTTCAGTGGAAGGCGAGGTCGAATTCACGCCAGTTGCTGGAAAAGAGTATCTCGTAGTCGGTGAACTCACTAAGGCCCAAGCGAGCGTATGGGTGCAAGACCAAGAAACAAAACAATCAGTGACGAAAAAAATCGTTGCTCGCTAATTCATAAAACTCAGGAATACTCTTATGAAAGTCTATTACGACAAAGATACCGACCTTAGCCTCATCAAAGGCAAAACCGTTGCCATCATCGGCTACGGCTCGCAGGGGCATGCGCATGCGCAGAATTTGAACGACAGCGGCGTGAAAGTCGTTGTCGGTCTGCGCAAAGGCGGCGCGAGCTGGGACAAGGTCGGTAAAGCTGGTCTCACGGTGATGGAAGTCAACGACGCGGTGAAAGCCGCCGACGTGGTGATGATTCTGCTTCCCGATGAACAGATCGCCGAGGTTTACAAAAACAATGTTGAGCCGAATATTAAAAAGGGCGCATCGCTCGCCTTCGCTCATGGCTTCAATGTGCATTACAACCAGGTCGTCCCGCGCGATGATCTCGACGTGTGGATGGTTGCACCAAAAGCGCCAGGCCATACCGTGCGCAACACCTACACACAAGGCGGTGGCGTCCCGCACTTGGTTGCTGTGCATCAAGACAAGAGCGGCAAGGCGCGCGATCTCGCGCTCTCCTACGCGGCGGCCAACGGCGGCGGCAAAGCGGGCATCATCGAAACCAATTTCAAAGAAGAGACTGAGACGGATTTGTTCGGCGAACAAGCCGTGCTTTGCGGTGGCGCGGTCGAACTCGTAAAGATGGGTTTCGAAACGTTGACCGAGGCGGGCTACGCACCTGAAATGGCGTACTTCGAATGCCTGCATGAGCTGAAACTGATCGTTGATCTTATGTATGAAGGCGGTATCGCCAACATGAACTATTCGATTTCGAACAACGCGGAATTCGGCGAATACGTCACCGGCCCCGAGGTGATTAACGAGCAATCGCGCGCCGCGATGAAGAACGCATTGAAGCGCATTCAAGACGGCGAGTACGCGAAGATGTTCATCCTCGAAGGGCGCACCGGCTATCCATCGATGACGGCGCGTCGTCGCAATATGGCGGAACATCCGATTGAGGTGGTTGGCGGCAAGCTTCGCGCGATGATGCCGTGGATTGCGAAGAACAAGCTGGTTGACAAATCGCGTAACTAGTAGCCTCGATGCTCGCATCGAGGTTCCCGTAAGCTAATCGCGAAGCGATCATTTGCCTTCGACGGGCTTGGGGACCCGGTTGCGAGCAACCGGGCTACGCACTATGCAAACACTCGAAGTTTCATTACTAGACCGTTCGTATCCGATCCACATCGGAGCGAATCAGCTTGCCTCGCCGGCGACTTACGAGAAATTCATTGCAGGCAAAACGGTCGCGATTGTGACCAATGAAACCGTCGCGCCGCTTTACCTGCCAAAAGTAAGAGCAGCAATTGGGTCACTTGGCAAAGCGATTGTCGAGATCATCCTGCCCGACGGTGAAGAACACAAAACCGCAGCATCGCTCGACAAAATCTACACGTCAATGCTCGCGGCCAAGTGCGATCGCAAAACGACGATCGTCGCGCTAGGCGGCGGCGTCATCGGTGACGTTGCGGGCTATGCGGCTGCGACCTATCAACGCGGCATTCCCTTCATCCAAGTGCCGACGACCTTGCTTTCGCAAGTGGATTCGTCGGTCGGCGGCAAGACCGCGATCAACCATCCACTCGGCAAAAACATGATCGGCGCGTTCTACCAGCCGCAAGCCGTCATTTCCGACATCGACACGTTGAAAACGCTGCCGCCTCGCGAGTACGCATCGGGTCTAGCCGAAGTGGTTAAGCACGCGCTCATCTTCGATTCGGATCATTTCGCCGAACTCGAATCGAGCGCGGATGCATTGAACGCACGCGACACCGAAGTGCTTACTCGGGTCATCGCACATTCATGCAAGATCAAGGCGGACGTGGTGAAGCAAGACGAGCGCGAAACGAAAGACATTCGCGCGCTTTTAAATCTTGGGCACACCTTTGGTCATGCTATCGAGACCGAAATGGGGTACGGGGCTTGGTTTCACGGAGAGGCGGTAGCGGCGGGTTGTTGCATGGCTGCCCAATTCTCTGAGGCAATGAGCGGCGGTGCTGTGATTGATGTTGAGCGTGTAGAAAAACTCTTTTCTGCACTCAATCTACCCGTGAGCCCACCGAAGGTTGCAGCAAAAAATTTGCTTGCCCATATGCAGCGAGACAAAAAAAATGAAAACGGTACGGTGACGCTGATCCTCCTGAAGCGCATCGGGGAGGCATACGTTGATCGCAATGTCGCCGAGCCGAAGCTGCTCGGATTTCTGGAGCGCACGGTCACGTAGTTCGAGTTGTAGGAGCGAGCTTGCTCGCGATAAGCGGTTGTTGCGATTCCAACTGCTTGATCGGCAACGTTTGTCGCGAGTATGACCGATCCTACCGCAGCGGTTCCGCCCGATAGTCGAACGCGCGCACGCTGTCGGCGTCAAGCGATATAGTGGCGCATCGACGCGCCCCCCGATTTGCGAGGCTGAGTATGCACTTTCCAACGCTTTCTCCGGGCGAGCGCCCGAACGACAACCATCCGCCTTACAAATCGACGACGCTTCGCGGTCCGCGTGCGGAGCGCGTTATCGTGCGTCACGATTTCGCGGCAACGAGTGGTGTCGCTGTCGAGCGGTCGATACTCAGCGCAAACGACATCGATCTCACAAAACACGGCGCGAGCGAACCGCTCGGTCAAGCGATCACGGTGTCGGGTCGCGTTGTTGACGAAGACGGCAAACCGGTGCGCGACAGTCTCGTCGAAGTGTGGCAATGCAATGCAGCGGGTCGCTACGCGCATGCGAAGGACGACCACGATGCGCCACTCGATCCGAATTTCTTCGGTTTCGGAAAATTTTTGACCGACAGCGACGGTCGCTATCGGTTCAAAACGATTAAACCCGGTGCATATCCCTGGGGAAACCATCCGAATGCGTGGCGTCCGGCACACATTCACTTTTCGCTCTTTGGCAATGTGTACGCGCAGCGATTGGTGACGCAGATGTATTTCCCAGACGACCCGCTGTTCCCGTTCGATCCGATCTTTAACGGCATTTCCGACGGCGCTGCGCGCAATCGATTGATCTCGCGATTCAGTCTTGATGAAACCGTAAGCGGTACGTCGCTCGGTTTCGTGTTTGACATCGTTCTTCGCGGCCGTAACGCAACGCCGTCAGGAGTTTGAAATGTCGAACGTCACCTCCAGTCAAACGATCGGTCCCTTTTTTCACGAAGCGCTCAAATGGGGCAACGCAGTAGGAAACGGCGAGATCGAGTTGCAAGGGCGCATTGTTGACGGCGCGGGCAACCCGATCGATGATGCCATGATCGAAGTGTGGGCGAACGATGTCGCCGGCGTTGCTGGCTTCGGTCTACTAAGACAACCGAGCGATCGGGAGGGGCGCTTCGTGTTTCGACTGCCAAAACCGAACGCGGGTCAACCGCTAGCGCATGTTTGCGTGTTCGCGCGAGGGTGTTTCAATCACCACTTTACCGCCGTCTTTACGAGTGGATCGGATCATCCTCTGCTCAACGCAACACCGGCGGCGCGTCGCGACACATTGATCGCGAGCGCAAACGGTGCGAGCAGTTTTGTTTGGACGATTCGCATGCAAGGTGAGAGCGAAACAGTCTTTTTCGAGTATCAGTGACAAAGCCTTTGTAAGCTGTGAACTCGCTCATAGAATGGGCGCAAATGACTGAGTTTCCTTTTGAGCACTTTCTTTCGACGACCGAGGCGATGGACTGCTTCGGCACGAAATCGATTGTGCAAGGCATGCTCGATTTCGAAGCGGCGCTCGCTCACGCAGAAGCAGAGGCCGGTGTCATTCCATCCGGCGCGGCTGGGGCGATCGCGGGGTTTTGCCGCGCCGACTTGCTTGATTGCGACGCGATCGTGCGTGAGAGCGCGCTAGCGGGGGCGCTTGCGATTCCGCTTGTAAAGCGATTGCGCGCTGCCGTCGCGACCGTCGATAAAGAGGCGTCGCGGTGGGTGCATTTCGGCGCGACCTCGCAAGATGCGATCGACACCGCAATGATGCTGTGCTCGAAACGCTCGCTGGCCATGATTGATGCGGAGCTCGGGCGCATCGTCTACACCCTCGCAAGTCACGCCCGCACCCATCGCACAACGCCCACGCTCGCGCGCACGCTGATGCAGGCGGCGCAGGTCACGAGTTTCGGCGCGAAATGCGCGAACTGGCTGGCACCGATTGCACGCTCGCGTTGGGCGCTGCGCGAGCTTGCAGGCGATGCACTGCGTCTTCAGTGGGGCGGAGCCGTCGGCACACGCGCGACGCTTGGGCACAAAGGCGAGGAGGTGGCGAGTTTGCTCGCTGCTCGCCTCTGCCTCACGCAGGCACCAGCGTCGTGGCACACGCAACGCGATCGCATCATGCGTGTTGCCTGCGAGCTTGCAATCCTTGGGGGCTCGCTCGGCAAGTTTGCTAAAGACGTCGCCCTGATGATGCAAAGCGAAGTTTGCGAACTCAGCGAAAACGTTAAGGAGGGGCGCGGTGGCTCCTCGGCGATGCCGCACAAGCGAAATCCGATCGGACCCATGACAGCGATTGCGGCGAGCATTCGCGCGCCGCATCGACTCGCAGCGCTCGTTGCGTCGATGCCGCAGGAGCACGAGCGCGGTCTTGGCAATTGGCAAGCCGAGCTCGCGGAGTGGGGCGCGCTGTTCGCTTCGATTCACGGCGCAGCACACGCGTTGGGCGATATGTGCGTCATGCTTGAAGTTGACGCAGACCGTATGCGCAAGAACATCGATGCGCAGCGGGGTCTTGTTTTCACCGAGGCGGCGAGTCAATGTCTCGCCGATGAACTCGGAAAAGAGCACTCCGATGCGCTTGTCGCAATCGCGTCGCGCAGAGCAATTGCAAATGAATCTACGTTGGAGCGCGAACTCGTGATCGCATTGCGCGCGGATCCGATGAGCTTCGGTGTGATCGATGAGACCGCGCTTGCGGACATGTTTTCTGTGGAAGCTGCCGCAAAGTACGCAGGTTGGGTGGTTGACGCGAATCTCGGTGAGCTTGAGGCGATGCGGGCATTGGATTAGTGTTTACGACCCAGTTTGCCAATGCGACGCTGGGCGCGGCGCTCGGGTTCCCTCTCCCGCAGCGCGGGAGAGGGCGGAGGGTGAGGGCAACGACTCGGTGGAGCGACGGTGGCTTATCGCGGCCTCGTAACCGCGCTCACCCCAACCCTCTCCCGCGCCGCGAGAGAGGGAGCTCAAACACCGCGCGATTGCGATCTATTCGTGATAGCGGACGCGAAGGTATCGAG
>JAAFJI010000151.1 GCA_013298045.1 Betaproteobacteria bacterium
ATTACACCGATCAAGTCTCGACGGGTATCGACAACTGGACCATGCGGCAACCGCTCGGCGTTGTCGCCGGAATCACGCCGTTTAATTTCCCCTGCATGGTGCCCTGCTGGATGTTCCCGGTGGCGATTGCCTGCGGCAATGCGTTCATATTGAAACCAAGCGAGCGCGACCCGTCACCTTCAATTTTTATGGCGGAATTGCTGAAGCGGGCCGGACTTCCCGACGGTGTGTTCAACGTCGTGCAAGGCGACAAAGTCGCGGTCGATGCACTGCTCGTGCATCCCGACGTGAAGGCGCTTTCCTTCGTCGGCTCGACGCCGATTGCAAACTACATATACGAAACCGGGGCGAAACACGGCAAGCGCGTTCAAGCGCTCGGCGGCGCGAAGAATCACATGGTCGTGATGCCGGACGCTGATATCGATCAGGCGGTGGACGCTCTGATTGGCGCGGCCTACGGCTCGGCTGGCGAGCGCTGCATGGCCATTTCGGTCGCAGTGCTCGTGGGCGATGCGGCTGATCGCATCATGCCGAAGCTCGCCGAGCGTGCGAAAGCGCTAAAGATCAAAAACGGCATGGAGCTAGATGCCGAGATGGGGCCGATTGTGACGAAGGACGCGCTGCAACGCATCGAAGGCTACGTCGATCTGGGTGTGAAAGAGGGCGCGAGCCTGGTTGTTGACGGCCGCGGTCACAAGGTCGCCGGGCACGAAAACGGTTTCTTCACGGGCGGCACACTGTTCGATCACGTGACACCGTCGATGCGAATCTATAAGGAAGAAATTTTTGGTCCCGTACTTGTGTGCGTGCGCGTGAAGGATTTGGCAGATGCGATCGAACTGGTGAATGCGCATGAATATGGCAATGGTGTCGCGTGCTTCACAAGCGATGGCAACGTCGCACGTGAGTTTTCGCGGCGCATTCAAGTGGGCATGGTGGGTATCAACGTGCCGATTCCTGTGCCTATGGCGTGGCATGGTTTTGGTGGCTGGAAGCGTTCGCTGTTCGGCGATATGCATGCGTACGGCCAAGAGGGCGTGCGTTTTTACACGAAGCAAAAAAGCATCATGCAGCGTTGGCCAGCATCGATCGGTAAGGGCGCGGAATTCACGATGCCGACCGCGAAGTAGCGCGTAACGACGCCAAGCTTTCGGTTCTGTGTCGCGTCAACGGGCAGAATACTCGCCATTCTTAAAGCAACGGAGACACTATGTCAGGTGGCGGATTTCACGTACACGGCCCGCACGATCACGAACTCGAACACGCAGCGCAGCATGGCGACCATAAGTCGCACGCAGGAGCGATTGCGGTGGTCACTGCCGTGATTGCAACGATCGGCGCGCTCTTCGCGTACCAAGGCGGCGCGACGCAGGCGAATGCGGGGCTCTTTAAAAACAATGCGGCGATCAAGAAGACCGAAGCCTCTAATCAGTGGAACTACTACCAGTCAAAGAGTAGCAAACAGAATTTGAGTGAGTTGGCGGTCGAACTCGCGCCGGAGGCGCGCAAGAAGTTCTACGAAGACGAGATCAAGCGCTACAAAGCGGAAAAAGCCGAGATCAAGAAAGACGCCGAGAAGCTAGAGACCGAGGCCAAAGATTGGGACAAGAAGAGCGATGAGCAAATGCACCAGCACCACCGCTGGGCGCAGGCGACGACTGCGCTGCAAATTGCCATCGCACTTGCCGCGATTGCGCTGCTCACGAAACTTCGGTGGCTCGAATATGGCGTGTACGGCGTCGCGGGTCTTGGGATCGTCGTCGGGGCTTTGGCGACCTTGCACATCTAAAGCTTTTGATTGAATTGCCCCATTAAAACTAGCTATGCGCAAATTTAATGAGTATCGTAACAACACTATTTTATTTAGCCATCGCCTGATTTAATAGGGCAAGTAGCGATAAATATATTAGTTCAGGGGCGCTGGTGACGTTTGCGTCAACGTTAACGTCTGCCCGGTACACTTTGCCGATGCAGAACGATACTCATCGCAACACCCCGCGCGTCGAATCCTTCACGATTTCGGATCTCGCCGATGAGTTCGCGCTGACCACGCGGGCGATCCGTTTTTACGAGGATCATGGTCTCATCACACCCGCACGCAAAGGCACGCGTCGTGTGTACGCGCAACGAGATCGCGTGCGGTTGAAGCTCGTGTTGCGCGGTAAGCGTCTGGGCATGAGTTTGGCGGAGATCGCGGAGATTCTTGATCTCTATGATGCTGACAAGAGCGAGCGCTCACAGTTGCTCAAGTTCCTAGAGGTGCTTGAAAAACGGCGCGCCCTGCTCGAACAACAACGCGAGGATATCGACGCCGTAATCGAGGAAATCGAGACAATCGAGAAGGATTGTCAGAAGCGCTTGAAAGCGATTAAACCGAAATAGCGCGAGGCACAAGCGCTTCGAGACAAGCGCGAACTGGCACTGACGTTTACGTCAACGTAAGCTTAAAATCAGGACGTCGTTCACTCGCTTCCGCGCATCATGCTCGATCCCGCAAAAGTTACTGACATCGAAGCAATCTTTGCTGCGCAAGGCGCGATGCGTCTCATTGGCGCAAAGCTCGCGCGCGCTGATCGTGGTCTGGCAGAGTTCGAAGTCGCGTTTCGCACGGAGCTTTCGCAGCAAAACAGCTTCTTTCACGCGGGCATCATCGCAACGCTCGTCGACACGGCAGGCGGTTGTGCAGGCGCGACGATGATGCCGGTTGGCTCGGGCGTTCTGACCGTCGAATTCAAACTGAACTTACTCGCGCCCGCTGACGGGGAGCGCATCCTCGCGCGCGGCGAAGTCGTCAAATCCGGGCGCACGCTCACCATTACGCAGGGCAAAGTTTTCGTTTATAAAAACGGTGTCGAAACGCTTTGCGCGCTCATGCAGCAAACATTGATTGCGATACCAAGCAAATAGTGATTGGTAAGAGTTTTCCGCCGCTGGCGGAAAACGCCGCGCAAGGAAAACAGGAAGAAATATGCAGTTCCCATTTCTCAAATTCAATCTCGGCGAAGAGATCGACATGCTGCGCGATTCGATCGCTGCATTCGCAGCCGCCGAAATTGCCCCGCGCGCGGCTGAAATCGACGCGAAGAACCAGTTTCCGATGGATCTTTGGAAGAAGATGGGCGATCTCGGAATTCTCGGCATCACAGTGCCCGAGGAATACGGCGGCGCGAACATGGGTTATCTCGCGCACTGTGTAGCGATGGAGGAAATCTCGCGCGCGAGCGGCGCGGTCGGACTTTCCTATGGCGCGCATTCGAATCTCTGCGTGAATCAACTCAAGTTGAACGGCAGCGAAGCGCAGAAGTTAAAGTATTTGCCGAAGTTGGTTTCGGGCGAACACGTGGGCGCGCTTGCCATGAGCGAACCGGGTTCGGGCTCCGATGTGGTCTCGATGCGCTTGCGTGCCGATAAGAAAGGCGATCGCTACGTCTTGAACGGTAACAAAATGTGGATCACCAATGGTCCGGATGCCGATACTTTGGTGGTCTACGCGAAGACCGACCTGAGTCTCGGTCCGCGTGGCATCACCGCGTTCATTATCGAGAAAGGCTTCAAAGGCTTTTCGACCGCGCAAAAACTCGACAAACTCGGCATGCGCGGCTCGAACACCTGCGAACTGGTCTTTCAAGATTGCGAAGTGCCCGCTGAGAACGTCATGCGCGAAGAGGGTAAGAGTGTCAACATCCTGATGAGTGGTCTCGATTACGAACGCGCCGTGCTTGCGGGCGGCTCGGTTGGGCTCATGGCGGCCTGCCTCGACGTCGTGCTTCCATACGTGCACGAGCGTAAGCAATTCAACATGCCAATCGGCGAGTTTCAGCTTATGCAAGGCAAGCTTGCCGACATGTATTCGACCTATTCCGCGTGCCGCGCGTATCTCTACGCCGTCGCACAAGCCTGCGACCGCGGTGAAGTCACACGCAAAGACGCCGCAGGCGTGATTCTTTACTGCGCGGAGAAAGCAACCTCGATGGCGGGCGAAGCCATTCAAGCGCTTGGTGGCAATGGCTACATCAACGAATATCCGACCGGACGCATCTGGCGCGACGCTAAGCTCTACGAAATTGGCGCGGGCACGAGTGAGATTCGGCGCATGTTGATTGGACGGGAACTCTTCAACGAATCGAAGTAGCGCTTTGCAGGCAGGACGAGCGACGCAAAGCTACACCGGCGATAATCATTAAATGAAGAATCCCAGTTGCAAAGCTTTGCGCCATAGCTCGCAAAAGACGCACAGCGAGCGCCATCGCTCGTCATTAGTCACTGTACGAAGTGCATGGTCATTCGTCACACGAGGTTTCATAAAGTGAACGCCTCGCTCGAACACTTGTTTGCTAACAACCGCGCGTGGGTCGACGCCATGCTTGCTGACGACGGGCAGTTCTTCGAAAAACTCAAACATCAGCAGCGCCCTGAGTATTTGTGGATCGGCTGTTCCGATTCGCGCGTTCCGGCGAATCAAATCATCGGCTTGCCGCCGGGCGAAATCTTCGTGCATCGCAACGTCGCCAATGTTGTCGTTCACACCGATTTGAATTGCTTGTCAGTGCTTCATTTCGCTGTGGAAATTCTCAAAGTGAAGCATGTGATTCTTTGCGGACATTACGGTTGCAGCGGTATTTCAGCAGCGCTCGACGGCTCGCGTTTGGGGATTTCGGATAACTGGTTGCAGCACGTGCGCGACACGGTCGAGCATCATCGCGTAAGCCTCGATTCGGTTGATGGTCGGGAAGCGAAACTGCGCAAACTTTGCGAATTACATGCGGTCGAACAAGTTGTGAATCTCGCGCGAACGACGATCGTGCGCGATGCCTGGGCGCGCGAGCAGCCGCTCACATTGCACGGTTGGGTGTACGGCATCGAAGATGGCTTGCTGCGCAGCTTGAACCTCGATTTGAGTTCAGAAGAAGATGTATCACGCAAGACCAAGCATGCATTTGCCAGTATCGAAGTGCGTCGCGGTGGCGGAATCGATGCGCAAATGCAGCAGCGCATCGCGCCCCTACCGATGGTCGAGTGCGCGGGAGTGAGCGTCGCATGAGCCGCAACGCCATCATGCTGCTCGGCTTCTTTCTTGCGATTACGGGGATGTTCGCGTTCGCCGTTGCACCGCGCATCGGGATGGGTATGGTTTGGCTCGGCGCAGTGCTGGCTTGGTTCGGAATGGCAGTTGCGATCGAACAGAAGCCGTGGAGCCCAAGCGGGAAACGCATCTTGCAAATTTTGCTCGGTGCGTCAGCATTCGCCTTAGCGCTTACTGCGTCTCCCCTTTCGATTCGCGGCGTTTTCGTCGCCGCGATAGCGGGCGGCATCATCGGCGCTTTTGCGTCACAATGGAGTCGTTGGATGGTCACACGTTAGGTTTTTTGACGCAGATTGCGCTGATTTCGCAGAAGAACGCAGATTGAGAAACCGAAACGCACGCGCTTGCGGAGTCAACCGACAAAAAATCTGCGCCAATCGGCGAAATCAGCGTCAAAGAATTTGGTTAACCTGGAGAGAAACATGTCAGATCCCGTTGTTATCGTTAGCGCCACACGCACGCCCATGGGCGGCATGCTTGGGGATTTTTCGTCACTCACTGCGTCCGATCTCGGCGCGGTTGCCGTGAGAGCGGCTGTCGAGCGTGCGGGTGTGAATCCTGAAGCGGTCGACGAAGTGATCCTCGGTAATTGCCTGATCGCAGCACAGGGTCAAGCGCCCGCGCGTCAGGCAGTGCTCAAGTCGGGATTGCCAAAAGGCACCGGCGCGCTCACGATTACGAAGATGTGCGGTTCGGGCATGAAGGCGGTGCAACTTGCGCACGATGCCATCGTTTCGGGTTCGCGCGACGTCATCATCGCCGGTGGTATGGAATCGATGACCAACGCGCCGCACATGTTGCCGAACGCTCGCAAAGGCTATCGCTACGGCGCAGTGACGATGGTCGATCACATGGCGATGGACGGCCTCGAAGACGCCTACGATCACAAAGCAATGGGCGTGCACGCCGAAAACTGCGCGAAGAAATACACGTTCACGCGCGAAGAACAAGACGCGTTTGCGATTGCTTCCACCAAGCGCGCGCAAGAGGCCACCGCGAGCGGCGCATTCAAATGGGAAGTCGCACCGGTCACGATCAAAGGCAAAGCGGGCGACACCGTGATTGAAATCGATGAGCAGCCGCCGAAGGCAAAGCTCGACAAAATTCCCTCGCTCAAACCCGCGTTTATCAAAGAAGGCACGATCACTGCGGCGAACGCCTCATCGATTTCGGACGGTGCCGCCGCGCTCGTGCTCATGAAGCAATCGAAAGCGCAAGCACTTGGTTTGAAACCGATCGCAAAAATCGTCGCGCACGCCGAATACAGTCAGGAACCCGAGTGGTTCACGACCGCCCCCGCAGGCGCGATCAAAAAAGTGTTCGCGAAAACGGGATGGGATTCAAAAACAGTTGACCTCTTCGAAATCAACGAAGCATTTGCCGTCGTCACGATGGCTGCGATGAAAGAGTTCGACATTCCGCACGACAAAGTGAATATCCACGGCGGCGCGTGTGCGCTTGGTCATCCGATTGGTGCGTCGGGTGCGCGGATTCTTGTGACGTTGCTTGGCGGGCTTAAGAAGACCGGCGGGAAGAAGGGGGTCGCAGCGCTTTGTATTGGCGGTGGTGAGGGAATTGCGATGGCTGTAGAAATGCTCTAATGAGGCTGGTCGCGTCCGATGTTTAAGTCTGTCGACGGACGTGCGCTGACGATTCTCGGCCTGATGATCCTTGCGTTTCTTGTCAATTTTCTATGGCCGATCACGTGGCGCTACACCGAAGTAACAGAAACAATCATGCTCTTCACGTGGAGCGTGTGTGCGTCGTTGTTGGCCTATCTCACTGTTCGAGAAGGCTTCTGTTTGTTACGCACACACATTACGCGTGAAGAACATCCTTTTCTGTTTTGGGCTGAGGTTTTGTTTTCCTTGATGTTTGCCGGTGTAGTGTTCGTAAAGCTAGCGAAGCATCTATCAGATTGACTAGAGTAGATATATGGCTAAGACTGTTTTAATTCTCGGCGCCAATCGCGGCCTCGGTCTTGAGTTCGCAAAGCAATACGCAGCAGACGGCTACGACGTGATCGCGACTTGCCGTCGCCCGACCGAAGCAGCCGAGTTGCGTCGTCTTGGCGTACGCCTTGAAGCGCTCGACACATCGACGTCCTCGTCGATCGAAGCGCTCGCGAAAAAACTAGAAGGCGAATCAATCGATGTGTTGATCTGCAACGCGGGTGTGTACGGCCCGCGTGGCGACACGATGACCGATATGCCGACGGAAGACTTCGATCTCGTGATGCGAACCAATGTGTTGGGTCCATTGCGGCTCACACTCGCATTCGCCTCGCAAGTCGCGAAGGCGCGTGGCGTGATGGCCTTTCTCTCCTCGCGCATGGGTTCAATCGGCGCGATGAGTTCGTCGTCGGGCATTGCGTACCGCGCGAGTAAAGCGGCGTTGAATGCGGTGGTGAAAGCGGCCTCGCTCGAGCTCGGCAAGCGCGGTGTGCGCGTCGTGTCGTTGCATCCGGGCTGGGTGCGCACCGACATGGGCGGCCCATCGGCGACGTTGACGCCGCAAGAAAGCGTGGCTGGTATGCGTCACGTGATTGAAAACGCAAGCGATTTGCATGGAGGCTTCTATGACAACACCGGTGCGTCGATTCCGTGGTGATAAGAAGCTAGTTTTAAGACGCCGAGAGCATGGCGATCCAGCTCTCAGTATTGTGGCCCCGTTAAATAAGACAAAATAAGAATTTATTGCTATTTTTGAAAAAGTACAAAAATCGTTTGAGAAGCTGAAAAAACTGGGCGAAACCGGTTAGTGTCGGGATCGCTGTTTGTGTCAGCGTTAATCGGGCAAAAAAAGGAGCGTCGATGGGTCGCGCGATGGATTTGGTGCACGCCGCAGAGAGGGAAATCGTGACGCTTTCTCTCAAAGAAACGCACGAGGCGATGGAAGACGAGAACACGGTAATCGTCGACATTCGCGACGTGCGCGAACTGTGGCGCGAAGGAAAAATTCCTGGCGCAATCCATTCGCCACGTGGCATGAACGAATTCTGGATTGATCCGGAAAGCCCGTATCACAAACCAATTTACGCGAGCGGAAAACGCTTCGTTTTGTACTGCGGCGGCGCATGGCGCTCGGCCCTTGAAGCGAAGATGTTTCAGGAAATGGGTATCAAAAACGTAGCGCACATGGCGGGCGGGTTCACCGCTTGGAAAGAAGCCGGCATGCCGACCGAAGCTGTTGACCAAAAGCAACCCAAGCGATGAATCACGCTGTAAAAACCAACTTCGATGAGTTACTCGCGCAACTTCCGCTAGCGCCGAGCGAGAAGTGGCCTGCAGGCGTTCCCTTCGTCACCGCGATGACACACGGCACCATGAGCGTCGAAGCGTTCGCATTAAACGAACTCGATCATCAAACGCCCCACGATCAAGACGAGCTCTATTTCGTTCAGCGAGGCAGTGGCGTGCTCACGATCGACGACGTCGCGCACACGTGCAAAGCGGGCGACGCGCTCTTCGTACGCGCGGGACAAGATCATCGCTTTTCGAACTGCACGAAAGACTTCGCGACGTGGGTCGTGTTCTGGGGGCCGAAAGGCGGCGAGGTTCATAGGTTATGAGTCGCGCCGAAGTCGAACAATTCTTCGAAGCCTATCGTGACAACTTCAATCGTCTCGACGGCGATGCGGTCGCCGACGCGTGGCACCCGCAAAGCGCGATCACGCATCGTTCAAAAGATGCCAAGCATGCG
>JAAFJI010000153.1 GCA_013298045.1 Betaproteobacteria bacterium
GGAACATCCTCGATATTTGTGGAATAGGCAAGATGTCAGAAAACACAGGACTCGGCGGTGGTGGTTCGGCGGCGATGCGCTCCGGCGTACTCTCGCTCAACATTCGCGAGCGCACTGCACTCTACGCGGCCTACATCCCCTGGGTGGACGGCGGCGGCATCTTTATTCCAACGACTCGTCCGTACAAGCTAGGCGACGAAGTATTCATGCTTCTGACCTTAATGGACGATCCCAACCGTGTGGCCGTGCAAGGCAAAGTGGTCTGGATTACGCCGCCCGGTATTCAGGGGGCTCGTGCGCAGGGTGTTGGCGTGCAGTTCACGCGCGATGACACCGGTCGCGCGGCGAAAGGCCGAATCGAGGGCATCCTCGGCGGTCTGCTCGCCTCTTCAAGACCGACGCATACGATGTAGCCGGTCGCGCTGCTAGCCACGACTCGGCGGTCATCAATTTGGCGAGATCAAGCCCGTCGAAAGGCAAGGGCGTTGCGGCTTGCGCGTCAATTGATCTCGTCCTCCGTCATTACAGTTTATGTTCGTCGATTCTCACTGCCACATTGATTTTCCGGAATTTGCGGGCGAAGGCGACGCGCTGCTGGCGCGCATGCGCGCGGCGCAGGTGACGCACGCCATGTGTATCAGCGTGACTTACCCGGCGTGGCCTGCCGTCGTCGCCCTGGCCGATTGCTACGACAATCTCTACGCGACTGCAGGTGTGCACCCGGACTATGAAGACATCGAGGAGCCGACGGTTGACTCGCTGCTTGAGCGGGCGCGGCATCCGAAGGTGCGCGCCATCGGCGAAACCGGTCTTGACTACTACCGGCTCCAGGGCGATCTCGAATGGCAGCGGGAGCGCTTTCGTACCCATATTCGCGCCGCCCGAGCCTGTGCAAAGCCTCTGGTGATTCACACCCGAAGCGCATCCGAAGACACGCTCAGAATCATGCATGAAGAAAAAGCGGGCGAGGTCGGTGGCGTAATGCACTGCTTCACCGAATCGCTGGAGGTTGCCGAGCGCGCGATGGCGATGGGGTTCTACATCTCGTTTTCGGGGATCGTGAGCTTCAAAAGCGCAAAAGATTTGCAGGAGGTTGCACGTCGTGTTCCGCTCGATCGGATGCTCATCGAGACCGATTCGCCCTATCTTGCGCCGGTGCCATTTCGCGGAAAACGCAACGAACCGGCCTACGTGCCGCATGTGGCCGCGGCGATTGCAAAATTGCGCGACATCGACGCGGAAACTATCGGCGCTGCGACCAGTCAGAATTTTTTCTCTTTGTTCAAGGTGAATCCATGAACGTATCGATAATCAATAAAAAAGCAGCATTAGCCATATTTACTGCGGCAATGACAGTCTTTGTTGTAAACGCGCAAACCATACCGGCAGCGCCGCCGCAATCGAATACACCACCGCCGGTCGAACGCGAGCCCTCGAAAATCGAACTCTTCAAGATGATTGAGCTACAACGCGATCGCGATTTGCGCGATCTCATCTTTAAGGGCGAGTCGCCCGATTCGCGGGACGAGCGCGGCGACCATGCGCTACTTGTCGCAGCGCGCGATGGCTGGCTCGATGGGGTGCGCGTGTTGCTCGACAACCGTGCCAAACCGAACCTGCGAACCCGTGTTGGCGATAGCGCACTGATGGTCGCGGCCCTTGGTGGTCATGAGGCGATCGTGAAGCTGCTGCGCACGAAAGGCGCGGATATCAACAACAGCGGATGGACGGCGCTGCACTACGCGGCGCTCGCGGGGCACGACAAAATTGTGCGCTATTTGCTAGACCAAGGTGCCGATCCGGCGGCGCGCTCGCCGAACGGTGTCAACGCGCTCATGATGGCTGCGCGTGAAAATCGTACCGACGTAATCAAGAGCCTTCTTGAGTACGGTGCCGACCCGGCACAAAAAAGCGACAACGGCGAAACCGCACTAGATTGGGCGGTGCGCGAGGAGCATCGCCAGTCGGTCGACCTCCTTAAGAAAGCGAAGTAGCTCGACCGCGCGCGGTTTTAGTAATCGCGAACGAAGGGCGACGCCGGCGCGACCGTCTCCGGCGGTTTGGCAAGCGTAGCGCGGGCACCTGGCGCGCCCGGCTGCGATGCGGGTAGGCTTCCAAACGCACTTGGACGAGTCGCGGCTGCTCGGGTTGCGTCTGCGGCTAGATTTCTCGCCTGCTGCGCGCGAATGTCGGCTTCAATGCGTGCGGTTTCGCGCAGTATTGCTGCGTTTGCCTCGCCACCTGCGACCGCGCCGAGGACTCTTCGCGCACCGTTGAACGTTTTCTGCCAGTAACGGTTGTCGAAGTTGACCACCTCCACCGAACCGCCGCGGCTTGGCGAATGGATGAAACGGTTGTCACCGAGGTACACGCCGACGTGTGAAAACTGGAAGCGGCGGGTGTTGAAAAAAAGCAAATCGCCCGGCTCCAACTGTGATTTATCGATTTCACGCCCGACCCGCGCCTGTTCCCTCGAACTTCGCGGCAGCGCAATTCCGGTTGCATGCTGAAACACGTAGCGCACAAAGCCGCTGCAATCGAGCCCCTGATCCGGTGTGTTTCCGCCAAATTTGTAGTCCACACCGACCAAGCCGAGCGCGGTGGTAGTGATCTCAGCCGCAGCGTCGCGCGCTTTTTGACTGAAATCG
Source organism: Betaproteobacteria bacterium (assembly GCA_013298045.1). Taxonomy (GTDB): domain Bacteria; phylum Pseudomonadota; class Gammaproteobacteria; order Burkholderiales; family Casimicrobiaceae; genus Casimicrobium. The sequence continues at coordinate 2,649 of JAAFJI010000153.1, forward strand.
CGCAGATTTTTTTCGATTCGCCCAAGGGTGTTTGGATTAATTGAATCGTTGTCAACCGCGTGCGCAGCGCCGAAGCCGAGGCAAGCGAACAGCACAACAGGCAAACAGCAACGCGCGAGCGCTGCCGCGATTTGCAAACAATTTGCTCCGACGCCGGACGCGCTCTGGTTCGCACCGTATTTCGACAAAACTCGCATGATTCCAATTTTAAGTGAGACGCCCACGCGGCGCGCGTGCAGCCGACGAGCGTTTGCTTTGCCTACGATAAACTTACAGATTCGCTTTTCAACGCCTCGCCCCCCTTCGCGCCCATGCCGAACCCACAGCTGACAAAGATTCGCGGTAGTCTCGTAGCCATCGTGACACCCATGCATGACGATGGTTCGCTCGATCTCGACGCGCTCAAACGTTTGATCGATTGGCATGTTGAGTCGGGGACGGCAGCCATTGTCGTGGTTGGCACCACCGGCGAATCGCCGACGGTGAGTGTTGAAGAGCACCGCTTGCTTATTGAGTCTACGGTGAAATTCGCCGCTGGACGCATTAAGGTCATTGCGGGAACAGGCGCGAATTCGACCCGCGAAGCCATCGAGCTTACGCAATATGCGAAAGACGTCGGGGCCGATGCCTGTCTTTCGGTCGTGCCGTACTACAACAAGCCCACGCAGGAGGGGCTCTTTCAGCACTTCAAAGCGATCGCTGATCGCGTCGCATTGCCGATGCTGCTCTACAACGTGCCGAGTCGCACCGTGGCCGATCTCTCGACCGACGTCGTGTTGCGCCTTGCCCAGCTTCCCAACGTTGTCGGCATCAAAGATGCAACGGGCGACCTCGCGCGAGGCACCGAATTGCTGCGTCGGGTGCGCGCCGAAGTGCAACCAAACAAGCCGTTTGCGGTCTATAGCGGCAACGACGACTCGGCGCTCGCACTCACCTTGGTTGGCGGCGACGGCGTTATCTCGGTGACCGCCAACGTTGCGCCGAAGGCGATGGCCGATCTTTATCGTCATGCGCTTTCCGGCGCGATCGATAAGGCGCTTGCGATTAACGATCAACTCTCGCCGATGCACTTTAAATTGTTCGTCGAAGCCAATCCGATTCCGGCGAAGTGGGTGCTGGCGAAATTGGGTCGCTGCGGCGCAACGACACGCTTGCCGATGACGCCAATGTCGGCATCGCTGGAACCAGTTGTTGAGTCCGCAATGCGGCAGTCCGGTCTGTTGTAGCCCGTCAGAATTCTTGTCTTCTCAGTGTTTATGAAAACTCGTTTAACCATGTTGATGAAACGCACCGCGCTCCTCGCCTCGGCATTGGCCGCAATTGGACTCGCAGGCTGCGGCACGCTGTCTAGCCTCAATCCGTTTGAGACCAAACGCGTCGAATATCGGACTGCCGCGCCAGGCGCCGCGCTTGAGGTGCCGCCCGATCTTGCGCCACCGAAATACGACGAGCGCTATAAAGTCGCGGGCAGTGCAACGCTCTCCGGCGTGAACGCGCAAACCCGAGCTGCCTTGCTCGCCGGTTCGCGTGGCGTGCTGCCAACGCAGTCGGGATTTCGTATCGAACGTGCCGGCACCGAGCGCTGGATTGTTGCAAATCAAGGTACCGATGAGGTGTTCGCGCGGCTGCGCGATTTTTGGGGTTCGCTCAATCTGACCTTAGTGGTGGACGATCCGCGAATCGGCATTCAGGAAACCGACTGGGCAGAAAATCGGGCGCGCATCCAAGACGATGTGATCCGACGCACGATCGGGAAGGTTTTCGACGCCGCATATTCGAGCGGCACGCGCGACAAATACCGGGTGCGCGTCGAGCGCGTAAGCCCGTCGGTCACCGAAATTTACGTCAGTCACCGCGGCATGGAAGAAAAGCAGGTCGGCAACCAGGGTGGCTCGCCAATTTTCCGCTGGGAACCGCGCAAGCCCGAGCCTGAGTTCGAGGCGGAGATTCTCTCGCGCATGATGATTTTCTTGGGGCTTTCGAAAGAAGTCGCGGCTCAACTCGCCGCAGCAGCCACCTCAACCGGACCTGCCGCCGCGCCTGCCCCTCGTATCGAACAGGCAACACTCGTTAAGGCGGGCAAAACGACCAGCTTGTCGATGGACGATGGATTTGACCGCGCCTGGCGTCGGGTTGGTCTCGCGCTTGATCGCGTGGGCTTCACCGTCGTAGATCGCGACCGCACCGCTGGTACTTACTTCGTGCGCTACGCCGACCCGGAAACCAGCGGAAAGCGAGACGGCATTCTCGACAAGCTCAAGTTTTGGCAGGCCGACGCGTCGAACGTGGAGCAGTACCGAATTACCGTGAAAGAAGCCGCTGGAAAGAGCGTGGTTGCAGTGCTAGATAAGGCGGGACAGCCGGACGATTCGACCACCGGCACGCGCATCGTTACCCTGCTGCACGAGCAGCTCAAGTAAATCCGCACCGTGTCGCTTAAGTAAACCGCGAAGTGTCGCTCGGGTAGTCGGCGAAATGTCGCTCAAGTTCGCAAGCCTCGGCAGCGGCAGCGAAGGCAACGCGTTGCTTGTTCAGTGCGATCAAACCACGGTCATGCTTGACTGTGGCTTTGGTCTGCGCGAGCTGGCGCGCCGCAGCGAGAGAATCGGTTTCGATCTGGCGACGCTCAGCGCGATCATCGTCACCCATGAACACAGTGACCATGTCGGCGGCGCGCCGCGTCTGGCGCGAAAGCTCGGCATTCCGGTGTGGATGAGTTTTGGCACCTTAAGTGCCACCCAATCGATGTGGGACGACGTGCAGGTGCGCGGATTCGACTCGCACGATGCGTTTTGCGTCGACGACATCGAATGTCGGCCGTTTCCGGTGCCGCACGACGCGAGAGAACCTGCGCAGATGGTGTTCACCGATGGCGCGGCTAGATTGGGCGTGCTCACCGATGTCGGCGAGTCGACGCCCTTTATTGAAGCGAGTCTCTCCGATTGCGATGCACTGTTTCTTGAAGCGAACCACTGCGAGACGTTATTGGCAAACTCACCGTATCCCTCCTCGCTCAAAGCGCGAATCGGCGGACGCTACGGTCATTTGTCGAACCGTGTCTCGGCAGAACTTCTCGCGCGACTTGCGCATCCGAAGTTAAAACGTGTCGTCGCCGCGCATTTGAGTCGGCAAAACAATACGTCTTCGCTGGCAATCGATGCCTTTGCCGGTGCGTGCGCGGACAGCGCGTGCTCGCAAACGCTTGTGAGTGTTGCAACGCAGGACGAGGGGTGTGAGTGGTTTGAGTGTTAAAGCTTTTTGCTTTAATGCCCAATGCAAATTTGATCGTGTTAGTTTTTTATTGCTTATCAATAAAATCCAAAAAAATCTTCTATTCTAAATTTTATTGGGCGTTGCGGCATATTGCTGCTAGTGCTTTGTAATTCGCGAGTGTTTCATGCTTCGTAGTCGCCCTGCGGCGTTACTGTTCGATATGGACGGGCTGTTGATCGACAGCGAACGCGTCGCGCTCGCGAGTCTCGACCATGCAGCCGAGAAGCTCTCCCTCGAATTTCCGCATCACGTCGCGCAGCGATTGATCGGCCTCGGACGCGATGGCGGTTCGCAGGTGATTCGTGAGGCGCTTGGTGAATCGTTTCCACTCGACGCTTTTTGGCAAGCGTGGTCGAACAACTATCTTGAACGGGTTGCCGAGGGGGTTCCGGCGAAAGCGGCGGTTGCCGACACGCTCGCGCATCTTGCCGAACTCAATGTGCCGATGGCCGTTGCGACTTCGACCGAAACGCGATGGGCGAATAAGAAGCTGCATGGCGCTGGCATTCACCATTTCTTTGATCACATCGTCGGGCGCGACGCGGTCGCTCAAGGCAAGCCCGAACCTGATCTGTATCTCGAAGCCGCGCGTCGATTGGGGGTTCGCGCGAGCAATTGTTGGGCGTTCGAAGACTCGCTGCCGGGCTTGCGTGCGGCACACGCGTCCGGCGCGCGTACGCATTGGGTACCAGATGTTGCCGTTATCGACACGTCCCATTTACCCGATGGCGTAGAAACGATCGAGTCGCTCGCGACCGTTCGAGCGTGGCTCGCTTCGTCGTCGTAGCGAGCATGACATTTTGTCGAAAGTGAGGGGCGTAAAAAAAGCCGGTCTTTCGACCGGCTTTCAGATGTAGCGTTAACTCGAAGCGATTACGGCTTCTTCACGGCATCTTTAGCTGCATCTTTTGCAGCTTCGACAGCTTTGCCGGCAGCGTCTTTAGCAGCATCGACGGTTTTTGCAGCTGCGTCTTTCGTTGCATCTGCGGCTTTGGCGCCTGCGTCTTTCGCAGCATCCATTGCCTTGGAACCAGCGTCTTTGGCTGCGTCAACTGCCTTGGCAGCAGCGTCTTTTGCAGCGTCAACCGGTGCGGGTGCAGCAGCAGCAGGAGCCGGAGCAGCCGCTGGTGCAGGAACTGCAGCAGCTTCTTTCTTCGGTTCTTCTTTCTTGCCGCAAGCGACGAGGCTAACCGCAACAAGCGCGGCGACCAGGAGGGACTTATTCATTTCTCTTTCCTATAACTACGTGAACGTTAACGAATGTGTGTGCCTTAAGGAGAATCTCCCTCAGTGGAGACCACACCAGTGAGCGAAACCGGGGTGAAACTGAGTGAGGAGAAGAAGTATATCGAAAACCCACCCTTAAAAATCAGGGCAAATCAGAGTCCGAATGCCTCTGGAAACAGCCGCCGCCCGCCTTGATCCCAGATTACTTTAAGTTCGGTAGCGTAAATATTTGATTTTGCTGGGTTATTAAAATAGGCAAAACCATGTGATTGCACCAAAACGGGGCGCAAAATGCAGTGTTGCCCGTCTGCAACAGCCATAAATCGAGCCGGTTTCGGGTGGCTTCGTGTCTGCAAAACGGTGAGCGCGTGACCGTGGGTGGACAGCAGCTGCATGAGCCGCGGTTGGCGACTGGCGACCGTCGCAGTGCTGTTCAAAATCAGTCGCACCTGAACACGGCGTTCGTGCAATGCGCGCCGAAGCTCGTCGGCGCGCGACAGCGTCTCCCATCCTTGAAGCGATAAATCTTCATCGACAACATCTAGCGTGCGACGGCAACGCGCGATGATTTCGTCGATCGCCTCGGCGTTGTCTGACCAGGAGAGTAACTCGGTTTCGACCATGTCGAGATTTTAAGAACCTGCATTACGTCTGGCGAGCGGCGTTCGATGTCGAGTCGTCATGCGTCTAGGAGGGTGCGGCTGGATCTGGCGCGACTACGGTCTCGTCCCGCGCTACACGTGCAGCCAGCCGTCGCGATACCAATCGAAAAGCGCATCGACCGTCTCTTTAGCGAGCAAGGCCGCGACGCGTGCCTCGCGCCGATCCGCAAGTGTTTCCCAAAAAACGCGATCGCCAAGCAGCACGAACGCGTCGCCATTGATGTACAGATGCTTCGCGTCGTACACGCATTGCGCGCCTGCATCAAGTCGCACGCCTTGAGCGAACGCACGTTTCGCGAACGCAGCGCGCGAAAGCGGCAGCTCGGGCGGCGAGAAGGTCACACTCAGTTTGAGCTCGGTCGCGAAACATCCCGCGAATTGCGCAATCGTCTCTTTATCGATTTGTAACTGTGCGATGGCCTCGGCGATTTTCTTTGCGTAAACCGTTGGAATACGCCCAGGTTTGTCGGTCGCCTTGAGCCCAGGATCGGCGAGTTGACCTTCGATTTCGGCCGTTTCAACGACCCATTGTGAAAACGCATCCGCAATTTCTTGATTCGAAGGCGCACGGAATCCAATCGAATACGTAGTGCAAAAACCTTCGCTTTGCGCAGCGATACCGTCATGCGCAACCTGCGGCGGCAAGTAAAGCATGTCGCCTGCGACCAAATCGACTTCCATCGATGGCCGCATTTTTTTCAAGATTTTGAGCGGTGCGTTGGGGTCGAGCTCAAGGTCTTTCTGCTCGCTCAAGCGCCATCGGCGCGTGCCCATGCCTTGCAGCAAAAACACATCGTACGAATCGAAATGCGGTCCTACGCCGCCACCGGGCGCGGCC
>JAAFJI010000154.1 GCA_013298045.1 Betaproteobacteria bacterium
TGCAGTTGAGATGTTTGACGCAGTGAAACGCGGCGACATCAAACTGCTTTGGATCGCCTGCACGAACCCTGCGCAATCGATGCCCAATCTTGCGAGCGTCGCCGAAGCGTTTGCTAACGCTGAATGTGTGATCGTGCAGGAGGCATACGCGACGACCGAAACTGCGAAGCTTGCGGACGTGCTCTTGCCCGCGAGCACTTGGGGAGAGAAGCATGGCACCGTCACCAACTCTGAGCGACGCATCACGAAAGTCAACAGCGTGTTACCGCCGCCTGGTGAGGTGAAGCATGATTGGGAGATAGTGGTTGAGTTTGCGCAGCGGTTGGAGCTACGCCTTGGCTCCCTCTCACGCAGCGCGGGAGAGGGTTGGGGTGAGGGCGGTGGCAAAGTAGACGAACCTCGGACGCGCGCTGTAGGAAATGCAGTGTTTCGCTACGATTCCCCCGAATCCATCTTCAACGAACATCGCGAAACCACGCGCGGACGCGACCTCGACATCACCGGTTTGAGCTACGCGATGCTCGACGCACAAGGTCCGCAACAATGGCCACTGCGTGAAGGCGAAACGCATGGCAAAGCCCGTCTCTACGAAGACGGCGTCTTCCCGACCGCATCTGGAAAAGCGAAATTCAAAGTCACGCCCTACAAAGCCGTCGCCGACGCCGTCGATGCGCGCTATCCGCTCGCGCTCACCACGGGGCGTTTGCGCGATCAATGGCATGGCATGAGTCGCACGGGGCGCGTGCCGCAGCTCTACGGTCACGAGCCAGAGCCAATGCTCACGATGAACACGAACGACGCGTCGCGACGCGGGCTCGTCGCAGGCGAAGTCGTGCGCGTCACATCGCGTCGCGGTGAGCTCCTGATTCGTCTCGCGATTAGCGACGACGTGCGCTCGGGTCAGTGTTACGTGCCGATGCATTGGGGCCGCGCGTCGCTTGCGAGCGCAGGTTCGCATGGCGTGAACGCACTCACCAACGGCGCGTTCGATCCGATTTCGAAACAACCGGAACTCAAACACTCCGCAGTACGCGTTGATCGTGCATCGCTGCCCTGGCAACTCGTTGCGTTCGCCTATGTCGAAGATCGCGACCCCGTCGCAGTGATCGACGATTTGCGCGAAGTCGCTGCGCAATTCGCAAGCGAATCGTTTGCATCGACGACGCTAATCGGCAATGAAAAACCAGGGGTTGTATTGCGGCTCGCATGCGCGAGTGCGCCAGATCGCGCAAGCCTCGAACAAATTGATCGGCTGCTCGCGATCAGAGGATTGTCAACGCTTGCTTACGACGATGCACGCCGCAACATCGCGCGACGCGTGAAAGTGGAAGAGGGACGTCTCGTCGGCGTGCGCCTGGCGGGCGATCTCGCAGCCGAGACATGGATGCGCGATTCCTTTTTGAGCGGTGCTTCGGTGATTGAGCTGCGTCAGCGTTTGCTCGCGGGCAGCGCCGCTGCGCCCGAAGGTTTCAAAGCGCGCGGCAAAGTCGTGTGCAATTGCTTCAACGTGAGCGAGCGCGAGATCGTCGAATTCTGCGCGGATGCGAAGCATGCATCGCTCACAACGGTACAGAAACTCGCAACGTTGCAGAGCGAGAAAAAGTGCGGCACGAACTGCGGCTCATGTGTGCCGGAACTAAAGACGATGATCGCGGCAGCGGTCGCAGCCGCATAAATACGATTGAGTCGTTGCTTTGCTTAGCGTTGCCCAATAAAATCTGACAAATAAACGATTATTGTTAATCGTCAATAAGCACATTAAATAATCGTTTAAGTATATTTAGCAGGGCAATCGTAAGAAAAGCTAGCCGACGCTTTACTTCGCCTCGGAAATCACGACCGCCGCGACACCACGAACCACGTCGGCCATGCGAACGTAGTCGAGCGTCTCCGGCGTGTCGCGCGCCGTGTGATAGTTTTTGTTGCGCATGAACGCAGTGTCGGTGACCATCATGCCCACGAAACCTTCGTTCCAATAATTCAAATGATCCGAGAAATCGATACCCGCGACGAATGCCGGCGCGTTGATCGAATGCACGGGGAGCGGCGTCGCTGCGCGCAGCGTCTCACGCACGCGACGCGAGAGCGCGCCTTCGCGATAGTGCCCCACGAGTGCGATGAAATTGCCGGTGGTCGGATACAACGCGCCCATCGCCGAGACCGGAAAGTCTTGCGAATTTTCTGCGTCCGAGAAGTAGCCAATGCATTCGAGACTCATCATGAGCGACACGCGCTTGCTCGCCGCTTTCAACGATCTCGCATGAATCGCGCTACCCATGAATTCGGTGCGAAAGTATGGTGGCTCTTCTAGCGTGTAGGCGACAAGCTCGACGCGCTTGTTGAGTGTTGCTTTCGAAAGCAGTTGCGCGAGTTCGATCAAACCTGCAACGCCGCTCGCATTGTCGTCGGCGGCGGGCAGCACATCGTACGAATCGTAGTGCGCACCGATCACGATGATGTCCTCGGTGTCGGGACCGAATTGCGCAACGACGTTTCGATAAGCGATGCTATTCGCGTGAAAGTTTTGAAACGCAACGCTCGGTGCGTGTTTCGAGAGTTCGGCATGAATGTAGGCCGACGCATTGTTGAGCTGAACGAAGTGCGAATGCTCGCGCGGGGCGAAATCAAACACGAGTTTTCGCACGTGCTTTTCGAGACGATTCGGCAGTTCGGTGTCGTGCGTGATCGCGTTTGCGTTCGCAGTAGTCGGAGATGTGTTGAATAGCTCGGGTTGCGTGACGAGGTACACGATGACAAGAAGCACGATGGCAAGGACTGCCGTAGCCAGAATGACAACGCGACGCAGCGCACGGATGAGCGAATGAAACAGCATGCGGAAGTCTACGTTGCAAAGTGATTCGATTGACTCACTGCTGTTTCGCAGTAGCAGGTTACGATACGGCGCGCTCTGGGCAATGGGACTCGATTTGAAACGCACAGATTGGCTCGATCTGTTTCATGTTGTTCGCTTTGCTCGTCGCATTTGTTGAATCGGCCTTATTTGCAATGACAAGCTATATGATGGCCCCATAAAATGGGAGAGGAAGAAATATTTCATTGAGAGTAAAGAATAATAGAAAAATGCATAAGAGGCCCAGAAATTGGGGCGATAAGGACTATTGTTGTTAAACCAAACTGATTTTTCGCGCTACATCAAAGAAATCGGTCGCGGGTCGCGCGGCGCGCGCGGGCTCGCGCACGCGGACGCGCGTGCGAGCTTTCTTTCGTTGTTGAACGATGAAATCGGCGACGTGCGGCTCGGCGCGTGGTGGCTCGCGATGCGCATCAAAGGCGAGACGCCGGAGGAGTTGGCCGCGTTCGAATCTGCAATGCAAGAAACACTTTCGTTTCGCGTGCGCTGCGATTTCCCCTGCGTGATTCTGCCTTGCTACAACGGCGCGCGGCAGTTGCCGAACTTAACGCCTCTGCTCGCGTGGGCGCTCGCGAAACGCGGCGTGCGTGTGCTGTTGCACGGCGTGCGCAGCGATCCGACGCGGGTGACGACGCATGAGCTTTTCAGCGCCTTGCAATTTCCGATTGCACGCGAGGCGGAGGAAGCGGAGCGCGCACTGCGCGAACGCGGCTTCGCATTCGTCGCACTCGACAATCTGCATTCGCGGCTCGCGCGATTGATCGCCAATCGTTGGCGCATCGGCGTGCGCTCGACGCCGCACACGGTGACCAAACTATTGCAACCGATCGATGGTGATCGCGTGATGCGCGTCGTCGCACTGACGCACGGCGATTACATCGATCGAATGGGTGCGCATTTGCAATCGACCAACGCGCGCGCCGTCGTATTTCGCGGCTGCGAAGGCGAGCCTGTGCTGCATCCAAAACGCGCGGTGCCGCTCCGTGTATTCCAGAATGGCGAAATGCTTATGCGAGATTGGCAAGGTGTAGCCGAGCACGAGTTGCCCGACACTTGTGACAGCGCCGCAACCGTTGCCTACATTCGCGAGGTGATCGGCGGGGCTCGCGCGATGCCGCAGTGGATTGCGTGGATGGCACAGGAACTGCTCAGCGCATCGCATGACAAAGAAAACATCATCTCAGACTAGCGGCGAAGTCTTTCTGGTGGGCGCCGGTCCGGGCGATCCAGAGCTCTTGACCGTGAAAGCCGCGCGATTGCTCGGCGAAGCCGACGTCGTTTTGATTGACGATTTAGTCGGCAGCGCAATTTTGTCGCTCTGTCCTCAGGCGCGTGTGATTCATGTCGGAAAACGCGGCGGCTGCAAAAGCACGCCTCAAGCCTTCATCGAGAAACTTTTGGTGCGCGAAGCAAGCGCAGGTCACAAAGTGGTGCGCCTTAAGGGCGGCGACCCGAGCGTATTCGGGCGCGCAGGCGAGGAAATTGCGGCGCTTGACGCTGCAAACATCACCTACGAGATTGTTCCGGGCGTGTCGTCCGGGCTTGCCGCCGCAGCGACGATTGGTGCGTCGCTCACGCATCGCGATTTCGCGCAGGGAGTTGCGTTTGTCACCGCGCATGGTGCCGACGGCGCAGCGGTGGACTGGCGAGCCTTGGCCAGTGCTGCGCTCACGCTTGTGGTGTACATGGGCGTGTCGCGGGCGGGCGAGATGCAAAAGAGTTTGTTGGAAGGCGGAATGTCCGCCGTGACGCCAGTGATCGCGGTCGAAAACGTATCGCGACCGGACGCGCGCACCGTCGTGGCGACTGTGGCCACGATGCAACAAGCGTTTGCCAGGTCGGCGCTGAAGAGTCCGGCGATCATCGTAGTTGGTGAGGCGCTTCGCGATCGCGCTGCGAAACTCGCAGCCGACGTTTACTCGCAAGGCAACTTCGCTAACAGTCGCAGCGCCTAGATACCTGGCATCCGAACCCGCAGCAGCGCGCGCGGCGCTATTTTCCGACGACGGCGACCGCGCCCGGTGCAACGTCGCAGCGATGGGCTCGCATCTCGCGATCAAAACAGGTGAGGGTCACGGAAGTGGTGCGTGTGTCGCGCTCGGCGTGCTGTGAATCGCGCAGTACATTCATGGCTAGCGGTAGAGTGGCAGCAGCACCGATAGCCGCAAGCGTTGCCACGCAGAGCGTCGTGCGCAGGGCGTTGCCATAGCGGGTGGTTTTCATGGGTTACCTCCGTTGACGGACAGTTTCGTATTTAGAGAGACGCGGCGCGCTAGCATTTCACGACAGTTCTTTTGGAGTATTTGTGGTCACGCTATTCATCGCTGCGTTCGTGCTAGGTCTGGTTTTCAACGCTGCCCCCGGCGCGGTGTTCGCAGAAACGGTGCGCCAAGGCGCGCGCGGTGGCTACAAGCCCGCGCTCGCGGTGCAATTCGGTTCGTTGATTGGCGATACGACGTGGGCGCTTTTGGGGCTTGCGGGTATTGGGCTGTTGCTGCAACTCGATGCACTGCGCATTCCGGTGGGCATCGCTGGTGTCGTTTATTTGATCTATCTGGCGTGGGATTCGTGGAAAACAGCGAAGCAGGAATTCACCGTTGGCGGGGCAGTCGCGCCACAAAAGGATGCGTTTCGCTCTGGCGCACTGCTGTCGTTGACCAACCCGCAAAACATCGCGTACGTGGCCGCGCTCAGCACTTCGATGGGCACGATCGGCGTGCGTAATCCGACGCCCGAGGACTACGCCGTTTTCTTCGCTGGACTCATGACCGCGTCGTTCATTTGGTGTTTCATCTGCGCAGGCATCGTCGCGCGGGTGTTCAAAAACGCGAACAGCGCGTGGACGAAAGTGACTTACCAGCTCTGTGCGATCGCGTTTTTCTTGCTTGCGGCGACTTCGCTTCGCGAATTGCTGACGCATTCCGTCGTCGGCAGCAGCGAATCGTCGCCTGCCACAGTCAAAGCGCGGTAGATGCGAGTTCGCTCGCTATGATTGGTGTCGTGTATCGCGCATTTCGCGAACCACCTGATCTATGAATGCGATTCTATTTTTCTGTCATGGCTCGCGCGATCCGCAGTGGCGCTTGCCGTTCGAGCAAATCCTGGCCGACTTTCGCGGCATGCATGCCAACAAGTTATCCGAGCTCGCGTTTCTCGAATTCATGGAGCCCGACTTCGCGACCGCCGTGAAAACGCTCGCCGAAAAAGAGGCGACCGCGATTCGAGTGATTCCACTTTTTCTCGCCCAAGGCGCGCATACGCGTCGCGATCTGGGCGAGCTGCTGGAAAAAGCCCAGCTCGATCATCCGGCGCTGCGTTTCACGGTCGCCCCGGCGATCGGCGAAGTGGACTCGATCCGCGCCGCGATTGGATCGTGGGTCGCTGGTCAGTTATAGAAAATGCCATTTACGCCTCGTAAGATAAAGCACGGGACGCGGTAGGACGTAAGCCTTTAATTACGCTAATTTGCGTAAAACCCATAGTTGATAGGGCATCGTAAATAATTGCTGTTATCGTGCACGGACTTTACGCCATTCGGCGAATTCGTCGCGGGTACGTTGCTCGGTCGCCGGATAGAGCCCGAGGATCGAGCGACCTTCGAGCACTTTTTCGGTGACGAAATCCTCGAATGCCGTCATCTCTACGGCCTCACGCGCAATCTCCTCGGCAATGCCTGCCGGGATGACGACCACGCCTTCACCGTCGCCGACGACCACGTCGCCCGGCCAAACGGCGACATCGCCGCAGCCAATCGGCACGTTGATATCGAGCGCCTGATGCAGCGTCAAGTTGGTCGGGGCGGACGCACGATGGTGGTAGGCAGGAATTGATAGACGCGCGATCTCGGGCGAATCGCGAAAGCCGCCGTCGGTCACCACACCTGCGACGCCGCGCACCATGAGTCGCGAGACGAGAATCGAGCCCGCCGAGGCGGCGCGCGCATCTTTGCGGCTGTCGATCACCATCACTGCGCCGACGGGGCAGTCCTCGACGGCCTTGCGCTGCGGGTGCGCTCGATCCTGAAACACGCTGATGGGATTTAAATCTTCGCGCGCTGGGATGTAGCGCAGCGTAAACGCTTCGCCGACCATCGTCGGCAAGCCCGGATTTAGCGGTCGTACATCCTGAATGAACTGATTTCGCAAGCCCCGCTTGAAGAGCGCCGTGCAAAGCGTTGCGGTGCTCACCGCTTTGAGTTGATTGCGAGTGGTGGCTGACAGTGGCATCGAATCTCCGAAAGAAGGCGCGAGGACTGCGGTCGTGCGTCGGCGGCGAACCACGACGCGCAGCACGGAAAAGTCGCATCGTAGCCGCAATCGCTGGCGTAAGGCGGACGCCGGGTGCGCGGCCGCTATTCCGCAAGGGTGCAGTGATGCCGTTAAAATTGTCGATTGCGCATCTTGAACTCGGGCTCGTAAGAAATTGCGGATCGCGAGCGGTGCTGCGGTCGCCAGAAATCCGGCGACGCACAAAACTACAATTCAAAATACAGGAAGTGTGGCCGAGCGGTTTAAGGCACCGGTCTTGAAAACCGGCGATGGCGCAAGTCATCCGTGAGTTCGAATCTCACCACTTCCGCCAAGCGCGTCGCTGTTCGCCCAATTTTGTCTGAGCTGAGTCGAACTTAGCCGCCGCTTCGATAAATACGAAATAAACGCCAGACCCACGAAAAATCGGGCGATAAGTGGAATAGTTGTATCCACTTGGGCATCTGTCCTAGCGCGGAACTAGAGCCCGTCCTCATTTGACGACATTGCCGCTTTCCTGCATAATCGTGAGTTCTTCCGATTGGACAGGTGGCCGAGTGGTTAATGGCACCAGACTGTAAATCTGGCTCTTCGGATACGCTGGTTCGAATCCAGCCCTGTCCACCATCAGCCCGATCTTGAATGCGTCGAAACCAACGCAACTTCGAGACGGGTACAGCGAAGAAAGCGTCTTTTCCGCCAGTGCGTCTGTGTGGGTTTTCGCGAACAGTAATGTGTTTGAACGGAATTCACGTGCGGGTGTAGCTCAATGGTAGAGCTGAAGCCTTCCAAGCTTAAGACGACGGTTCGATTCCGTTCACCCGCTCCAGCGTTTGCGCCCTTGTGCGCGTAGCGTGGACTTCGGATTTTGGCGCGGTGAGACGAGCAGCTCTCGCGACAAATTCCCAAGCTCATGTAGCTCAGTGGTAGAGCACTCCCTTGGTAAGGGAGAGGTCGTGCGTTCAATCCGCATCATGAGCACCACGCCTTTTAACCGCACTTTTTTCTTAAGTTTCACGAGAACTATCATGGCAAAAGAGACCTTTAAGCGCACGAAGCCTCACGTGAACGTGGGCACGATTGGGCACGTTGATCACGGCAAGACCACGTTGACGGCGGCGATCACGACCGTGTTGTCGCGCAAGTTTGGTGGCGAAGCTAAAGCGTACGACCAGATTGATGCGGCGCCGGAAGAGAAGGCACGCGGTATTACGATTAACACCGCGCACGTCGAATACGAAACGCAGAACCGTCACTACGCGCACGTTGACTGCCCGGGTCACGCCGACTACGTCAAGAACATGATCACTGGAGCCGCCCAGATGGACGGCGCGATTCTCGTGTGCTCGGCCGCTGACGGCCCGATGCCCCAAACCCGCGAGCACATCCTCCTGTCGCGTCAGGTCGGTGTTCCCTACATTGTCGTGTTCCTGAACAAATGCGACATGGTCGACGACGCAGAACTCCTCGAACTCGTTGAAATGGAAGTGCGCGAACTTCTCTCGAAATACGACTTCCCAGGCGACG
>JAAFJI010000155.1 GCA_013298045.1 Betaproteobacteria bacterium
CAGGTGCGACTCGCGCGTGTTCTGCCGCAAATAGGCCCTTGCATCAGCGACCACGGTTTCACCCAATTCGACTGCGGCGGGTCGATGAGCAACAGCGTTCTCGTTGGCAACATTCATCACGTAAACGATCCTTCCCTTTGGATCTGGAATCCGGTCGGAAGAACACCCTCGCCCGAGCGCGCGGTAGTCCTTCGAATCTCAAAGCCCCACTGTTCAATCCACAAGCGCAGCGCACGCCGTTTGCCTAGGAATTTCGTCGCGCGCGCGGGTTGCGCGAACCGGGGTGATTCTTCGAGACAGTTCGTATTCGTACCCGCTTCGATAGCCCGCAGCGCGTCACGGGCGATCAAACGCGCGCGCGCATCATTGAATCTGCCGCAGATGTCGATGTCTGAAACTAAGGAGTTTGAAGCGACTATCGAGCGAAAGGAATGTCGCCACTCGCTGCACGTCATAAGCCCAGACCGCCCCATATCAGTGCGGCAGCTTACGGCGAATCGGTCGCAGGAACTCCCACCTATCGCGTCTTGGGCTACGCAACAAACCCAGACCGCAGGACTGCCGCGCCGAACGCGCGCGCTTGCCACATCGTACCGGGACGGATCGAGTGTCGCGTTCTCTGCGAGCGCGATTGCTGCTTTATGCAACCTGCCTCCTGTATTTTTGTTGACTAGCTTGAAGTGTGGCTTTTTGTCAACTCCCCTAATTGGGAGTTTACGTTGCGTTCGATCACGGATATGCGGCAAAACCCGCATAAAACGTTCTGGTACTGCGGCAAAAACACAACTTCTGTTCCGAAATAGCAATCGCCGACAGCAATGTGACGCGACGCGACGCATGACGAATTTCGTCATGCGTGATTTCTACGCATATTTATTCCCTGCGTGCACCAACTCGTTGGTGGTTTGCCGCGCGAATCGAACGACGAATTACGCCGCGCTAGATACCCTGTTTGCGCACCACGCGTGGCGGCAGGATAGAGTGCTTCTCGACGGAACCCGCACAGCTTGGCGTGATGTCGTCGCCTTTGCTCGCGTGAAAGCCAATTGCGTATGTGACCACCTAGAGCGGGCGCACGCGATTCGTCGGTAGCTTTGACAGTCCAATTGTGCCTGCGACGATTGGTCGCTTTGTGCAGCAGCGACTTAGCCAATGCACGGATTTTCGAGTGTCAGTACCAAAGCTAGTCGCGTTCGCTCAGCTCACCCGAGACGCGCTGTCGCAAGCGCGCAAGGACCCTGCTCTCCTCGTGCAGGAGTGCAGGCAGCAAAGGCGAGACACGAATGTTGTCGATACGTTGCCAGGAGAACGCCTGTCCCTCGCGACCATGCGGCTCGCCCGACCATTCGCGCGTGGTGACGAAATTCAACTCAACGTGAGCGTGCGGATAGCTGAAGCGCTCGCTCGTAAGCGGTTCGACGCTGCGAACGTGAATGCCCAGCTCTTCTTCGATTTCGCGAATCGATGCGGCTGCGATCGATTCGTTTGCCTCGATCTTTCCACCCGGGAATTCCCAGTAACCGGCGTAGGCTTTGCCTTCGGGGCGCTGGGCGAAGAGCACTTCGTAGCCGCCCTCGACCATACGCTCGATGATGACAACGGCGACGCGGGTGAGCTTGCGTGAGTCGTTGGGGTTGTGGGTAGCGGCGTCGTTTTGGTTCATCGCTCGCGCGCGGGCAAGAAATTGCTCACGCTACTCTCCGCGACCCACAAAATCTTTCGCGTACTGGTACGCAACCCGCCCAGAGCGCGAACCTCGTTGCAGCGCCCATTGCAGGCAATCGCGTTCGAGCGTTTCTTTCTTGTTCGCGTCGGTCGGCAATGAACCACCAAGCTGCGCGATCCATGAATGCACCGCTGCCAGGTAGTCTTCCTGCGAAAACGGATAGAAGGAAATCCACAAACCGAAGCGCTCGGAGAGCGAGACTTTCTCTTCAACGCTTTCGCCGAAATGCACCTCTTCGCCGACGTATTTCGTCTCTTCGTTTTCGTGGAAGTATTCGGGAATCAAATGGCGTCGATTCGAGGTTGCGTAGAGCAAGACATTCGGCGTCGCCGCGGCGATTGAGCCATCGAGAATCGCTTTCAGCGCTTTGTATGAACCATCGCCTGCATCAAACGAGAGATCGTCGCAGAACACGATGAAGCGATACGGCTCGCTGGCAATCTGATCGACGATGTCCGGCAAATCGTTTAGATGCTCTTTGTCCACCTCGATCAACCGAAGACCGCGCTTCGCGTAACGGTGCAACATCGCTTTCACGAGCGAGCTCTTGCCGGTGCCTCGCGAGCCGGTGAGCAGCACATTGTTCGCAGGCTTTCCCGCAACGAATTGCTTTGTATTCCGGTCGATCATCTCATGCTGTTGCTCAACACCGACCAACCAATCGGCATGCATCTCGTGAACATGCGCGACGGCTTCAAGGTACTTCGTCGTCCCCGAAACCCGCCAGCGCGCAGCAACGTTTGTCTTGAATTCAGGCTTCGCCCGCTCAGGCGGCGCGATGCGCTCAAGCGCGTCGGCAACGCGACTGAGCGTTTCGAGAAATTGTTTGCTGGATTGGCTCATTGATTTTTTTGTTCGACGCAGGTTACGCCGAGTTCGCCTTGATTCTCGTAGGCTGGGATGAAATCCCAGCGTTCATTGCCGCGTCTGATTGCTGGGATTTCATCCCGGTCTACACGCTTCGCTCCACGCCGCTAACTTCTGTAATCCGCATTAATCTTCACGTAGTCATACGAGAAGTCACACGTGTAAATCGTCTGCCCCGCACTGCCGCGCCCAAGATCGATTGCGACCGTGATGTCTTGCTCCTTCATCGCCGCAGCACCCGCTTCTTCTTGGTAAGACGCGGCGCGGCCGCCTTTCTCTGCGACGAGTACGCCGTTCAAATGCACGGTGACTTTCGTGGGGTCGAGGTCGGCGGGTGCGCCGTAGCCGACCGCCGCCAAGATGCGACCCAGGTTCGGATCGCTCGCGAAAAACGCAGTTTTGACGAGCGGGGAATGAGCGACCGCTCGCGCGATCTTGTCGCATTCGGCGAAGTCGCGACCGCCTTTGACGTCAATGGTCATGAATTTAGTTGCGCCCTCGCCGTCGCGCACGATTGCTTGTGCAAGGGTGACGCTCACGCGCTCAAGCGCTGCGTAGAGTGCCTTTCCGTCAACGGAATCGAGCGATTTAATTGGCTCATTGCCGCATTGCCCCGTAGAAACGACGATAAAGCTATCATTCGTCGATGTATCGCCATCAACCGTAATTCTATTAAAACTCTTATTTCCCAGGGCGAAACTGAGTGGAGCCAATAACTCTGGCGAAATTGCGGCGTCGGTGAACACAAAACCAAGCATCGTCGCCATGTTCGGCTGAATCATGCCCGCGCCTTTGGCGATGCCGGTGATGTTCGCCGTTTTGCCGCCGATCAAGACACGCTCGCTCGCGAGTTTGTAGACCGTGTCGGTGGTCATGATCGTTTGCGCGGCGCGCTGCCAATCGGCGAGATCGTTGTTCGCGAGCGCTCTCGCCGCCATGTCAACGCCGCCGTTGATGCGATCCATCGGCAGGTGTTCGAGGATGACGCCGGTCGAGAACGGCAGCACTTGCGATGCGTTCACGCCGAGCGCCGAGGCGACGCGCGCGCAGGTCGCGTTCGCATTCGAAAGCCCCAACTCGCCGGTCGCTGCATTTGCAATCCCGGTGTTGATCACCAGCGCACGCATCGCTGAGGATGTCGCGAGATGCGCGCGGCAAACTTGCACTGGGGCCGCTGCAAAACGGCTTTGCGTAAAGATGCCACCCGCGTGCGAACCGCCCGCCAACTCGACCAACAGCATGTCGTAGCGATTCGGCTTTCGCACATGCGCCTGAACGGCGGCAAGGCGAACGCCTGAGACGGGGTGCGCGGCAGCGCCGGGAAGTGGGGTGTAGTTGACGGGCATAGCGAGTGGCAGACTTCAAGGGTTTCAGTTTTCTATGCAATCGCACATACCGTCGCGACCGCATCAGCCGATTATCTCGATTTCTTGCACACGACGCGTCACGGAGCGAACCCGTCGGTAATTCTCGCCAGAGTCAATCAGTTAGGCACGCACATTACCGCCCCTTTATCCTGCCATACGCCGCCCCGTGTCATGCCGTCAACAAGCAGACGGCTGGTGGTGTATCGCGAATTCTCGCCTCGCGGATCTAAGACCCTATAGAGCGGTTTGGATTCCACTGGACAGGTCACGATCGGGTTGTTAGCACTCGCAGGAATCAACACATTTGCGCGAAACGGCAGGCCCTCGTCCGCATAGTCAGGCGTCGCCCGCAGGCTCGCGCATTCGCTGCCATCAGCCGAGAATACATGCGCCTTTCGTGTTGTCGTCCCGCCAAAAAATCTGCACACAGACACGTAGCCACCGTGCTTGAACGTATAACCGGTACGATACCAAATGCCCGAAGCTTCCAACGCCGACTGCTCCGATGCCGATGCCGAATAGAAAAAATAGTTGCGCGACGGCCAGAATCCGTTGGGGGGCAAAGGGCGATAGACGTACTCGATGACTTCACCTTCGACAAACGGTGGCGGGAGCTTGGCGAGTTCAAAGTTGTCAGCCGCTTGCGGGAATGACGACCATAGCGTAGGAGCAGTCGCCGGAGCGCGAAACGTCGACAAGAAAGTAGTGGAACGCGTCTCGCTGCCCGGCTGCCAATTGCTCTCAGACGCGGTGACGCCCATACGGTAGCCCATGAAGTATGTGATCCACGGTAAGCCTTCGCGTTCAAACGCAACGGGCACGGCGTCGTACTCCGACCCGTCGATTGCCTTGCGGCGAATCGGCGTTTTGATTGTGCTCCGATCGAGAAAAGCCCAGAGATTCTGCGGCTCACTCGTCGGGGTTTGCGTGCAATCGGTATAGGCCGCTAGGTATTGAGTCACTTGTCCTGGAACGTACGACGCTGCCAAGCCGTATACCGGACTGACGGCGCAGCGTGCCGCGCCGCGTTTAAACGGTAGGTACTGCGAAATAAGATAGAAGCCATAGTCCGGATAGGGTTCGGGACCGACTTCAATGATGCGATAAACATCTTCGAACGCACCGCGATCCGTGATCGTAGGCGGCGGATTGTCGGCACCGCCGATCACACGCACGGGCGGCGGAAACCCGGCGATCTCGGGTAATTCCGCCGCGAGCGCCGAACCCGGCACCGGATACGCGGGAACTACGAAATAGCCCGGAATCGTCGATGCCGGAGCTGCTGCCGCATTCGACACAAGAGTCGCACAAACTACGATCAATAATCCTTGAACGACGTGCGCAAACACCTTTGAGCGTTGCATACATAACCTCATGAGCTTTTCCTTGCTTTAGTAGCGGCCGGCGTGCCGCACGCCGCTCGTCGAATCACTACTCAATCCGGCAGGTAGACGAGCAGACGCGATTGGTTTTGCTTACCGTTTTCACGTACCGCCGTCTCAATGGCTCCAGGCGTCGTCAAGTTAAATTTGTCCGCCATGTAAGCAGCGGCGGCGGCGACGTGTGGTGCCGCCATTGAGGTGCCCGATATCCGCGCCCAGCCTGCGAAGAGGGACATCGAAGTGATTGGCGATGGTGGAATATGGTTCCAAGACATCCAAGGTGCGAAGTCGCTGGGTTCACCACCGCTGTAGGTGATTGACCCCAACGCGGGCGCGTAATAGTTGGTTCTGTCCGGTCCGTCCCCCCACGTCGAGTAGATCGCGTCTCCCGGCGCCCAAATGTCGATGCAACTACCGAAATTTGTTCCGAGTCCAGAATCGACCAACCCGGACGGCTCCGATACAGCAAACGGCTTCGCGATGAGACCGTTACTCTTAATCGCACCAACCACCATAATGCCATCAGACGGATTTGTTGATATTGCTGTCGCAGATGTTTTGTATGCCGCGCTAGACAAGGTGCTTGGAGCGTTCGGATTTCCAAACGCTGAAAGACTACAAGAATCTTTGTCTTGGTTTCCCGCAGATTGCACAAAGAACGCGCCGGGATAGAAAATCTGCATCCAGCCATGTATGGTGTATCGCCATACGGACGACGGCGCGACCATTTTTTCGAGCTTCGCCCGATTGGTCTGCGGCGTACCGTTCAAATTGAAACCGATACCACCTGAGTTGATCGACATGGTCACGATATTGGGACGAATGCCAAACGCTTGCTGGTACGAGTTTCTTTCATAGACGAAGTCGAACGCCGCGCCTATTTCCGAGAGTATCGGGTCGCCCGAGCCGCACGGAACCCATGGCCCCATGGAGGCTCCATTGATCGTGCCCGGGGATCGGAGTAGCGCGATCGAGACAATATTCGCGCCTGCATAGATCCCCATTCGACCCTGCCCGTTGTTTTGCGTAGCGCCGATAATCCCGGCGACGTGCGTTGCATGCGCGTTACAACCAACTTTCGCGTAGTAGCCCTTGTGTCCGCCGGAGCCAACGCTCAAATTTGAACATTCGGTACCCAAATCAACGCTTCCACAGGCCACATTTACGCGCTCCGAAACGCTCGCTAGATCGGCGTGATATGCGACACCGCCATCGATGACGTAGATCTTTCGTTTGGTGCCGCCCGCAACGTCGGAAACGGCCTTACCATTCACCGCCGTGTGTCCCCAGTCTCGTCGCTCTCCCCACGGGGTGCCGTTCCACGAACTACTCCACGGCGGTGGACTCCAAGCGGCACTAAATTCAACATAGCGATCCTCAGTCAGCATCTCTACGTGTGGGTCTCGCTTGAGCTTTTCGATCTGGTCTTCGGTTAAGAACGCTGTCGCACTTGCGCCGACCCAAGTGACGGTCAATTCCGACTTAAATTTGAAACGCTTTTCGTAATCGTCAACCAGCCGTGCGACCTGCGGGTGCTTTGTGGCTTTTCGATCATCCGGCGCATCCTTGGTATCAGCGACGTAGGCGTCCTTCGCAGATGGCAGAAAATCGATGATGATTCGCTTGCGACCTTGGTCATCGAAGATCGGCTTCGCAGCCGCATCGTAAACCGCTCTATTCGCCGCCTGTGTTACGGTGCTGGCGCAAAGCAGTAAGAGTATTGAAAGCCCCCCCCGAGCAATACTCTCTTGGAGCCGGTACCCCCGGCTGCACTAGCCTTGACCAGACGTTGAAGAAGGGCAGTGATTTGCATGACGCGACTCTAAGTTGATTTATGACTTTGTCATATTACCATCGAGGGCGGAGGTCGCGCAACAAAGACTTGTCGCCGATTTGCTCTCTACCTTCGGAGACGCGCCCATGATAGTGCAGCGTGGACTTTGTGCGCCCGGAACGAGAAAGGCTCCACGCGGGAGCCTTTCTCGTTCCGTCATGCTGAACTGTTCACTTTCGCACGGGTCGAGCAGCTACTCGTGTCAATCCAGCGCGCCGTGACAGTGTTTGTATTTTTTGCCTGAGCCACACCAGCAGGGGTCGTTTCGTCCGAGTTTTGGGCCTTGACGAACGACGGGCGTGCCCTTGGCGTCGCGGGCGTCGGCGGTGCTTGGATCGGTGTCGGGTTCGGCCTCGCCGGTCATGCCGTCCATGCCTGCATGCTGGTAGGAGACGTTTTGCACCGGCGGCGCGACTTCGGCGGCTTGTGCGTCGGCTTCGCTGCGTATTTGCACGGTCAACAGGATACGAACGACTTCGCTGCGGAAACGATCGAGCATTTGCCCGAACATCTCAAACGATTCGCGCTTGTATTCCTGCTTCGGATTTTTTTGTGCGTAGCCGCGCAGGTGAATACCTTGGCGCAGGTGATCGAGATTCGACAGGTGTTCGCGCCACTGCGTGTCCATGATTTGCAGCACGATGTTGCGCTCGAACTGGCTGAAGGCTTCGTCGCCTGCAAGTTCGCGTTTCTTCGCGTAGGCGTCTAGCGCCGCCTTTTTGCAACGTTCGCGAATATCGACATCATCGAGATTGGGTTCGCTTTTTGCCCACTGTGTTACCGGCGCGGCCACGCCAATGTCGATCAGTGCAGCCTCAAGCCCGGGCAGATCCCATTGCTCTTCCGCGCTCTCCGGCGGCACGTGGGAATTCACCTGGTCTTCAACCCAGCCCTCGACCATGCCACTCACCGTCTCGGCCACGCTCTTGTGTTCGAGCAGATGGTTGCGCTGCTCGTAAATCGCTTTGCGTTGGTCGTTAGCGACGTCGTCGTATTCGAGGAGTTGTTTGCGAATGTCGAAGTTGCGCGCCTCGACTTTAAGCTGCGCCTTCTCGATTTGCCGGGTCATGATGCCCGCCTCGATCGGCTCCCCGTCGGGGATCCGCAGCTTGGTCATGATATTTTTCATGCGGTCGCCGCCGAAGATGCGAATCAACTGATCTTCCGCCGAGAGATAAAACCGGCTCGATCCGGCATCGCCCTGACGACCCGCGCGACCGCGCAACTGATTGTCGATGCGGCGCGATTCGTGACGCTCGGTGCCGACGATACGCAGACCGCCAGCGGCGAGTACCGCGTCATGCCGCTTTTGCCAATCCGCCTGGGTCGCTGCGAGCTTCACTTGTTTTTGCTCGGCTGAAAGCGTTTCGTCTTCGCGAATCGCCCGAAGGTCGGGTTCAAGCGCTCCGCCCAGGACGATGTCGGTACCGCGGCCGGCCATGTTGGTGGCA
>JAAFJI010000156.1 GCA_013298045.1 Betaproteobacteria bacterium
GCCGCACCTTCGCGCTTCGCGCGCGCGGCTGTGTAGTCCGCCGAGTGGTAAAACTTCTTCGCCGCGTCCATCGATTCAAATTCAAGAACCACCACACGCGGTCTCGACCATTCGCCTTCGAGCACCTCCATCGCGCCACCACGCACGACGAACTTTCCGCCGTGCGCGGCGATGGCTCCGGGCGTTAATGCTTGATATCCCTTGTATTTTTCTGGATCAGTGACGTTAACCGATGCAATGACAAAAGCGCTCATAAGCCTTATTTCCTAGGGCGATTAAAGGCGATGTTCGCCGACTAATTGATGTTCCACGAAACCGTTCTTCTTCACGATTGCATCGAGTTCTTTAAGTTGCGCAAGCAGCGCTTTCATACGCGGCAAGGGCCATGCGTTCGGCCCGTCGCTCATCGCTTTGTCGGGCGACGGATGCGTTTCCATGAAGAGCCCCGCGACACCCACCGCCGTCGCAGCGCGCGCGAGCACGGGAACAAATTCACGTTGTCCGCCGCTTGACGTGCCTTGTCCGCCGGGCAGCTGCACCGAATGCGTGACATCCATCACGACCGGGCAATTCGTCTCGCGCATGATCGCGAGCGAGCGCATGTCGCTCACGAGATTGTTGTAGCCGAATGACACGCCGCGTTCGCAAACCATGATCGTGTCGCGACCACCGTTCGCGTCTTTGGCTTTTTGCGCCACGTTTTTCATGTCGCCGGGCGCGAGGAACTGCCCTTTTTTGATGTTCACTGGCTTGCCAGTGGCAGCGACGGCATGAATGAAATCCGTCTGGCGACAGAGGAATGCGGGCGTTTGCAGCACATCCACCGCCGCGCACACTTCATCTAGACCCTCGACTTCATGCACATCGGTGAGCACGGGAATTTTGAGTTGACGACGCACTTCGGAGAGGATGCGCAAACCCTCTTTCATTCCGGGACCGCGAAACGATTTGCCGCTGGAGCGGTTTGCCTTGTCGAAACTTGATTTGAAGATGAAAGGAATACCGAGCTCGCGCGTCATTTCGGCAAGCGTACCCGCTGTATCGATCTGTAGTTGTTCGCTCTCGACGACGCAGGGGCCGGCGATCAGGAAGAAGGGTCGGTCGAGACCGACTTCGAAGCCGCAGAGGTTCATAGCGCGTAACTCCGCGAGTAAATCGGAGCACTCCCAAATGGGTGGGAGCGAGCTTGCTCGCGAACGGCATTCGCATCTATCCAGCGCTGATCGCGAGCGAGCTCGCTCCTGCCTTCGAACGCATTCATCGTTTGCTCCTCGCTCGCTGCTCCATCGCCGCCGCAACAAACGCTTTGAACAGCGGATGTCCGCCGCGTGGTGTGGAATTGAACTCGGGGTGATATTGAACGCCCAAAAACCAAGGATGCACGCTCTGCGGATACTCCATCACTTCCACCAGGTTTTGCACCGACGAGCGCCCCGAGATCACCATGCCGTTTTTCTCGTATTGCTCAACGTAATTGCCATTCACTTCGTAACGATGACGATGGCGTTCATTGATTGCAGTCGCTCCGTACACTTTTGCGGCAAGCGAGCCTGCGACGAGCGCTGCTTTCTGTGCACCCAAACGCATCGTGCCGCCTAAATCCGAATGCTCGTCACGCTTCTGCACGTTACCACTCGCGTCTTTCCATTCAGTGACAAGGCCGATCACTTGATGTGGCGATTGCTTATCGAACTCGCTCGAATGAGCACCCTTGAGTCCGCACACACTGCGCGCGAATTCGATGACCGCGACTTGCATGCCGAGACAAATACCTAAGTAAGGAATCTTCGATTCGCGCGCGAATTTCGCCGCAGCAATCTTGCCTTCGATACCGCGCTCGCCGAAACCAGGGCCGACCAAAATCGCGTCCATGTTTTCAAGCGACGCAGCGCCTTCGTCGATGAGTTTTTCGCTCTCGACGTAATGAATGTTGACCTTGCAATCGTTATGTATGCCGCCCGCTTTGAGCGCTTCGTTGATCGATTTGTACGCATCGATCAATTCAACGTATTTGCCGACGAAGGCGATATCGACGACCGATTTCGGATGCAGCGTGCGCTCGACGATATGCGCCCACGGCGTTAAATCGGCGGGCTTGGCGACGATGTCCAGCGTGTGACACACGATCTCGTCGAGCAATTGCGAATGCAAGAGTTGTGGCACTTTGAAAATCGTATCGAGATCGGGCACTGAGATGACCGCACGCTCTTCAACGTTGGTGAACAGCGAAATCTTGCGGCACTCGTCCTGCGGCACCATGCGATCGGAACGACACAACAGCACGTCGGGGAAGATACCAATTTCACGCAGTTTTTGCACGCTGTGCTGCGTCGGCTTGGTTTTGAGTTCGCCCGCGCTCGCGATGAACGGCACCAGCGTCAAATGAATGTAGCAACGATTGCGGCGTCCGACTTCGACGCCCATTTGCCGAATGCCTTCCATGAACGGCAGCGATTCGATATCGCCGACCGTGCCGCCGATTTCAACGATCAAAATATCGAGACCTTCGCCGGCGCTTTTGATCGAAGCTTTGATCTCATCCGTGATGTGCGGAATCACCTGCACCGTGCCGCCCAGGTAATCGCCGCGTCGTTCTTTATTGATGACGTTTTGATAGACCTTGCCGCTCGTGAAGCTGTTACGTGCGGTGAGTTTTTGCGAGACGAAGCGCTCGTAGTGCCCTAAATCGAGATCGGTTTCGGCTCCGTCATCGGTGACGTAGACCTCACCATGTTGATAGGGGCTCATCGTGCCCGGATCGACGTTGATGTACGGATCGAGTTTTACGAGGGAGACTTTTAGACCGCGCGATTCGAGGATCGCAGCGAGAGAAGCGGCGGCGATGCCCTTGCCAAGGGAGGACACCACCCCACCGGTGACGAAGACGTATTTGGTCATGACGTGCGCCGAGCGGGAAATTGAAATTCTAACGGAGGTCGCACGTTGACTCGCACCAATTCGGGCGCAGTGCGACCGACCCTTGCTGCGCCCTATGGATGGACCGCCCGAACCTTGTCTCCCCAGAAGGCGATAATTGCAACTTTTCCCTCGTACGGTAGCCGCTATGACCTCTTCCGCCCCGCTCACAAACCATCAAATCCGTCTTGCTAAACGCCCGATGGGGATGCCAACGCGCGACGTCTGGAATTTCACCGAAGAGACCGTTGCCAATCCGGGCGCGGGCGGGATCGTTGTCAAAACGCTATCGCTGTCAATCGATCCGGCAATGCGCGGTTGGATGAACGAAGGCAAGAGCTACATCCCGCCGGTGGAGATCGGCGCTGTGATGCGCGCGGGCGGGATTGGCAAGGTGGTTACCTCGCACAACGACGCGTACAAAGTTGACGATGTTGTGATCGGCGGACTCAACGTGCAGGAGTATTCGTCGTTCGACGAGAAGAGCATCAAGCGTGCAGGCATCGTGAAGGTCGATCTGCGCGTCGGTTCGCTCACGCAGTGGTTGAATGTGCTTGGCATGCCGGGCATGACGGGTTACTTCGGATTAATGGACGTCGGACAACCGAATTTGACGAAGCAAGGCGAAACGGTCGTGGTCACGGGTGCCGCGGGCGCGGTCGGGCAAACCGTCGGGCAACTCGCGAAGATCAAGGGCTGTCGCGTCGTTGGCATCGCTGGCGGCAAAGAGAAATGCGATTGGGTGGTCAACGAAGTCGGCTTTGACGCTTGCATCGACTACAAAAATGGTTCGGTGAAAGATGGGCTCAAACAACACTGCCCCGAAGGCGTTGATGTGTATTTCGACAACGTCGGTGGCGAAATTTTGGATACCGTCCTCACGCGGATCAACAAAAAAGCTCGCATCATCATTTGCGGCGCGATTTCGCAATACAACAACACGACCGCCGTGAACGGCCCGAAAAATTATTTGTCGCTGCTGGTCAATCGCGCACGCATGGAAGGCATCGTTGTCTTCGATTACGCGGATCGTTATCACTTGGCCGTCGCCGAAATGGCGGGCTATTTGAAGAATGGCAAGATGAAATCGAAAGAAGACGTCGTGGTCGGGATCGATAAATTCCCGGAAGCGCTACTCATGCTCTTCGAGGGGAAAAACTTCGGGAAACTTGTGCTCCAAGTCGCAAGCGAGTGAATTTTCGGCGCTCGCATCAAATGCATGCGCAGTGACGAGACTTATCAGCAGCATCATTAGTCAATGCCCTGTGAAATAAAGAATTGGCCGTATTTTTAATTAATTTCGAAGTACGACTAAATTCGAGTTTTCTTTATTTTTTATGGGGCAATGCGCTTAAGGGCTATTTCTCTTGGCTGGTTGCTCGGGCGCGAATTTGCCGTTGAGCACGTCTAGCGTGCGTGAGTGAAATTCCATGCGATAAAGCATCACCGTCACGACCACGGTGCCGGCGATGAAGAACAACGGCTGTACGAACCACATCAACACTGCGAGCGCGAAGTAATACGCGCGTAAGCCTTGCCCGAAATTCTCACCGGCGAGCTTCATGATGCCAGCCGCGCGCTCGGCCGCCGCTTCGTCATCGTCGGACGTCTCGCCTTTCGGTGCCATTGAGCCGATCAAGATCGTCACGAAGTTAAATTGCCGCACCGACCAGGTGAACTTCACGAGCGCGTAGATAAAAAGCAAAATCAGCAATACGATTTTTGCTTCGAGCAGCTGCTGCGAGGTGCGTTGCGCGAACGGCAAATTCTCGAAGACATCAACGCTTTTCTCGACCGAACCAAAGAGCGCGATCAGACCGCCGAGCACGAGCACGGTCGTCGACGAAAAGAACGTCGCGCTGTGCAGCAAGTTCGTCGTCAACGCCGAATCGACGATACGGTTGTCGCGCGTGAGCGTTTGCGCAAACCAGCGCTCGCGAAACGGATTCATGACCGTGAGCAAACTCGGCCGATCGTTCGAGTGGCGCTTGGCAAACCAATCGTAGCCAAACCAGCAGAGAACAAACACTGCAAAGGCGATCAGGTCAAGGTGAGAGTACGGGAGCTTCATCGTTGCCTAAAGTAGGGGCGCCTCTGGCGGCGCGCCTTCAATTTACTCTAACGAAAAACTGATCGCGGCCAGGGACGCTCCGAGCGCAAAGCTACGCCGCGACGGCAGCGGCAATCGCCTCAGCACCGGAGCGCGCCAGCGCTTCGTCTTCCGCCTCGACCATCACGCGCACGACCGGTTCTGTGCCCGACGGACGCAACAGAATCCTGCCCTTGCCGGCGAGCTTTTTCTCCCAGTCGGCCATCGTCGATTTCACCTGCGCCTTATCTGCCCAGGCGGAGGCGCGATCGATGCGCACGTTGATGAGGTGCTGCGGCAGAAGTACAACGTCGGCGGAAGCGTCCGCAAGCGACTGATTCTTTTGCACCAAGGCGCATAGAACTTCTAGCGCGGCAATGGTCGCGTCACCGGTCGTGTGTCGATCGAGGCAGAGAATATGACCGGAATTTTCGCCGCCAATCAACCATTTTTTCTCGCGCAGAATCTCCAGAATGTAGCGGTCGCCAACTTTCGCCCGTGCAAACGGAATGCCGCGATCGGTGAACGCGCGCTCGAGTCCGTAGTTTGTCATTTGCGTGCCGACGACGCCGCCGTGCAATTGCCGCTGTGCGGCGCGATGCGCAGCGATGATGTAGACCAGTTGATCGCCATCGTAGGCCTTGCCTTTCGCATCGACGACGAGCAGACGATCGGCGTCGCCATCCACCGAAATGCCGAGATCGGCACCGTGGTTGATGACCTTCTCGGTGATGTATTCCGGATAGAGTGCGCCGACACCCTTGTTGATGTTTACGCCGTCCGGCGCCGCACCGATTGTGACGATATCGGCACCGAGCTCATGAAACACGGCGGGGGTGACTTGATAGGCAGCGCCATGCGCGCAATCGACTACGATTTTCAGACCGCGAAGCGTAAGCTCGGTCGGGAAAGCGCGCTTACAAAACTCGACATAGCGGCCCTGCGCATCGTTGAGTCGCTTCGCTTTGCCGATTTCACTGGACGGCACACAGCGAATTCCGGCATCGAATTCCGCCTCAATTTCAAGCTCGGCGTCGTCGGAGAGTTTGTCGCCGTCGCTGTTGAAAAACTTAATCCCGTTATCCTGAAACGGATTGTGCGAAGCGGAAATCACAAGCCCTGCCGCTTGTCGCAGCGCCCTCGTGAGATAGGCAACCGCAGGCGTCGGAAGCGGACCGGTGAGCATCACGTCAACGCCTGCGGAGGCAAGTCCGGCCTCGAGTGCAGCCTCAAGCATGTAGCCGGAAACGCGGGTGTCTTTGCCGATCAGTACGGCAGGATGAGCGTTTGATTTCCAATGTCGTTTGAGCACGCGACCGGTCGCATGTCCGAGCCGCATAATGAAATCCGGCGTGATGGGAGCCACGCCCACCTCCCCGCGAACGCCGTCGGTGCCGAAGTATTTTCTGCTTGCCATGGTCTCCACCTTGATTTTTTTGCGCAAGTCGCGCGACGTGGGCAACGGCCAAGACCGACTGCGCTCTGTTTCGATTGTAGTTTTCGATTGTAGTGTTGGATCGTGCCGCTCTGCCGCTATGGTGTATCGCCAATCGAACCGTCCATAGAACCGCCAATCGCACGCCACACCTTGAGTGCATCGACTGTCGCACGCGCATCGTGAACCCGCAGCACCCGCGCGCCTCGTGCGACACAGGCAAGCGCTGCGGCAACGCTGCCGCTCACGCGCTCGCTCGCGCGCGTCTGTCCGGTAATCTCGCCAATCGTTCGCTTGCGCGACCACCCAGCGACGATCGGCAGACCAAGTCCCGCCAGCAGGCGGAGCTGCTTCGTGAGCGCCAGATTGTGCGCCGAAGTTTTGCCGAAGCCGAAGCCCGGATCGATGGCGATGGCGTCATGCGAGATACCTGCATCGATGCAAACCTCGGCGCGTTGTCGCAGGAAATCGCGTACTTCGAGCGCGACATCGTCGTATTGCGGGGTCTGCTGCATCGTTGCAGGCTCGCCCTGCATGTGCATGAGCACCACACCGACCTTCGCCCTCGCGCAGAGCGCCGCTGCGCCCTCCGCGCGAAGCGCGTACACGTCGTTGACAATCGATGCACCGGCATCGATGGCGGCGCGCATGACCACCGGTTTTCTGGTATCGATCGAGACGCAATGTCCGAGTTTTGCGAGCGCCTCGACAATCGGCAGCACGCGAGCGCACTCTTCCTCGGCTGAGACCTCCGGCGCGCCCGGCCGGGTCGATTCACCGCCTACGTCGAGAATCTGCGCGCCCGCATCGGCCAGGTGCAGTCCATGAGCAACGGCGCTGTTCCGATCGAAGTATTGACCGCCGTCAGAGAAAGAATCCGGCGTCACGTTCACAATGCCCATCACGATGGGTGCATCCGACACGCCAACCGCAAATGAGAATCGTCCGCAACACCATCGACTTTCGGCGTTGCCCCCAGGTTCACCCTTAAAATCACCCTCTAACTTCGAAAGCATTGCGCTGTGATCCGTTCTGCCGATTACCCTGGTTTGTTCGCCGCGCGACTAGATGCGCTCAAGCGCGAAGGTCGCTACCGCATTTTCGCAGAGCTGTCGCGACCGCGCGGCCGCTTTCCGCAAGTGGAATTTCATAGCGGCGGTGAACAGCGTGACGTCATTACGTGGTGCTCAAACGACTATCTCGGCATGGGGCATCACGCGAGTGTGCGCGATGCGATGCTCTCTGCGATCAACGACGGGGCGACCGGCGCCGGTGGCACGCGCAACATCGGCGGCACCAATTCGCTGCATGTCGAGCTTGAACGACTGCTCGCTGCGCTTCACGATAAACCGGCGGCGCTGACTTTCACCTCGGGCTATAGCGCGAATCTGGCTTCGCTGTCGGTACTCGGATCTTTGCTGCCGAATACGGTGATCGTCTCTGACGGCGACAACCACAATTCGATGATCGAGGGTATCCGGCGCTCTGGCGCGGACAAGCTCATCTTTAAGCACAACGACCCCCGCGACCTCGAAGCGAAACTTGCCTCGATTGCGCCGGATCGCCCAAAACTCGTTGTGTTCGAGAGTGTCTATTCGATGAGCGGCAACATCGCGCCGATTGGCGAATTCGCACGCATCGCAAAAAAGTACGGCGCGATGACGTTCCTCGACGAAGTACACGCGGTCGGCATGTACGGCGCGCGTGGTGGTGGTGTCAGCCAGGAACTGGGGGTCGCAGATCAAATCGACGTGATTCAAGGCACCCTCGGCAAAGCCTTCGGCATGCAGGGCGGCTACGTCACCGGCAGCGCCGATGTGATTGATTGCATCCGCAGCTTCGGCGCTTCATTTATTTTTTCCACATCGCTCGCCCCAGTGCTCTGCGCCGGCGCGATCGCGAGCGTCTCACATCTGATGCGCTCCCAAGAGGAGCGCCGCTTGCAGCGCGAGCGAGTCGCCGAAGTCAAGGCAAAGCTCACCGCGCACGGGCTGCCGGTGATGACAAATCCGTCGCATATTGTTCCGGTGTTCGTCGGCGATCCGGTGAAAGTCAAGACGCTCACCGACCGGCTGATGCAGCATCACGGCATCTATCTCCAGCCGATCAATTACCCAGATCG
>JAAFJI010000157.1 GCA_013298045.1 Betaproteobacteria bacterium
CCACCGCGCCCAAAAACATGCCAAGCGCACGCGCGTCCTCGGGCGTTGAGTTGTACTTGCGCAAAATCACATTGTTCAACGCGAAGAATGCGCCGCCAGCAACCGCGAGCCAATCGGCCACCGAATGCGGAATCGGTGCAATAAACGACCCTTCGCCGAGCACGAGCGACGCGCCTGCGATTGCAAGCGCGACACGGGCAAGCGCGGTTAACGTGATCGGTTCGTTCAACAACCATCGCGCGAGCGGCACCACCCACATCGGCATTAAATAGAACAGCAAGATGCAACGCACGACGTCGCCCTGCGCGAGCGCGATGTTGAAGCAAGCGTTCGTTCCGCCCGCCGCAATCACAAGCCACCAAAGCGCTTTGTTCCCCCAAAGTGCTCGCGGTGCGCTACGTCGCGCAACGACGACCGCAATCGAACACAGTAAGAACACGAAAAACGTCGCCCACAGCGATGGCACTCCATTGCGCTCTAGATATTTGAGGGGAATCCAGGAAAGCCCCCAGACGGTGGCGTTGGTCAGCGCCGCCAGTGCGGCGGCTAGAGGTAAGTGGCGCATGCCCCGATTATGCCGAGCCGACTCGATCGGTTTCGCTTCCTACGTGCGCTGGTGGGGCGTGCTCATACCTGTCCTGCAACAATGTCGTTTCAGATCAATACATCGAGGGAATCCACATGACTTTTAGCAACTGGAAATTTGCATTCGCTTTGGCAGCCGCAGGCTTTGCGCCACACTCGACCGCCCAGCAGCTCACAGCGCAGGAGCTCGACGCGCTCTACTCAAAGCCACTCAAGATTTTGTATTACACGCCGAGTGGTGCCTTGGGGCGCGCCGAATACGCGCCCGATCGCAAGATGTGGGTCGACATTAGCCAGCCGCGCGCGATGAGCGACAAGGGCACTTATCGTCTCGACGGGGATAAGATTTGCTTCAAGTGGGAAAAGCTTCGCGACGGAAAAGAAGTTTGTTTCAACGTCGTAAAAAAAGCAGAGGGCAAGTACGACATCGTCGATGGCGCGACGGTCAATTCCACATTCGAAATCCGCTAGTCCTGCGATCGCGGCGACATCGGCTACGCCGCGCGCATCAACTTCTTGTGCGTCTTCGCAAGCGCTTGCAGATATTCCATCTGATCGGCGAGGATGTGACGGTTAGCGAGAATGAGTTTCTCGCTTTTCACTGGGCGGTACGGCACATAGAGCAAACGCAGACCCGCTTGTTCGGGCGTGCGACCGGCTTTGGAAAGGTTGCAATCGCGGCAGGCGGTTACGCAGTTTTCCCAGGTGTCTTTGCCGTTTTGCGAGCGCGGAATGATGTGATCGCGCGTCAATTCGCTTTCGGCGAATTCGTCACCGCAATAAGCGCAAAGATGGCGATCGCGCGCGAAGAGCAAGCGGTTATCGCGTCCGGGTAGCGCCGAAACAGGGCTCCACGTTGAGTGCTTGTGTTCACCTTCACAGGCGATGATGGAAGAAACTTCGATTACGCTGCGCTCGCCGCTCTTACGTTGAATGCCGCCGCGAAAAGTGAAGATGACTTCCCCGAGCGCCCAGACTACGTTGCCTCGGGCATACTGACAAACGGCTGTTTCCGGCGTCATCCAACCCTTCGGCTGTCCTCCGGAATCTAGAGCCAAGATCGCTAGCGACATCGGTAAACCTGTTCCCATTGCCGCGCATAAAAGCGCCTTGGATACGTAACTTACCATGAAATCGGGAAACGCGTATTCAGGACATTACGCACGCGTTACATGCGGGGCTTTTTGGCGAAGCGAATCTGCAAGGTTGCGTGGGTGCGCGCGCCTACGATTTTTGCGCTAGCGCTTCAGTTGCAGCGACGACAATCGCGAATAGAGCGGCGACGAAACGAGTAACTCCGCATGCCTCCCTTCGGCTAGCGCGCGCCCCTCATCGATGACCACGATGCGATCCGCGTTTTGCACGGTCGAGAGGCGATGTGCGATCACGAGCGTCGTGTGTTGTCGCGCAATCTTCTCGAGCGCATCGGTGACTAGCGCTTCGCTCTCCGAATCGAGCGCACTTGTAGCTTCGTCGAGCAACAAGATCGGTCGGTTCGCGAGAATCGCGCGGGCGATGGCGACGCGTTGGCGCTGGCCACCGGAGAGAAGCACGCCGCGCTCGCCGAGCGTGGTGTCGAAGCCTTGCGGCAATGCTGTCGCGAATTCGGTGACATGCGCCGCTTCGCAGGCTGCAAGCACTTCTTCCTTTGTTGCATCAAGCCGCCCGTAGCGCACGTTTTCAAAGAGCGAATCAGAAAAAATCACCGGGTCTTGCGATACGAGCGCCACGCGCGAGCGTAGCGCGACGAGATCGGTTGCACGCGCATCGACCCCGTCAACGAGAACGCGACCAGCCTGCGGATCGTAGAAGCGCAGTAAGAGCTGAAACACGGTCGTCTTCCCCGCGCCGCTTGGACCGACCAGCGCGACGACTTCACCGGGTTTTACCGCGAGCGAAAAACCGTCAAGCGATTTCGTTTGTGGACGCGTCGGGTACGAAAAACTCACATTGTCGAAGCGAATTACGCCGCCGACAGTTTGGTCGACGGGCGCGTTCGATGTAGCCACATTTGCGGTTTCCGGCGAACGAATTTCGCTCACTGTGATGAGCAATTCACGAATACGCTCACTCGCGCCCGCAGCGCGTTTGAGTTGACCAAACACTTCGGCGATCGCGCCGACGGCGGTAGCGACGATCACCGCGTAGAACACAAATGCAGAGAGCTGCCCTGCAGTCATGTTCCCGGCAAGTACATCGCGTCCGCCGACCCAGAGAATGAGCGAGATGCCGACGAAGGCGAGCACGATCACAATCGCAGTCAACATCGCGCTGTTGCGCTCGCGCTCCGCAGCATTAGTGAAGAGCGCATTGATGCGCTCCGAAAAGCGCGATTTCTCGAAGTCCTCGCGCGCATACGCTTGCACGGTGCGCACGGCGTGAATCGTTTCGTCGCCCCGCGCGAGCGCTTCGGCGAGCCGATCTTGCGAGGCTTTTGCAAGTTTTTGCACGCGACGACCGAGGATGACAACCGGCGCGATGATGAGCGGCGTGCCGATCAGCACGAGCCCGAGCAATTTGAGCGAGGTGATCGCAAGCATGACGAGTGCGCCCAGCATCATCACGAGATTGCGTAGCGCCCAAGAGAACGCGGAGGAAACAACGCCTTCGAGCACCTGTGTATCGTTCGAAAGGCGCGAGAGCACATCGCCAACGCGCTCTTTCTCGAAGAACGCGGGCGACAGCGTCAACAGATGCGAGTAGATTTTCTGTCGAATGTCATTTACGACGCGGTTGTTGATCCACGCAATGTTCGAGAAACGGATATAGACGCCCGCGCCCTGTGCAACCGCAAGCGCAACCATCACGAGCAGAATCTTGTCGAGCTGCGCTGCGTTTTGCGCAGCAAAGCCCTGATCGATCACGCGCTTTAAGCCTTCGCCAATGGCGAGCACCGCCCCCGCTGCGAGCGCAAGACCGAACATGGCAAATGCCAGGCGTTTCCAGTACGGGCGGACAAAGGGCCACAAGAAACCGAGCACCGCGAATCGGGCGCTGATCGACTTTTTGTCTGGTGCGGGCGTATTCATAGGACGCGTTTTCGAAGGCTCACTATAATCGCGCCCCCGCCTTTCTTGCTTCAACGTCGCCGCGCGCGCTCACGGGAACCCGTGCGCGAAGGCAGCGTTTTTGCATTCTTTCACGATGAACGACATCCCACATTTGGCTATTGGGCTCGATTTCGGTACGACCAACACTGTGATCGCAACCTCGTCGGGTCAAGGTGAGGCCGCGGTCGTTCCTTTCAAGCTGCAATCGACGATCGACGAGCGGGTGTACTCAACATTTCGCTCGGCAATGTGCTTTTGGGAGGACGAAAACGACAGCGTGCGCGATTTGCGCTTTGAGGCGGGCCCCTGGGCGATTGAGCGCCTCATTGACGATCCGACCGATTGTCGCTTTCTGCAATCGTTCAAAACCTTTGCGGCCAGCCCACTCTTCTCCGATACCTTTATTCACGGTCGCAAGTTCACGTTCGAAAGCTTGCTCGCTGCGTTTCTCGAAAAACTTCGCGTGCATACGGGAGGCACGCTTGCGCGGCTGCCCAAACATTTGGTGATGGGGCGTCCGGTGAATTTTGCGGGGACGAACGCGAAGGAGTCGCTCGCACTCGAACGCTATGAACGGGCGCTCAAAACGGTCGGTTTCGATGAGATCACGTATGTTTACGAACCCGTCGCTGCTGCCTATTTTTTCGCCCAGCGACTGAGTAAAGCCTCAACAGTACTGGTCGCCGACTTTGGCGGTGGCACGAGCGATTTTTCAATCATTCGATTTGAGCCGTATGCGGGAAAACTCACCTCGATTCCGCTTTCACACTCGGGTGTCGCGGTCGCAGGCGATGTGTTTGACTACCGAATTCTCGAGCATGCAATCTTGCCGCAGCTAGGTTACCGAGCAAAATACAAAAGCATCGATAAGTTGCTCGAAGTGCCTTCGTATTACCACCACCGATTTGCACAGTGGAGCCAGCTGGCTTTGATGAAATCTCCGATCGTGCTTCGCGAGTTGCGCGAGTTTTTGCGCTACGCGATTGATCGCGATGGGCTGGTCAAGTTTCTTGCGATTATTGAAAACGATTTGGGCTATCCGCTGTACAAGGCTGTGGCCGACGCGAAAGCGGCGCTATCGCATGCGCCGACCGCAACGCTTAGTTTTTCGGCACGCGGGGTCGGTCACGATTTTGCCCTCTCCGCCGAAATCGAGCGCGATGCGTTTGAGGGCTGGATCGCAGGCGACCTGCGGCTAATCGAGCAGTCAGTTGATGACGCGCTGGGTGCCGCCGGGCTCGACGCGACTGCCGTTGACCGTGTGTTCCTGACCGGCGGGAGCTCGTTCATACCTGCGGTGCGAGCGATTTTCGAACGCAGGTTCGACCCGGGCGCGATTGAAACAGGCGACCAGCTCGAATCGATCGCATATGGCCTCGCTTTGATCGCTGCAGGCGACGATCCAGGCGCTTGGCGGGCTGTTCCTAAATAGCTATTCTGTTATACGCCCTGTTAAATATGAGCTTTATATTGTTTACGGATATATAGACAATATAATTTTATTAGCTGTGTCTTTTATTTATTATGGCTTTGGGTGGTTTTGTTGTTTTTTTGAGTCGCTCTGCTTAACTTGAGCAAAAAAGTCAGGAACTATTTACAATTGTTAGCACTCTTACGATGCGAGTGCTAAAGCGGTGAGCAATCAACCACCTGATGCACTTGGGCTGATCCGGTTGGATCGCCCTGGCGGGGTGGCAAGCAATCGGTCTTGCTCGACCCGCCCCCTCGTGGGGGTACTGGATACGTTTTGAATCAAGGCGGAATCCGCACGGCGCGCCGTCGCGCAACAGATATCGACGGCAACAGTTGATTGGAGACATTGCATATGGCTAACCCGACCGCAACATTGAATTTCCCCGTCCCGTCCGCACTTGGCACAATTGACCAGTACGTGACAGCGGTCAACAAGTATCCGCTTCTGACGGCGGAGCAAGAATTCGAGCTGGGGCTGCGCCTCAAGTACATGGACGATCTCGAAGCCGCGCGCTCGCTGGTGATGAGTCACCTGCGCCTGGTTGTTTCCGTGAGCCGTAATTACATGGGCTACGGGTTGCCGCAGGGTGATCTCGTGCAAGAAGGCAATGTCGGCTTGATGAAGGCAGTGAAGCGCTTCGATCCGGAGCGCGGCGTTCGCCTGGTGAGCTTCGCGTTGCACTGGATTCGCGCAGAAATTCACGAATACATATTGAAGAATTGGCGCATGGTCAAGGTCGCAACGACCAAGGCACAACGCAAATTGTTCTTCAACCTGCGTGCCATGCGCTCGGGCGAGCATGCACTCACTCAAGCGGAAGCTAAGCGCATCGCTAAAGAATTAAACGTCAAGCCCGAAGAAGTGTTCGAGATGAATATGCGCCTGAACGGGCGCGACATCGCGATGGACGGCACGCCGGACGATTCCGAAAGCGAAGCGATTTCGCCAATCGCGTACCTCCGCGCTGACGACAATTCCGATCCTGCGAATGTGATCGAGGCCGAGCAGGTTTCGCGTTTTCATCACGAGGGCTTGAAGCGTGCGCTGGTGAAACTCGACGAGCGCTCGCGCGACATCATCACCCGCCGCTGGCTCGCCGAAGACGAAGAAGAAACGCTGCAAGTGCTCGCCGACAAGTACGGTATTTCCGCCGAGCGCGTTCGTCAGATCGAAGTCAAAGCGATGAAGCAGATGCGTGCGGAAATCGAGGCTTAAGCCTGCTGATCACACCGACAAACCCGGCCCGAGTGCCGGGTTTTTTGTATCCTCTCGTTTGTGCCAGGCTTCGAACTGCTGACTTACGAGGGATGTAATGAGGATCGCTTTTGTACTACTGACTTTCGCATGGCTTGCGGGCTGCCAGTCTCTAGAAAAAGGGATTTCAGGCATGACGCGCTATCTGCAATTCGTTGACGATGGCGTCGTCGTGTGGGAGCACTCGGTAGGCATGGGCTCAGTGAGCTGCGAGGTCAACGCCACCAACAATAACAGCGAACTCGAGCAAACAAAAGCCTCGCTGGGTAGATACCGATGCGCCGTGGATCCCGCGCCCGAGTCGGTGTTACCTTATTTCTACGTCTCGAGCTTTGAGCGGGTCGTTCCGGGCGGATTAGCCTACAACGCACCGACGATGACCAGGTTCCCGACGTCCGAGCAGTGCTGGGCAGCTTTGGAGCGCTTAAAGGATAACGAACGCGTGTTGAAACGAGAAAACTGTGGTGCGAAATCGCCTCCACGCCTGCCACCCGGCGAAAAGACTGCCTAAGCAGCTTATCCGCAAAACCGCGTGAAAGCGCATATAGTGCGGAGCGAAACATTTTCTCGGCGCGGGGCATCTGCCATGTACAACTGCTGTCGCTATTACGGACTCCAAGGGCTTGATGAGCACGCTGGCGACGCGGCGTTTAGTGTCGAGCTCAATCATTTCACCTTCGGTCCAGGCTGTCTGCGCGAGGCAGGTTCGCATGCGCGCGCCCTTGGGATGCGACGGGTTGCGCTGTTTACCGATAAAACCGTGCGCGATTTGCCCTATGTCACGACGGTCAAACAGTCGCTGAACGCTGCCGGTTGCGACGTTGAGATCTACTGGGACTGCGAAGTTGAGCCAACGGATCGTTCGTTCAAAGCAGCAGCGAAGTTCGCACTTGGCGGCGCGTTTGACGGCATCGTCTCGGTCGGCGGCGGCAGCGTGATCGACACCGCGAAGGCGGCCAATCTCTACGCAAGTTACCCCGACGATTTTCTTGCCTACGTTAACGCGCCGCTCGGTCAGGGCAAAGTAGTACCCGGCGCGCTTAAGCCGCACATTGCCTGCCCGACCACCTGCGGCACTGGCAGCGAGGTCACCGGTATTGCGATCTTCGATTTGATCGAGCAACAGTGCAAAACTGGAATTCTGTCGCGCTATCTGCTGCCGAGTCGCGCGTTGGTCGATCCCGAGGTGACCCACACGCTCGCGCCTGCGGTCATTGCCGCCAACGGATTTGACGCACTTTCACACGCGCTTGAAAGCTACACCGCGCGCGCCCATTCGGCAAAAGCGAAAACCTACGATGGCTTTGACGGTGCAAAGCGACCCATGAACCAGGGCGCGAACCTGTGGAGCGACATGGGCGCGCGCGAGGCGCTGCGCTTAATCGGTCAGCACTTTGTCGCCGCAGTGAACGATAGAGACGATCAAGATTCGCGCGCAGCGATCATGTACGCGGCGTTGATCGCCGGGATGACATTTTCCAACGCTGGCTGCCACTTGCCGCACGGCATGAGCTACGCCGTTTCTGGCCTGGTGCGAGATTTCAAACCGCCGCAGGGCTACCCGCAGGACGCACCGATGGTGCCGCACGGGATGAGCGTCATGCTCAACGCCCCCAGCGTGTACCGCTTTACTGGCGACGCGGTGCCGGAGCGTCACCTGGAGGCCGCGCGGTTTCTCGGCGCGGACACAACAACGGCGGGATTGGCCGACGCTGGCGAAGTCGTGGCAAAGAAACTCATCGAGATGATGCGCGCGGTGAACTTCCCGAATGGGCTCGAAGGGGTCGGCTATTCCACAGTCGATGCGGCCACACTGGCAGATCGGGCGTTTCCGCAGCAGCGGGTGATCAAGAATGCGCCGAAAGAGGTAAGTAAAGCCTCGCTGCAGGCGCTTTTTGAGAGTGCGATGCGCTACTGGTAATCGATGTGGCAGCTATTCGAATGATCGCCTCGATCAAACTCAGTTGTCTCGCAGAAAAATTCACAGCTGATAAAGTGAAAAAATCGCTCTAATTCCACTTCTAATTCAATAGATAGATAATAGGCGCATCTCAGTTAGGGAGTGCGCGATGTCCAGACCGTTTCGAGGGCGTGATTCTGTTGATGCGGCGATGGCCGCACTGAAGGCGGCAACAACCGTGGAGCAGCTGCGGCAAGCGCAGGCCGTGGTGCTGCCACTTTG
>JAAFJI010000159.1 GCA_013298045.1 Betaproteobacteria bacterium
AACCCTGCGGTGGCACATCGCAGCGATCATCCGCACATGCTTGCGAACGTGCAAGTGCTCTTTTGGCTTCGCGCGCATGCAACCACCGAACGAAGCGATCGAAGCTGTGCGTGAAGCCAAGCTTCGAGAGCAGTTGCCGATTGTTCGCGATCCACGGATAGACGACGCGCCAAAGCGGCTGCAACGGGCGCGCCCCCCAGAGCTTCGCCAGTGACGGAATTCCACTCGCCGCATAGGCTGCGGCGAACACAGGTGCACCCACTAACCACTTGCCATCGCTGGCTTTGGCGTGAATGAGCTTCATCATCGATTCGCGCGAAAATCCGTCTTCGCCGACGTATTCAATGGGCGAACAATCAACGAGTTCGATCTTGTTGTCGCGATCAAACTCTTTCAACAGATGGATTTCTCGCTCGCAGATTGGGCAAGATGCGTCGTAGTAAATCGTAATCGGGTAGGCAACGGACTGCATGTTTGTCGCTTTCAACGCGAAGTTATTTCTTACCGGTCGCGCTCAACAAAAACTTTTGCACCTTGCTGCCTAATTTCAAGAGCTTGGTGAGCACCGACGGCTCCAGACGCAGCATATCGTCAACCCAGATGCCGAGCGATTGCATCAGTGCGTGGGTGTCGCGAACGCGTTGCTGGCGCTCGGGCGGTTCTTTTGCGAATTCGGGATCGTGGAGGGTTGACGAGAGCATCTGAACGGTGGGGTCAAACTCGCGAAGTTTTCGTTCGCGCACAATCGTGCGCATGAGCGTCCACGGATCGGTGGACGTCTCGAAGAAGTCGCGACGGTCGCTGAGGATGTGGGTCACGCGAACGAGGTTCCAGTTTTGCAATTCGCGCAGGCTGTTGCTCACGTTCGAGCGAGCCACGCCTAGAGTCTCCGAAATATCCTCTGCGGTTAACGGCGCACCGTTCACGAAGAGCAGCGCATGAATCTGCGACACCGTGCGGTTCACGCCCCAGCGCGCGCCCATCTCGCCCCAATGCAGGACGAAGCGCTCGGTGATGGGAGACATGGTGAGGGCGGGCATCGAAGCTTTTTCTCGATGTGACAAAAAACGTCAGAAACTTGTTGACTTGATTTTCTCTTGTTCGTATATTTCTGTCAAGACAGAAATAAATGATGTAGCAGACAAATCAGGCAAAACAAGCCGAGTGACAGATGAAAGTCAAAGTTGAAGAAACTTCGGTGGCGGCGGCAAAGTGGCGGCCAAACCGTCGGGAAAGGGTAGGGAAGCGATGAAAGTTCTAGTGCTTGGTGGAAGAGGGTTCATCGGTCGCTATGCGGCGCGTGCCTTGCTTGCGCGCGGGCACGAGGTAACGGTGGGAACCCGAAAGAAAATCGCATCGAACACAGAACGGCTTACTTACCAAACGGTGTCGCTGCAAAAAGTTTCGCGCTGCATCGATTGGTGCGACATCGTGAAACCTTTTGACGCGGTCGTGAACTGCGTCGGCATTTTGCGTCCGCGTTTTCGCGAAACCTATGCTGAGATTCATCATTGGGCACCGTATCGCATCGCTAAAGCGTGCGCCGTTTACGGAAAGCGCTTCGTCCATGTGAGCGCACTCGGTTTAAGCGATACGGCCGAAAGCGAATTCATCCGTTCGAAGCTCGCAGGTGAGTTTGCGATTGCCGAAACCAACGCGGATTACTCGATTGTGCGACCTTCGATTCTCGATGGCGACGATGGCTTTGGTTCGCGCTGGATTCGTCGTGTGGCGAATTGGCGTTGGCAGTTCGTGCCAAGTGATGCGACCGGCATGCTCGCGCCGCTGCACGTTGAAGATTTGGGCGAGGCGCTCGCGCGGCTCGCCGAGATGCGCAACGAGGCGCGTTATCGGGACGTGGAGTTAGGGGGGCGCGACGAGCGCACGATGGCCACCTATCTCGTCGCGCTCCGTGGTGACAAACTGCCGATGCCCAGGCAGTTCAATGTGCCCGCGTGGCTCGTTCGAACCGCATCGCACGTGTGCGACGCGCTCCACGCGACGCCGCTTTCGTGGGCGCATGTGCAGCTGATGCGGCGCGATAATCGTCCTGAGATCAATTTGCTGCCGGAAATCCTCGGACGCGAGCCGCGACGTATCGGACGGCTGTGGATTCATCCGTTATCTACCAACACCGGCGGCCCGCGCCATCACGGCGCGGGCGCGCGCGGTGATCTCGTCCCAGGCGCGGGCTCGGATTAACTCAGCGCTCGCGACGGAGCTTGAGCCGACGGCGAGCAGGTTCGGCTGTTGCCAATAGCTCGGCATGTCGTCATCTTTGATGCCACCGGTAGCCATGAACTGCGCTTGCGGAAGCGGGCCGCGAATCGCCTTCAGCCAGCCGATACCGCCGTAAGTGCTCGCGGGGAAGAACTTCAACGCTTCGTAGCCCGCGTCGAGTAGCGTCATTACTTCGCTCGGCGTGACCGCGCCGGGGATCAAAGCGAGACCGATTGCGCGACATTTTTCACCGAGCGCTGCGGTGTAGCCCGGTGACACAGCAAATTTAGCCCCCGCAGACGAAACTTCCTGCGCTTGCTTCTCGTTAATCACTGTTCCGGCTCCACACAAAATCGGTACGTTCGCCTTGATTATTTGGGCGATACCGTCGAGTCCTGCTTTGGTTCTTAACGTGACTTCAATCGCGCCAATGCCGCCTGCGACGAGCGCTTCGGCGAGCGGTACGGCGTTGGCCGCGTTGTCCAATTCGATGACGGGGACGTAGCGGAGGTTGCGGAGAGTTTGGGTGAGGGATGCGTTACTCATGTGTTCTTTTTACTTGCAATTGCGGGCTACGTCGTGGTGTTCGCCTCTCCCTCTGGGAGAGGTCGCGCCGCGGGCGCGGGTGAGGGAAGAGGCGTTTGGTTGAGCTCGGTAAAGATTAGCGCAAAGAATCGTGTTATTTATCTGTCATCCCCGCGAAGGCGGGGACCCAGACCCTGAGCACGTCCTTCACGCGAAATTG
The DNA here is from genome assembly GCA_013298045.1 of Betaproteobacteria bacterium. Lineage (GTDB taxonomy): Bacteria > Pseudomonadota > Gammaproteobacteria > Burkholderiales > Casimicrobiaceae > Casimicrobium. The sequence goes on from JAAFJI010000159.1 coordinate 2,966, forward strand.
GTTTTAATCTCAAACTTCCCGGTCTGGGTCCCCGCCCTCGCGGGGATGACAACAGCCGCGTAGAGGTCAACCGAATAAGACAGTTGCTCCCGTATCCGCGGTTCCCACGCGCTCACGGAAGTTGCCGAAGATTTCGCGTCCCCAGCCTTCTTGCTCAAGCTCGTGATTCGCAACTGGACGCGCACGAAGTTCTTCATCGTTCACAAGCACTCGCAACACCCGCGCCTCGCAATCGAATTCGATCATATCGCCGTCGCGTACTTTGGCGAGCAAGCCGCCGTCACTCGCCTCGGGCGTGACGTGAATCGCGGCGGGCACTTTGCCCGATGCACCCGACATGCGACCATCGGTTACGAGTGCGACTTTGTGACCTCGATCTAGAAGCAATGAAAGTGCGGGAGTGAGCTTGTGTAACTCAGGCATCCCGCGCGACTTTGGTCCCTGGAAGCGAACGACAACCACGCAATCACGACTCAATTGATTGGCATTGAACGCTTTGAGCACATCGTTTTGTTCGTTGAACACGACAGCGGGCGCGCGAACGATACGATGTTCTTTCGCGACTGCGGAGACTTTCACCACCGCTTGCCCCAAGTTGCCTTTGAGCACGTTGATACCGCCTTCGTGGCGGAATGGATTATTTGCGCTGCGCAGGACGGTTTCGTCGCTTGATTGCGCGAATGCGGGTTCGTAGGAGAGCGCGGCCAAGTCCGCGCCTACACGTTGTGTGTATGCGCGAAGGCCGTGTCCAATAATAGTTTCCACCTCATCAAACAAGTAACCCGCATCAAGCAATTCACGCATCAAGAACGACGTGCCGCCCACGCGATCAAAATCGTTCACGTCGGCTTCTCCGTTCGGATAGAGCCGCGTAAGAAGAGGCGTCACTGCCGAGAGTCGATCGATGTCGTCCCAGGTCAATTGCCAACCCGCAGCGCGAGCGATGGCGACCCAATGCATTGTGTGATTCGTCGAACCGCCAGTCGCGAGCAAAGTCACAATCGCGTTCACGATCACTTTTTCATCGACCCATTCGCCAAGACCCGTGCGTTCGCTAGCGCGTTTGCGCGCTTGTTCCGCAAGCGCTTTACACGCAGCGCGCGTAAGCAGTTCACGACGCGGATCGTTCGGTTGCACGAAGGCTGCGCCGGGCACCATGAGCCCCATCGCTTCAAGCAACATTTGATTGCTGTTTGCCGTGCCGTAGAACGTGCAAGTGCCGCTTGCGTGATACGCGGCCATTTCGGATTTCAAAAGCTCTTCTTGTCCCGCTTTGCCCGCGGCGACGTCTTTGCGCACTTTCGACTTCTCGGTGTTCGTAATGCCAGTCGGCATCGGCCCCGCAGGAATGAACACAGCCGGCAGATGCCCGAACGAAAGCGCGCCGAGCAGCAAGCCCGGCACGATCTTGTCGCACACGCCGAGCAGAAACACGCCGTCGTACAAATCATGCGAGAGCGCAACAGCTGTTGACATCGCGATCACATCGCGCGAGAAGAGGGAGAGCTCCATCCCCGGTTGCCCTTGCGTGACGCCGTCGCACATCGCGGGCACGCCGCCTGCGAATTGTGCAACGGCTGCGAACTTGCGCGTTTCTTCGCGAATGATCGACGGATAGGTTTCCAGCGGTTGATGCGCGGAGAGCACATCGTTGTAGGCCGAAACAATCGCCAACATCGGCACCGGTTCGGAAACGACACGCAGCTTGTCGCCATTCGGAAGCGATGCGTAACCGTGTGCGAGATTGGTTGCCGCGAGACGATGGCGAAGCCGTTCGCGTCGTGCATCGCGTTGCAAGTGAATTCGTTCGAGATACGTCGCGCGCGAATCCACGCTGCGCGCCGCAAGATCGGCCGCGACTTTCGCGACAATGGGGTGAATTTGGGTCATGCGAGGCTGATTGCTTTGACTCTTTTGAAGTTCACAATTAGTCAAAAAACTACGTTTTCGAGATTTTCTCTTGTATGAAAACTACATGCAACAACGGCGGAATGACTGCCTGCTTGCGCTTCGCGTTGGGATTGGAACAACGTATAAAAAGTCAGAGATACATGCCCAAATAAGAAAGAATTATGTACCAGAAAAATATATTATCAATAAATACATAAAACATTAATAAATGAATATTTAATAAGGCTTACATTAAAAACGTTGAATGCAGCATTTTGGCTGTTTCAAAACATGAGTCAACGCTGTTACTACATGACTACAAGCCGACACATCTTGGCACCGAGTCAGAGTGTTTGTCGTTTACCGACTCCGCCGTCATTCGCTGTACCCGTGGAGAGTGAGCCGGTCGTGCGCTCTATCTGTGTCGATACGACCGGCGTACATGCTGCGGCGCGTTCTGTCTACTCTCAAATCGGGAAGTTGTTTTCGAGTTGACCGAGCGCTACAAACAAAATCCCATTGTTGGATTGAAAGCGCACCATGTCCATAGTTCCCACCGGTTCACGCGGTCTCGAAGTTGGGCATGCATCTTCCTGGAATACCGTGTTCACGAGTTTGTTGCGTAAGTCGCACCGCTACGCTTGGGGTAACTGGTCGCTCGACCCCGCTATCCGACCGGGTCAACTCGGCTTTTTCTCGCCGACCGACTTCGCCTTTACCCCTGTGGTTCTGCTCGATGACGTGCCGACCGAGACGTTGGCTTCGCCGACGGATTGGCATTATTCGAGCGAAGAGGTGACGAGCACCAGCTCGGACGTCAAATTCGACGGTGGCTACAAAGACCCGACCACAGGTAGAGAGGTCAACATCGGTCTCGAAACCACCTGGACCTTCAAGTCGATGGGCACGATCATGTCCCTGGGTTCGCGAAACGCCCAAATCAGCGTCCCTAATGCCGCACAAGTTATGCAGACGCGTTTCGACGATATCTACGCGGCAGCCTCGCCACAGTGGCGAAACGGGGATGGATTGGTGCAAGGGTTCGGAATGATTACCCGGGTGTGGACCTGTCTCGGCTGCATCCATCTCGGTGCAATGACGCAGTCGAGCGCGTTCTCAATTGTCGGCTCGATCGACGGTGTCGTGTCGATGAAAGGAGGCGATGCGTCAATGTCGCTGAGCGGTTCGTACAAGAACACGAAAGAGACGGGTGCGTTCGAGCGATACCTGTTTCCAAGCGTCCCGAACGCCACGTCGCAGGCGCAGGTTGCCTATATGTACGAATTCGCCACTTTCGATAACGAGATGGTGCTCTCCCCATGGGTTGGCGATATTGGCACATTGAAACTCAATTTGACCAACGTGGGCTCCTACATCGTCGACTGTAAGTTGACCTACGATTTGCCGTTCGAGAAAGACCAAACGAAAAGCAAGACCGTCACCGCGGGCGTGGATCAATCGATCACCGATATTCCCTTGGAGGCGACAAACCTTCGAATCGCGCTCGACTTTCGCCTGGGCAACTCGCAGTACCTTCGCATCGACAAGCCGTTGTCCGCGTGGTATCTCGGTCAAGGCTGGCTCGAACTATCCGGCTATTGGCCCGGCGACACCAACGCGAAATGGCTCTGAAGGGGCGCAACGATGTTTAACTACACCTATTTCATCATCAGCCCGGGCGCGCAAATTGGCTCGACGGTTCAGTATCGCGACGTGTGCGGCAACTACATCAAATTTGGCGACTCGCATAACGCCCACGAGGATCACGGCGGCATACGCGGCGCCTATTTGACGCACAACCCGGACATTGGGATCATGGCACTCATGGACTCGCAGGCCTTCCAGGGGCCGGGTCTTGGCACGCGGCTCAAAAATTACATCTTCGAGCTCGGCTACGATCCCGTCGGCGCGACCGAGTGGTTCGCAATTGAAGAAGCCGCCGCATGGTCGGTTGCTCGCGCTATGTTGCCGTGGGATCGCAAGACGGTGACACCTGTCAATCTGGCACAAATCACAGATATGCTCCACGAAATACTCGGCGATCCGGCGGTGAGGGCCGCCTCAATTGGCATCGCAGCGGAAGCTCGCGAACTGGCGAAAGCTGCGGTTTTGCCGGTCGTGAACTGATCGCGTGTCTTGCTATCGCCTTAGGTCGACACCGCGCGTTTGCTGAGAAAACCGTTGTCGCTCTACTCGACCTGCAGCGACGATCCAAGATTGCTGGCCGGAGGACGCGTGCGTCGCGCCACGGCGCGCAGGGGGGTCGAGAAAAGTCTTCGCCGCGCATGATCTTGGTCGCGATCATGCCGCCATTCGCGAGGGCTGCCAAAGTTCAACAAAACTGTGGTTAGTTTTGCTGGGCGGGTTGGTTCAACGACGCTGACTGGGGCGATTCCAGCGGCGCGAAGTGGAGTGCTGTCAAAAGTAGCGAGGAGTTGTTGGTGCTCGGCTGTGCAAATACCTCCTCCGGTGGCGCGAGCGTGGCGAACGGCCGCTCGGCGAGTGTGAGCAACGCGAGAGGCTTTGGCTTCCGCCTTGGACGAAGCGCGCTGCCGCTGAACTCGTCTCGCCGCTCGACGCAACAATGGACAGCACGGGCAATACAAACGGCATGATCCCCGAATCGGGCTTTACGCAATCGGCGAGCGGCATCTTGAAAATGGGCATCATCAGGACAGGTTGCGTGCGTGATCAGCTGAACGCGAAGACGAACCTCACGTTCGGAGGAGCGCTGCATGTGAATTAGAGATTCACGATCATGACCGCCGATTTAGACGCTCGCACAACGAATCTCGGCACAGGAACCGGCAGCTTCGCAAAGGCGTTCGTCGCGGCCTTGCCCGCAGGCCGTACATTAGCCGCCAGCTACGCGGGAACCATGATCGCCCTCACCGAATCCACCGACACTAAACCTAGACAACAGCACCCTGGCAATGTTTTACGACGCAGTGACCGACCGGGTTTTAACGCCCGATTACTTACTCGGTTATCTTGGTACAACTTTGGTTGCTAACGCACAATTAAATTGGGCGATGTTGCACAATTCACAAAACGTTGAGAATCATATTTATACGAGTATTTTTCCAACATATTCGGACTAAGACGGATAAACCCGCGCCTTGACCGACGGCGTGATGATTCTGCGGCGTTTGCTCAATCCAAGCGCGTCAATTTCGAACGCCGCCGCGATGAGCGCGATCACGGCGAACGCGAAACGCGGCACGCGCAGCGATGTGGATATAGTGAATGCGATTGATGCGTTGAATCCATAGGTCGTGAGCCTGCGCCGTCGGCGTGACCGCCCGGATGTAGGCGCGTACTTGGCCGCGCGCCGCGACCGCAGCAAGCGCGTTCAAGCACGCGCCTACAACGAAACAGAGTGCTAACGCGGCGGCGCGAGCGCGCTCGCTCGCGTCGCAGTCCGCGTGCGAATTGATCGCTACGAAGGGCTAACTCGCGCTATATTGATCTCACCGACGCGGTTTGGAGAGATGCGCGGTCGGGCGAGACGATCGAATACAAAAGGGGTACACAGCCATGACAGGCTATCGCATCATCGCACTCGTGCTCATCGCAGCGGGCTTAACGCTCGTGCCCTGGTATGCGTTGCAGGACTCGTTCTACGCGTTTAACTGGCTCGCAAAATTTGGCGGCAAAGA
>JAAFJI010000158.1 GCA_013298045.1 Betaproteobacteria bacterium
GCTCACCTGAGTACCTGAAACTAAACCCAGCCGGGCTGGTTCCGGCGCTGGTTGACGACGAAGATCGTGTGTTTACGCAATCGCTCGCGATCATGGAGTACCTGGACGATTTGAAACCGCGCAAAGCGCGGCTGGTGCCAACCAATGTGCTCGCCAAGGCTCATGTGCGCGCGCTCTCGCTCGCGCTCGCCTGCGATGTGCATCCGCTCAACAACGTGCGGGTGCTTAACTATCTGACGGCGGAGCTAAACGTGACGCAGGCGCAGAAAGACGCCTGGATTTCGCACTGGATGACCGCCGGGCTCGACGCGTTTGAGAAATCGCTGGCGCGTGAGAAAAAATCGAAGAGCTCGCTCTCGCCAGGCGCGTTCTGCCTCGGCGACGCGCCGACGATGGCCGATTGCGTGCTGGTGCCGCAGGTGTTTTCGGCACGGCGATTCAACGTCGATGTCGCGGCGTATCCGCTGATTCAAGCCATTGATGCGAACTGCGCAGAATTGCCTGCGTTTCAGGCAGCGCATCCGGCGAAACAGCCAGATTTTCAGGTTTAGCAATGGCTTTTCCGCCTATTGCCGCATAAAAACTATCGAAACGGCGAATTGTAGAAAATAAAGACTCGCTACAAAAAGTTCACGCATGGCTTATTTGAAAGGGCGATGAGTAAATGCGTTATAACGCTAATTCAACGAAACGCACGAATCACGCCGCACTAGCCGAAAAACAGGTACGCCACCCAGATCGCGGCGATCACACCGGCCAAATCAGCAAGCAATCCGAACGGCACCGCGTAACGCGTCTTCGTAATTCCTACGGCACCGAAGTAAAGCGCGATGATGTAGAGCGTGGTGTCGCTTGAGCCTTGCATGATCGACGTCAACCGGCCAACGAAAGAATCGACGCCGTAGGTTTTCATCGCATCGATGAACATCGCGCGTGCGCCGCTGCCGGAGACGGATTTCATCAGCGCCGTGGGTAGCGCTGGCGTGAAATCGGTGTTGAACCCAGCCGCCGAGAACACCCAGGTGAAGCCCTGAACGATCAAGCCAAGCACGCCCGAATTGCGCAGCACGCTGATCGCAACCAGCATGCCGACCAAGTACGGAATGATGAGCAGCGCCGTTTGGATTCCGCCTTTCGCGCCCTCGATGAAGGCTTCGTAAACGTTGATCTTTTTGATAAGCCCGAGGCCGATGAAGGCGATGATGATGCCGAACAAAATCAGGTTCGAAATCACCTTCGATACGATTTCAATCTCTTCGCGCGTGAGGAAATTCACGAAGTAGTAAACCATGCCAAAGAGCAGCGCCGAGAGACCGCCCACGATACCGATCAACACCGGATCGAGAACGCGAATGCGCTGTTTGATGCAAAGCGCGAGCACGGCAACCAGCGTCCCCACGTAAGTCGCAATCAGCGTCGGAATGAAAATGTCCGACGGATCTTTTGCGCCGAGCACCGCGCGCTGCGCAATCACCGAGAGCGGCACCAGCGTGAGCCCGGCGGTTTGGATCACGAGGAACATCAGCTGCGCGTTGGTCGCCGTGTCCTTCTGCGGATTTAAGTCTTGCAGACTTTGCATCGCCTTCAATCCGAACGGTGTGGCGGCGTTGTCGAGCCCTAAAAAATTCGCCGAGTAATTCATCACCATGTGGCCGGTCGCCGGATGATTCTTCGGCACTTCGGGAAAGATCCGCGAGAACAGCGGCGAAATCCAGCGCGCAATAACTTCGATCGCACCGGCTTTCTCGCCAATCGCGAGAATCCCGAGCCAAAACGTCATCACACCCGCGAGCGGCAGCGAGATGTCCATCACCGCCACCTTCGCCGATTCAAAGGTGCCGTCCATCACCTTCTTGAAAATCGTTGTGTCGCCCAGGAAAATCCATTGCGCAAGCGCGGCGAGAAAGCCGACGATGAAGAACCCGCACCAGATGTAGGTGAGTGCCATGCTAAGAGATGCTCCGCGATTAACTCGTGCGATGCTAGCTTGCAAGTCTCTCGCTCTGACGGCATCATGCGAAATCGGCAACGTATCGGCTGGACGATTACCTCTGTCCAATGCAAAATCGTCGCATGATTTCGAAACCAACACGATGCGGGCTCGCTGCATCAATCGTATTCGTTTTGCTCGCAGGGTGTGCATCGCATTCGCCGCTGCTACCGGTTGATTCAATGTCGTATTCATCGCAGAGCCAGGATTCGCGCGTACAGTTTCTGGTGCTTCACTTCACGACGATTGACAATGCCGCCTCGATCAAGGTGCTGACGCAGGATTCCGTGAGTTCGCATTACCTGGTGACCGAGCGCGAAGGCGATGCGGCCCCGAAAATCTATCGGCTCGTACCCGAAGAGCGCCGCGCGTTTCACGCCGGACTGAGCTCTTGGAAAGGGGCGAGCGCGTTGAACGCGAGCTCAATCGGCATTGAAATCGTGAACCAGGGCTACACCGATACGCCCACCGGTCGGGTGTGGCACGAGTTCCAGAAAGAGCAGATGGATTTAGTGATCGCGCTGTCGAAAGACATCGTCGCCCGTCACAACATTCGCCCCGACCGTGTCGTCGGGCACAGCGACATCGCACCCGGACGCAAGAACGATCCCGGTCCCAGATTTCCGTGGAAGCGGTTTGCCGACGAAGGGATCATTGCCTGGCCGGATGCGACGATGGTGGCGGCGAAGCGTGCGGAGTTCGAGCGCGCGCTTCCAGACGTCGCGTGGTTTCAGGAGAAGCTCAACGCGCATGGATTCAGTCTGGCAATAACTGGAATCATGGATGCCCCAACGAATAACGCGTTAGAGGCATTTCAAATGAAGTATCGACAAAGTGACTTTAGCGGCAATCCCGATCCGGAAACTGCGGCATTGTTGGCGGTAGCTACCTCAAAAGATGGATTTTTAGTGAAACGAAATACGCAATGAAGCATGCCCCAAGTCGCGCCACGTCGCGCACATTATTCTGCGCCGGGCTGCTTGCGCTGGGCGCTTGCAGCAACGTCGCAACCCCTCCAGGCGTCGCCAGTCCGGCGGCGGCAACCAAGGCGATGTCGATGAATGAACGGATAAGTGAATCGGCGCGCACGGCAATTGATCGTGACCTCGCCGCAGTGCTCGCCGAACCGGGGCGCGAGCTCTCAAGCATCGCGGCGCTTGCAATCCGCGACGGACGCGTGGTGTACGCCAGTGCGCTTGGCGAGCGCTTCATCGATCCGAACAATCCTGCGAACAATCGCAAGGCGACCACCGATTCGCTCTACCGGATTGCATCGATCTCAAAAATGATGACTTCGCTCGGCGTGGTCAAGCTGGTCGACGAAGGCAAGCTTGATCTTGATCGCGATGTGAGCGATTATTTTGGCTACCGACTGCGTAATCCGAGTTTTCCCGACGCGAAGATCACGCTTCGGATGTTGATGACGCACACGTCCTCGCTGCGCGATGGCGGCGGCTATAACTTTCCGGAAAACGTCAATCTGCGCGAGGTGCTCGTTCCCGGCGGCGCACGCTACGGCGACGGTGCGATGTGGTCAAAAGATCGCGCCCCCGGCGGCTATTTCAACTATTGCAATTTCGCATGGGGCTTGATTGCGACTGCGATGGAGCGCGCCACCGGGGAGCGTTTTGACCGTTTGATGCAGCGACTCATCTTCGCGCCAATGCAAATCACGGCGACCTTCGATCCGGCATCGCTTACGCCCGAGGCGCGTGCGCGCGTCGCCACACTCTACCGAAAACGCACCGAAGTGAACGGCAAAGAGGTGTGGAATTCGGCGGGGTCGTGGGTGCCGCAGGTGGATGATTTTTCGAAAGACTCGCCGAAACCGCGCGGCACCGATGCGTATGTCGTCGGAACCAACGGCTCGCTGTACGGACCACAAGGCGGATTGCGCATTTCGGTGGCGGACCTAGGCAAAGTTATGTTGATGCTGATGAACGAGGGCGTGCACAACGGCACTGCGGTGCTCTCGCCGAACGCGGTGAAAATGCTTCTGGCTGAACAGTGGCGATTCGACAAAACGGCATTCGGCGGTAAAGGCAATCGAGCCGAAGACGACGAGGGCGAGGGTGGGTTATTCAACGCCTGGGCGCTCGGTCCGCAGAAATTCCTGGATGTGAGCGAAGGCAAGGGACGCGGCGATCGCATTGTTGCAAGCGGTGGATTTACCGGCCTGGGGCACCTTGGGAATGCCTACGGGCTGACCTCCGCGTTTGTGTTCGATCCGGCGCGCAAGTATGGCCTGATCTTTTTCGTCGGTGGCACTGCGGCCGACCCGGATTTGCCTGAGGGTAAAGGCAGCTATTCGGCGTTTTATCGCTACGAAGAACGGATTCTCGGCGCGCTTCATCGTGGTGCGTTGCAGACGCGTCAGTAGGCGCTTCTCGCAACCCGCTGCGGCGCGCAAAATTGCTTGCGAGCGTGTCCGCGTTCGTGCACAATCGACCTCGTAACGGGATCAACCTCGTACAAGTGGAATAGAGCGTGGGGATGCAAAGTTGCTCGCTCCGGAGGGAGTAACCGCAGCATCACTCGGGCGCGACGCTGGCAATGCAGCGTGAGCCCGTGTCCGATCTAAATTTCCAACCACTTGTCTCGAGAGGTGTGCATGAAGCCCCATCCCCGTTCCCGCCCGGTGTCCGATACCGGTTCGTTCCCGAAAAAGCCACTGCCCGCCGCGCTCGCGGTGACACTCTGCGCGCTGCCGTTTCTGGTAGCCCCAGTGTTCGCACAAACCGCACCCGCACCCGCACCGGCAGCGGCTGCGTCGGATGCTGAGCAAGCGAAGAAAGACGGCACCGCAACCCAGCTCGAGCGCGTCATCGTGACCGCAACCGGTCGTGCGCAGCCCGCAAGCAAAGTGCCGTACAACGTTACCGCGCTCTCCGAGGAGGCGCTGCGCGAAGCCAACATTACTGACGTCAAGAAACTCATTCAACAGAGCGTTGGTTTGAGTGCGCCGGAAAACGGCGCGCGCTTTGCGGATTCGGTGACCGTGCGCGGACTCAACGTGTCGCCGGTGAACGCGAACAATCTCGAACAGTTCGTCCGCTCGACGCTTTCGTACTACTTAGACGATACGCCGCTGCCCAATATTGGCTACCGCATCAAGGACATCAATCGCGTTGAAACCCTGCTCGGACCGCAGGGCACGCTCTACGGCGCGGGCAGTCTGGGCGGCACGATTCGCTACATCACCAACAAGCCCGATGTGAACGCACGCGAAGCGCGCTTCAACACCAGCCTCTACCAAACCCGCTATGGCGGCTTGAGCAACGACACCGACGTGGTCGCGAACCTGCCGCTTGGCAAAACCTTTGCGCTGCGTGCAGCGATCTCCAATCTCGACGAGAAAGGCTACACCGATCGCGTCTCGAATCCGCCGTGGCGCACCGGCTCGGACGCTTGGGTAACGCAGCCGAACGCCAATCAAAACGTGTATGAAAACGACGACTGGCAGCGGGTGAAGGGCGGACGCTTCTCGGCGCTCTGGAAGCCGCTCAACAACGTCCAGGTGCTGGTGGCGCATACCCTGCAAGATCAAAAAGCGCATGGCACTTCGGCGACGAGCCTGCTGCCGCTGTCGGTGGCCAATGCGCGAAATCCGGCAGAGCGCGACGCAGCCTGGCGCGATCCTTCGATCTCGCTTGAGAACCTGCCGTGTGCGCCGAACTGCATTTACGGCAACGAGCGCGCGACCCCGTTTGTGGTCAACGACCATACGGTTCTCTCGCGCTACCCTGAGTTTGCGGATCGCAAGTTTCGGATGAGCTCGATCGATTTCGACGTCGATCTTGGTTTCGCCGCGCTGCATTCCGCCACATCGCAATTCAAAGATACCCGCGCCGGACAGGCGGACTACGCGTCGCAAGGCTGGGCGTATTACAGCGCCGAAGCCGGCGGCTCGTTTACCGACTTCGGTGCCGATATCGCTTCCGGTCGTTCGGCCTATATGACGTTCGACAATAGCTTCCGGGGTGTGAGCCACGAAACGCGACTGACCTCGAAGAACAGCGGACCGTTCAACTGGATCGCAGGCTTGTATCACGCGAACCAGAAACGAAGCTTCAAGTTCTCCGAGTGGTTGCCGGGGATGGAGAGTTATCTCTCAAGCCAGGGGCGCTCGCTCGCGTTGAGCGGTGGCAACAAGGACGAAGGCTATCGCGAGGATCTCAACAGTAACTATCGCGAGACGGCGCTGTTTGCTGAGCTCGGCTTTCGCGCGACAAGCAAATGGCTCACAACCATCGGCGCGCGGGTGTTTAATTACAAGGATACCGCCGGCGGCTTGATCATCGACTACGCGGGTGACGCAGCGGGTGCAAACCGCAACGTTTCGGTGTCGGATTCGGGCAAGGCGTACTACAAGTTCAACACGTCCTACGAAATTACGCCGGACGTTCTCGCCTACGCGACGTTTTCGCAAGGCTTCCGTCGCGGTGGCACCAATCCGTTTCGCAACGAGGGCGCACGCATCGTCAAGCAGGATGTCGTTGCCTATCAGCCCGACTCCACCGACAACTACGAGGTGGGTGTGAAAGGCTATCTCGCCAATCGTCGTCTCTACATCGAAACCGCGCTCTATCAAATCGACTGGAAAGATCCGCAAACCTATCGCTCGCAAACCGTGGGCGGCGTGTTCCCGGTCAACGGCACGACCAACGGTCCGGATGCACGTTCGCGCGGTTTCGAGTTCTCTTCGCGGTTGAAGCTAAGCGATGCGCTCCAGCTGAGCTTTGCAACTTCGACCAGCGAAGGAAAATGGGTGGACTCGAAGCGGCAATGCTTGTACGAGGAAACCGACGCCAACGGCAATCCGGTGAGCGCCTCGCGGCAGTCATGCCGCTCGTGGAACGCGGGAGGCAAGCTCGGCGGTGCGCCAAAGTGGAAACACACCTTCGGCGCGCGCTTCACCCACAACTTCGCCAACGACGTGTTGATGTACGCCTCGCTCACCGGTCGCTATGTCGGCAAGGTGCAAAACGACCGCTCGGACGACCCGGCGGACAACGATTTCGTCGTGTTCTACCCGGCGTTCACACGCTATAACGCTTCGGTCGGTTTCAGCCGTGACAATTGGGAAGTGCAGCTCTGGGGCGAGAACATCACGAATAAACGCGAGATCGTTTCGCAGCAAGCACAGGACGACATCATGGGTCGCCGCTTGATCCTCACCACGCCGCGCACGTTAGGGGTGAACTTCTCGTACGGATTCAAGTAAGCCGCAAACGAGATAAACGAGAGGGCGAAGCGCTTTGCTTCGCCTTTTTTGTTTTTGCCTGTTGCGAGACGTGCGGTGCGCTAGCGCACGACTGCTGGTTCAAGCAGCGTGAGCGTCTGCGCTTCGCTATCGAGCCGCGCGCGAATGCCGATCGGTAGCGTCATCTGGTGCGAAATATGACCGAATGAGTAGCCCGTGACCGCTGGGATCGCCTGCGCATTGGCATGATCTTGCAGCACGTCGGTAAGCGCGATCTGCGGCGCTTCGTCCTTCGGTGCGTAGCGGCGCATCACGCCGAAGATCGTGGCTGCAGGCAATTTGTGGCCGATGTGTTGTCGCAGCTGGGTCAGCAGGCGATCAATCCGATAAGGCTCTTCGTTGACTTCTTCGATGAAGAGCATCGCGTCGGCAAGCGACGGCAGAAACGGGGTACCGACGAGTGCCACAAAGACCGACAGATTGCCTCCCCACAGCGCGCCTTCGGCGACCCCGCTGCGCAGGGTCTTTACCTGAAATTCGGGCTCGGTGGCTGCGCGCTCGTCGTTTGCCGATGCGCTTCGCATCGCGTAGTGCCCGACGCCCTCGAACAGCACGCGTTGCAAATGATTTACCGAGTAATCGGAGAAGGTCGAGATGGCGCCCGGACCGTGAAAAGTGACGACACCGGCAAGCTTGGTCACCGCGTTCAGAAGCGCTGTGATGTCGGAGAACCCGATGATGATTTTCGGATTGGCGCGAATCAGTTCGTAGTCGAGAAACGGCAGGATCTGCGCGGTTCCCGAGCCGCCCCGAATCGACCACAGCGCTTTGACTTCGCGGTCGCGCAGGAGCGTGTGCATGTCCTCGGCGCGTGGCTGCGGTCGGCCGGCGTAGCCGCCGTAGCGGTCGCGCAGGTTGGGCGAGAGCTTCACCGTCAAGCCGAGCGATTCGAGATGAACCACCGATCGTTCAATCTGCGCATCGGTCACCACGCCGCCTGGCGCGAAGAGCGCCACCACGTCGCCGCGACGCAGCCTTTGCGGTCGGATCAACGCGCGTCGCGCGACAACCTGTCTCCCGGTCTTAGACGAATGCGCGGGTGGTGCGACTCGTCGCGGTGACGCCGCTGTGGGAGCAGCACTCGCAGGTTTCGCCCCATGAAATAACAAGTAAGCGCTACCCAATAGTGCAGTCGTATTACTAATGAAATTTCTTCTATCCATTATTTTATTGAGCGAAACCTGGATTAGTTGTTTGCTTCACACTCGCCGACCCGCGTGAAGCGCATCGCACTGAAGTCAAAATCGGAAACGTCTAGCGGATCGAGAACGAAGCGCTCAATCTTG
>JAAFJI010000016.1 GCA_013298045.1 Betaproteobacteria bacterium
CGCGGAGGTCTTGCGCCATCTGTTCGCGAAAGCGTTCGTCGGCAACTGCGCGCTTCTCACGCGCGACGCGGGCGACATCGTCCATCACTTCAGCAAGTTGCTCGTCCGTTGGCTCTTGATCTACTGCTAGTGGGTCGATGAGCTTTGGTTCGCTAGACATTTTGGCGTCTTTCATTTCTACAAAACCGATGGTATCGTAATCGCTTGGTGGGCACGGGGTGCCCACCCTACGATCCGTTTACATACTCCGCCTGTACTGCCCGCCCACTTCAAATAGCGCATCCGTGATCTGGCCGAGCGAGCAAACTTTCACAGCTTCCATGAGCTCGGCGAAGACGTTGCCGCCAGTGATCGCGGTTTGTTTGAGTTTCGCGAGTGCGGCGCTTGATGCGTTCGCGTGCTTCGCGTGAAACTCGTTCAAGCGTTTGAGTTGCGATTGCTTTTCTTCATCGGTGGAACGCGCGAGTTCTAGCGTTTCGGGCACCGGGTCGCCATTCGGATTTCGGAAGGTGTTGACGCCGATGATCGGCAGCGTGCCGTCGTGCTTGAGCCATTCGTAGTGCATCGATTCTTCTTGAATCTTGCCGCGCTGATAGCCAGTTTCCATCGCACCTAAGACGCCACCGCGCTCGGAGATTGCTTCGAATTCTTTGAGCACGGCTTCTTCGACGAGGTCGGTGAGCTCATCGATGATGAACGCGCCTTGATTCGGGTTTTCGTTTTTGGCGAGACCCCATTCGCGATTGATGATGAGCTGAATCGCCATCGCGCGGCGGACGGATTCGTCGGTCGGCGTAGTGATCGCTTCATCGAATGCATTGGTGTGCAAGCTGTTGCAGTTGTCGTACACGGCGATCAGCGCTTGCAGCGTGGTTCGGATGTCGTTGAACTGAATTTCCTGCGCATGCAGGCTTCGGCCGCTCGTTTGAATGTGGTACTTGAGTTTTTGCGAGCGTTCGTTCGCACCGTATTTCTCGCGCATCGTCACGGCCCAGATGCGACGCGCGACGCGGCCGAGCACGCTGTACTCCGGGTCCATGCCGTTCGAGAAGAAGAACGAAAGATTCGGCGCGAAATCGTCGATGTGCATGCCGCGCGCGAGGTAGGTTTCGACAAAGGTGAAACCGTTCGATAGTGTGAATGCAAGTTGCGAAATCGGATTCGCGCCCGCCTCCGCGATGTGATAGCCGCTGATCGAGACCGAATAAAAATTGCGCACGCGGTTGTGCACGAAATACTCTTGAATATCGCCCATCACCTTGAGCGAAAACTCGGTGGAGAAGATGCAAGTGTTCTGGCCTTGATCTTCTTTCAGAATGTCGGCTTGCACGGTGCCGCGCACGTTTTCCAGCGTCCAGGCTTTGATCTTCGCGATCTCGTCGTCGGTCGGTTCGCGTTTGTTATCCGCTCTGAACTTCGCGAGCTGTTGATCGATCGCGGTGTTCATGAACAAGGCGAGGATCGTCGGCGCGGGGCCGTTGATCGTCATCGAAACGCTCGTTGCCGGATCGCAAAGATCGAAACCATCGTAGAGCACTTTCATGTCTTCGACGGAGGCGATAGAGACGCCGCTATTGCCGACCTTGCCGTAAATGTCGGGGCGCACTGCCGGATCGTTGCCATAGAGCGTGACGCTATCGAACGCAGTCGATAGCCGCTTCGCAGGCATGCCTTCGGAGACTTTCTTGAATCGCTTGTTCGTGCGGAACGCGTCGCCCTCGCCCGCGAACATGCGCGTCGGGTCCTCGTTCTCTCGTTTAAATGCGAACACACCCGCAGTGAACGGGAACGAGCCGGGCACGTTCTCCTTCAATTGCCATTTGAGAATTTCGCCGTCGTCTTCGTATTTCGGCAGCGCGACCTTTTTGATCTTGGTGCCTGAGAGTGAAGTCGTGGTGAGTTTGGTGCGAATTTCTTTGTCGCGAATTTTTACGACGTATTCGTCGCCCGAGTACGCAGCGACGGTTTGCGGCCACATGTCGAGGAGTTTTTTGGCGCGTGGGTCGAGTTGTGATTCGCGCTCGTAAACGAGCGCATCGAGTTTTGCATTCGTGTCATTGCCAAGCATTCGTTTTGCGGCCACAAGATGCTGCCGCTCACGCGCGACACGCGCCTGCGTGTGGGTCCATTTGTGATAGCCGCGCACGGAGTCGGCAATCTCGGCAAGGTAGCGCGCGCGATGACCTGGCACGATCGCTTGCGTTTGCGAGGACGCGTGCGTTGCGATTTTCGGCAGCGTGCTCGCCTTCACTTTCAAGCCCTTCGCGACGAGCGCGGGCAGCATCGCTTGATAGAGCGCCGTCACACCATCATCTGCAAACCGCGACGCCATCGTGCCAAACACAGGCATCTCGTCGGTTGCAGTGTTCCATGCTTCCTTGTTGCGCTGAACTTGCTTGCGCACGTCGCGCAGCGCATCTTGCGCGCCCTTTCGATCAAACTTGTTGATCGCAACGAAATCCGCGAAGTCGAGCATGTCGATTTTTTCGAGCTGTGACGCAGCGCCGAATTCGGGCGTCATCACATAGAGCGAGCAATCGACATGCGGCACGATTGCAGCATCGCCTTGGCCGATGCCCGAGGTTTCAACAAGGATCACATCGAAGCCGTGCACTTTGCACGCAGCAATCGCATCGGGCAGCGCCTTAGAAATCTCTGATCCACCCGAATCGCGCGTGGCGAGCGAGCGCATGTAAATGTTTTCGTGGCTAATCGCATTCATACGAATGCGATCGCCGAGCAGCGCGCCACCGGATTTACGACGCGAGGGGTCGATCGAAATGATGGCGATTTTGAGCGCGTCGTTTTGATCGATTCGAAAGCGTCGGATCAGTTCATCCGTCAACGAGGATTTGCCCGCGCCGCCAGTGCCGGTGATTCCGAGCGTCGGTGTCGCGGCTTTTGCGGCTTGCTCGCGAAGTGCTTTCAATTCGGCGTCGGTGAACGCGCCAGCTTCAACGCGGGTGATGACGCGGGCGAGCGCTGTATACGGGCTCTGGGATTTTGCGGTGATAGTTTTCGAAAGGTCGTGATCGCACGCCACGATCATCTCGTTAATCATCCCTTGCAATCCCATCTTCGCGCCGTCCTCGGGCGAGAAAATGCGCGTCACGCCATAGTCGTGGAGTTCTCTGATCTCAGCGGGCACGATCACGCCACCGCCGCCGCCGAACACTTTGATGTGCGACGCACCGGCCTCGCGCAACATGTCGATCATGTACTTGAAGTATTCGACGTGACCGCCTTGGTACGAACTGATCGCGATCCCGTGCGCATCTTCTTGCAGCGCGGCGTCGACTACTTCTTTCACACTGCGGTTGTGACCGAGATGAATCACCTCACAACCGCTGCCTTGCAAAATGCGGCGCATGATGTTGATCGCTGCGTCGTGCCCGTCAAACAAACTCGCGGCTGTGACGAACCGCACTTTGTGTGTGGGTTTGTAGATCAGATTTTTGGTGTCGAGATTGGACATGGCGGCGCTCCGGCGCGGCGCGTTCACTTTTCAGTGTTGGCTCGCGAATTTGGTGAACAGGATTGTCGCAGAAAATCGCCCATAAGTTGACGTTAACGTCAACTTCACTGCGTGCGAATTCGCCTTGCGACCCACATGCCAACCCCCATCGCCACGAGAAACGTGAGCAGTGAGATACCGCCGCTGACGCCCAATGAAATGGCAGGTTCCGGACAATAACCGCTCAAACCCCAACCAATACCAAACAAGGCAGAACCCATAATTAATTGGGCATTTATCGATTTTGTTACTGGCCAATCGAAATGCGCGTCGAACAACGGCGTGCGCTTCACGCCGCGCTGCATCTCGATGCGTCGCCCGCGCGCCCGCAGCCACGCAAAGCCCGGTAAGGTGACAAGCAAAGCGCCGCCCATTACGAACGCGAGCGACGGGTCCCAGCGACCAGAGGCGATGCCGCCGAAGTCGAGAAACGATTGCACTTTGTTCGGATCAGTCATGCCGGAGAGCACGAGCCCGAACGCAAATAGCAATCCTGAGATGGCTGCAGCGATGATCTTCATGCGCGCGCTCCGATTGCGTTCAGCACCGCGACCGTGATCGCGCCTGTGCCCATGAAAACAACGGTTGCAACCATGGAACGCATCGACATGCGCGCGATGCCGCACACGCCGTGGCCGCTGGTGCAACCGCTGCCGAGCACGGTCCCAACACCCACCAGCAAACCGGCGACCGTAAGCACGCCAAGACTCGCAACCGGCTTACCCTGCACATTCAGAAGCCACGCGAAGAGCGCGCCGCCGATCACGAGCGCCGCGAGAAACGCCCAACGCCAGGCGCTGTCTTTTTCAGCGGCAATTGCACTCGCCGCAATGCCGCTCACGCCCATGATGCGACCGAGGCTCGCCATCAACCATAGCGCGGCGATGCCGATGCACACGCCGCCGATTGCGGATTGAAGATAGGGATGCATCGCTACACTTCCTTTTCGATAGATCTAAACGCGCATGCACTATGACACAGCTGCAATTCTCCGCCGCCGAAGGCTATGCAGGAAACGTAACGCCGCAAGAGGCGTATCGCGCATGGCGTGAGGGCGAGGCCGTGCTGGTCGATATTCGCAGCGACGCGGAGCGCGCGTGGGTCGGTTTCGTGCCTGATGCTGAAATTGCTGCATGGAAGCAATGGCCCGCGATGACAGTGAGCGAGCGATTCGACAGTGAGGTGCACGCGATCTCGGCTAGGCATCCGGGCAAGCCGCTCTTGATGCTTTGTCGTTCCGGTATCAGATCAATCCCTTCGTCGAAGCGCGCAACGGAGCTCGGGCTCATCGCATTCAACGTGCTTGAAGGGTTCGAAGGCGATCCCGACGAAAACGCGCATCGAAACTCGATCGGCGGTTGGCGCGCTCGGGGGCTACCGTGGAAGCAGCTCTAAATGCCCGAATGCGTGGGCTGAAAGCGGTTTTGCAATGACAATCCGCTTTTTTGCCCTGATAAACATCAATCCTGGTGGACTCGGGTAATTTATCGACGAATACAATAAATTCTAATTTATCTATATTTTATTGGGCAAAACACATGATTGCTGATGACGACTTTTGCGTACTCGCTTCATAGATACTGAAACACGATGGGCAAAAAGAAGATCGCTACATTCACCGCAAAGCCCGCCACCCAAACCATCGAACGCGTCGCCTGTTTCCCCTTGAGGTAGAGCCACACGTAGAGCACTCGTAGCAGCACGAACGCAGCAGCAAGCAGGTTGCTCGTAATGCCCGCGCCACCGGTGACGTGGTTGACGATCACCGCTGCCGCAAAAAATGGCAACGCTTCCCAGCAGTTGGCTTGCGCCGCGTTCGCCCATTTGCGATAGCCCTCCTGCTTGGCCAACCAATCGCGCGGATTGCGATTGTCGTACCCGCCGTCACGCGGATGCGTTTTGAACGAACCGGCCTTGGCGATTCCAGCGCACGCAATTGGCATGATCGCGATGAGAAAAATGGTGAAGAGGGCAAAGGTCATTGGGGGGTAAGCTCCGCGTTTCGCAAGGCTTCTATTTTCACGCATTGAACGCGCGGCGCGATCTGCCGGGTCGAGGCGATCACTATCATTGTCCTGGTCGCAAGCGTTTCAGTTATGGGCGGGGAAGAAAAAACGCGAGGCATGCCTCGCGTTTGTTTCGATCTCAGCGCGCTACTTTTTAGGCTCTTCGGATTTCGCTTTCAGGGCACGCTCCAGTGGCTCTCCAGTCAACGGTTTGCCGTCGCCACCGATGATCTGAGGCGTCATACCAAGAACGATCTTCCATAGCTCCGGGTATGCCCAAGTCGCGCCGGACATTGCGTCTACGCCGATACCGATGAGACCACCGACCAGCACGTTACCGAACGTATACGCCTTGGTTTGGCTTTGAACCTGCGCAGTGGTGGTTGGTTCGCCTGCTTTTTCACAGCTCGCTGTCGCGTCGCCGTACGCCTTGTTGATGGTGATCGACCCCGGCGTGGTCACAACCCAGTTTCCCTTTCCGTTGCCAATCTTACAAACCACGCCGGCCACGGAAACGCCGTCTGCATTGACTGTGTCGACTGAGACCGACTGCGTCGTGCCGCTTGTTACCGTCGCGCAGCCCGACGCCAATGCGAGCACACCTAGCGCCACGCTCATCACAAATTTTTTCACATGAACTCCGAGTAAATAGTTGGCGTTGACTAAACGGGATGAAGTCATTCGCACAAAGAAATTCTACGGTTCGGAATCAACGCCTGTTCGATAGGCTCGCGTTTGCAATTGCAAAATGACTGTTTCTGTTGGTTTGCTGCTACTTCGCAATCGCGCCCTCTACCGCGCTCACAAGCGTCGCCGACAGCGGCTCCACGGTGCTCGAAAACGCGCGCACTCCGCCTTTTCGATCAATCAAGTACTTGTGGAAATTCCACTGCGGCGCTTGGCCGGTTCTTGCGATGAGCGCGGCAAACAGCGGATGCTTCGCAATGGGCACATCGATTTTTTCAAACATGGGAAAGCTCACACCAAAATTCGCCTTGCAAAACTCGGCGATTTCTTTGTTCGAGCCTTTTTCCTGTCCGCCGAAATCGTTGGCTGGAATCCCGAGGATGACCAGACCACGCGCTTGATAGCGCTTGTAGAGTGTCTCCAAACCTTCGTATTGCGGCGTAAATCCGCATTGGCTTGCCACGTTCACCACAAGCACGACGCGACCGGCGTATTGCGAAAGGGCAATCGCCTTTCCCGGCAGCAATGGATTCATCGTGTGATTGAGCACCTCTGGCGTCGAGCTCTGCCCACGTGCGGGGTCGGCTGCGACGAAGAGGAAACACAGCAGCGCGGGAAACAGCAGTCGCAGCATACTCAGGGTCGCTCCCAAAAACAGACGATTCGCGTATGTTACGCAGCGCGGCGCTCCGAGCGTCGTGACTGGCTGCGGCAAACGCCGAGAGGCTCAGGCGCGGGTTGCTTAGCCGGTGTTTCTGAGCCCGGCGGCCAACCCGTTAATCGTTAAATGCAGCGCCCGCTTCGTGCGTTCTTCAACATCGCCTGACCGTACACGACGAATCAATTCGATTTGCACGTGATTGAGCGGATCAAGGTATGGGAAGCGGTTGCGGATTGAGCGCGCGAGCGTGGGGTTATCGGCGAGTGGCTCCGCTACGACAATTTTCACGTACGCGTCTTTAGTGCGGTGCCATTCGCCTTTGATCGCGTTCCAGATGCGTTCGCGAACCACGTTGTTTTGTACGAGCGACGAATACGCCTCACCAATTGCAAGATCGGTTTTCGCGAGCACCATGCCCAAATTCGAGAGCACGGTTTTGAAGAACGGCCATTGTTTCGCCATCGCGCGCAAATCTTCAATCGCGTTCGGATCGCTCGCGAGCAGTTGCTCAACGGCGCTCCCGAAGCCGTACCAACCGGGCAACGCCACGCGCGCCTGCGCCCATGAAAATACCCATGGAATCGCGCGCAAATCGGAAATCGCCGGGCTTGCTTTGCGCGATGCAGGACGCGAGCCGATGTTGAGTTCGGCGATTTCTTTGATCGGTGTGCTTTCGCGGAAATAGGTCACGAAACCGTCGTCGCCGTAGACGAGCGAGCGATATGCGGTGAATGCGTTTTCGCTCAACTTCTCGGCAATCGATTCGAAACGTTTCGCTTGCGCAGCGTCGGCATTCAAGTTCGGAAGCAACGTACTTTCAAGAACAGCAGCCAGCAGCGTTTCGAGATTTCGTTGTGCAAGTTCAGGATCGCCATACTTGCTCGAAATAATTTCGCCTTGCTCGGTGAGTCGCAGGAAACCGTTCACAGCACCCGCGGGCTGTGCACGAATTGCGTCGTAGCTCGGACCGCCACCACGTCCCACGCTGCCGCCGCGGCCGTGGAACAAACAAAGCCGCACGTCGTGTTTCGCGAAGCAATCGACCAAGGCTTGCTGCGCACGATAGAGCGACCAGTTCGCCGTGAAGTAACCGCCATCTTTGTTGCTATCGCTGTAGCCCAACATGATTTCTTGTGCATCGCCCTGCGCGCAAATCCAGCGGCGATAGAGCGGATGTGCGAACGCGTCCGTCATCACGCACGGCGCGTTTTCCAAATCTTCGATCGTCTCGAAGAGCGGCACAATCGCGACCGCGAGATGCGGCACGTCACCACCGCGTGCGAGACCGACTTCTTTGCAAAGCGTTGCGACTTCGAGCAAATCGGACAACGATTTGCCCATCGAGATAATCATGCGTGGGATCGCAGCGGCACCGAAGCGCGCATGCACGTCTGCCGCGCGACGAAAAATCGCGAGCTCCGAGAGCGCGAGTTCGGAGAGTTTCAAGTACGGCGACGAGAGCAAGCGCGCGGTGTTCAATTCACGCGTGAGAATCGCGACCTTTTCTTCTTCAGAGAGCGCCGCGTAGTTTTCGCAGACGCCGCAACCCGCGAGCAACTCACCAATGACGCTTTCATGCACGGCAGAGTTCTGCCGCAGATCGACCGGCGCGAGATGGAAACCGAACGTTTGCACTGCACGCTTCAATGGCGATAATCTTTGCTCAGCAATGCCCGATGAACCGTGAGAATAGAGCGATTGAACGATTATTTCGAGATCATCTTCAAATTCGCTAGGAGCCGAATATCCTTGGGCGTTAGAAGAACGAGCTGGTCGAAAGAATGCACGCTTCGTAATCGCCTCGTACGTCTGCGCAAGCCGCGCGTACATGCCCGTGAGCGCACGACGGTACGGCTCATCCGAGCGAAACGGCGAATCGTCGTGACCACGCTCGGCGAGATCGCGCAATGCGGGCGTGACTTCGACGACGCGCGAGGACATCGCAAGCTCGGCGCCGAGCGCATGCAACTCGTTCAAGTAATGCGAAAGCGCTAATTCGCTTTGCGTATCGACTACGTAATCGAGTGTCTCCGCCGTCACGAATGGATTGCCATCGCGATCGCCGCCGATCCACATGCCGACTTTAAGGAACGCGGGTAACTCGGCGTGCGTGTTGTCGTGCTTCGCAAGCGCATCGACGGTATGTCGCATGAGGCGCGGCACTTCCGAGAGAAAGCTCGCGCGGAAGTAGGAGAGCGCATTGTCAACCTCGTCGCGCACGCGAAGCTTCGTGAGCCGCAGCATCGCCGTTTGCCACATTTGCAGAATGAGGCGCTTCAGCGTTTCTTCGCGCTCATCCTCATCGCCCGCGAGCGCTTGAGCAATCGCGCGCTCGGTGTCCAAAATGCTCTGCCGTTTGATCTCGGTCGGATGCGCAGTGAGCGTCGGGCTCACGTTCGCACGCGAGAGGCAATGCCAAATTTCGCTGCCCGAAATTTGAGCAGCTTTCAAATGCTCGAACGCCGCTGCGAGCGAACCGACTTGCGGCGCCGAGCCGCTGCGCTTATGAAAACGACGACGGCGGTTTTGCTGCACATCTTCCGCAATATTTGCGAGATGCGAAAAATAAGTGAAGCCGCGCACCACATCAAGCGTCTGCTCAATCGTCAAATCCGAGAGCAACGCATCCATCGAGCGATGCGACACGCCCTCTTTATGCAAGCGCACCGACTCCTTGCGAATCGCCTCAATCGTCTCGAACGTCGCCCCGCCGCGCTGTTCGCGAATGATGTCGCCCAATAGTCGCCCCACGAGCCGCGTGTCGGCTTTCAGGAGCGCTTCTTTGTCTTCGGAAGTGGGAGTGGGAGCGGCGGTCACGTTCATGCAGTTGATTATGCTGCAACGCAGCACTACTGCAAACTACGGTGAAATGTTTGACGCTATTGGAATCCCGTCCCCTTCAAGGGGAGGGCTAGGGTGGGGATGGTGTTCTTCACGCACTTCAGCGATGCAAGTCTCTTCCTAGCAAGCTTGTCGAAACGCGAAGCCGGTCTCTGATCGGTCCAGTCAAGTCGCGGAATCTGCCCCGTTACTAGTTACGACGAAAACTAGTTCGCGTGATTGTGCCCGGCTCGCTTTTTGACGATGGTTTTGCGTTTCCGTCGGTTACAACAAATTTCAGACTGTGCGACCAACTCACGCCGGGCAAGTCTCCGCCATTTTCAATCGTGGCGGGTTCGCCCAGCTTGACGATCAGATTCGCGTCTGGGTTGCGCTCGTCGTTGCATGTGTGCGGAAATCGTACTCGTACTTTCTGCTCGTCGATTCGGGATACAGCGAACTCGAACTCGCAAACCTTGATTGAGCCGACTTTTAATGAGCCTGCTTTGTTTGCATCGAGAACCATGGCGAAAGACTTACGTTTCTCGTTTCGATGTGGCGGCGATTCGGACTCGTTTCCGGTGTATTCAAAATCGATCCGAAACTGGCCCGCTCCCGGGTTGGGCGTTTTGTCTGCAAACGCAAGCGCACCGTAGCAACTCGCTGTAATCAACGCGGCCAATCCGAACTGCGCGACACGACGCGATGCTGTGTTAGGTTTTGCAGCAGTCATGTTAAGTATCCTTTCATTCAACGGATGGCGGGATTGCCAATGACAAGCGAGTGGAGATGCGTGTTTTGGAAATGCCGTCTTGACCACGGCGGCGGCGTATGTTTTTGCTCGATCTGCTTGATCTGCGAGATCGGGCGACGCGCCGAGCACAAGCACATCGCACGCAAGTTCTTGATCGAAACGCATACGTCGTGCAGCCCAATGAATGAGCGGGTTGAACCAAAACACGATTTGCAATGCAGTCGCAACAGCGTTCGCGTAGAGATCGCCGCGGCGCACATGCGCCAACTCGTGCGCAATCACGAGTCGCTGCTCCGCTTCGGAGTAACGCTCGTAGAAATCTGCGGGAATCACAATCCGTGGCCGAAACAATCCGAGCACTAAGGGACCTGTTGAGGTTTCTGCAGCGCGAAAAAGCGGAGTTGTTGTAGGCATCGTATCGTCACGTGCGAGCGAACCAAAGCTATGAACAAATCGGTACTGACGAATCGCAAACCATATGGCGGCAACGCACATTCCAATGAACCAAACTGCGAGCCATCCAAGTGCGGCGTCGAACCCGATTCGCGAGGCGCTCTCCGCAGATGAAACCGAAATCGCGGGCGCTTGCATCGCGGAAGGAATCGTTAGACCGAATCGCGCAGTCGGTAGGTTTTTCGCGATCACGAACGCCACAATCGCGATTGGAATGAGCGACCACGAAGCATAGGCAAGGCTTGCGCCCGCGAAGCGACGCAAGGGAGCGCGACCTATGAGCACGACACCAATCGCAATGGTAACGACGATGCTGAGATGAGCGAGCATTTCCAGAAATGTGTTCATCACTTCTTCTCCAGCTTCGCAACGATTCGCTTTAGCTCCGCAATGTCCTCACGCGTTAGTTTTCGGTGTTCGCTGAAATGCGCAACAAGCGGCGCGACCTTCCCGCCGAACAATCGATCGAGCAGACTCGTGCTCTGCGAACTCAGCCAAACTTCACGCTTGAGAACAGGGGTGTAGAGATAGCGCCGACCATCCGCCTCCGCGCTTAACGCGCCTTTCTTCAACAAGCGGTTGATGAGCGTTTTCACTGTTGGCTCTTGCCAATCGCGTTCTTTCGCAAGTTCGGCAACAATCTCGTCCGCCGCCAGCGGGCTTCGTTGCCAAAGCACTTCCATCACAGCGGATTCGGCTTCGCTAATGACGATGGCTTCGAGCGAATCGATGGCTTCGCGTAGCGAAGATCTTTCGGAGGATTTTTTACTCGGCGGCATATCAGACTAATTGTTTACATATGTAATTGTTTGTGATGTTTACACGTGTAAACAATATTGTCAACTGAGAAGTTCTTCGCGATTTCGAGAGTTATCGGTAGGAGCGCCCCCGCGTAGGCGGGGATCACGCGCGAAACGGCGGTTGCATTCGAGTTGACTTGGGATGGCCAAACCAATCGCGCGTGACCCCCGCCTACGCGGGGACGCTGCCACCGTCGGCCTTATTTCGCAAACACGCGATCGAGCACCGTCTCATAGGGAAACGCATCGCCCGGATCTACTTTGCGTCGCCGCGTTTTATCGCAAGGCATCCGCCCTTGGTCGAGATCGGAATGCCGTTTGATGCCGTCGCGCGTGATGCCGCGTCGCGCGACGATGTCGCTCAAAAGTTTCGCGAGTGCATCGATTTGCGCTTCGGGAAACGGATCGCGCCCATCGCCATCGTTGATAAGTTCGATCGCAATCGAGCGGCCGCTGTGTCGATACACATGATGCGCGACTTGATGCTCCGGAACGCTTTTGCGCAACCTGCCGTCGCGATCAATCATGTAATGAATGCCAAGCACCGGATGCGCTTCGATGTTGCGCATGTTCTCGTCGAGTGAACCCGCGCCAACCCAGATCGGCTTGTTGGTTTTCACATCGCAAGTCGGACCGCCCGTTGAGTGCAGCACGACCATGTCGGTTCGCTCGGTGCGATTGGCACCCGTTGAGCGGGCGTCAGCGTTACCGGCGAGCCCGCTTGTACTTGCCCACACCAAAGGCGCGGCTACGATAGCGGCAAAAGCGTGCGCCCGCCACATTAACGATCAAACGTTGAATAAGAAGTTCAAGACATCGCCATCGTGAACGACGTATTCCTTGCCTTCCGCGCGCATCTTGCCGGCTTCCTTCGCGCCGGTTTCGCCCTTGAGTTTCACGTAATCGTCAAAGGCGATCGTTTGCGCGCGGATGAACCCCTTCTCGAAATCGGTGTGAATCACACCTGCGGCTTTCGGCGCAGTGTCGCCTTTATGAATCGTCCATGCGCGAACTTCTTTTTCGCCTGCCGTGAAATAGGTTTGTAGGCCGAGCAAATCGTAACCCGCGCGAATCACGCGATTCAAGCCTGGCTCTTCGAGACCCAAGTCTTTTAGGAATTCCATCTTGTCGGCGTCGTCCATGTCGGCGATTTCCGCTTCGATGTTGGCGCAGACGGCGACGACGGGCGCTTTCTCACTCTTCGCATGCGCGAGCACCGCTTGATAGTGAGCATTGTGCGCAAGATCATTCGCATCGGCGACGTTGGCGACGTACATCGTCGGCTTCGCGGTGATGAGCGTCAATTGCTTGAGGACAGCCTTTTCTTCTTCGTAGAAATCGAGCGTGCGAACGGCTTTGCCTTCGTTCAACACTTTCTGGCATTTCTCAAGCACGCCCATGAAGCGCTGCGCTTCTTTGTCGCCACCCGCGCGTGCGAGTTTGCTGTACTTGAGAATCGCTTTCTCGACGGTTGCGAGATCGGCAAGCGCGAGTTCGGTGTTGATGATTTCAATATCGTCAACGGGCGAGACTTTGCCTGCAACGTGAATCACATTGTCGTCTTCGAAGCAGCGAACGACGTGCGCAGTCGCGTCGCACATGCGAATGTTGGCGAGGAATTGATTGCCCAAGCCCTCGCCTTTCGACGCACCTTTCACAAGGCCCGCGATATCGACGAATTCAACGGTCGCAGGAATCACCTTTTGCGGCTTCGCAATTGCCGCGAGTTGCTGCAAGCGCGTATCGGGCACCTCGACGATACCGGTGTTCGGCTCGATCGTGCAAAACGGATAATTTTCGGCTGCGATGCCCGCTTTGGTGAGTGCGTTGAAAAGCGTCGATTTACCGACGTTCGGAAGACCGACGATGCCGCATTGAACTGCCATGTTGTTCTTCTATGTAGAGGTTTAGTTGCCTTAATTGTAGGCGGCGGCTGTGACTTCTGTGGAAGCGCGCTTGCCTGCGAACCGCTGTTATTCGCAAATCCTTGTTCGCGCGCAAGCGCACTCCCACCACTTGGTTGCGGCAAGCCGCTCCTACAATAGCTTCGTCTAGCGCGAAAGCGCGTTCGTCATTGGTCATTCGTCCTTCACGATGAACATCCTCTACCTACACGGCTTTCGCTCCTCGCCGCAATCAATGAAAGCGCGATTGATGGCCGAGCATTTTGCGACGACTGAACATCGTTTCATTTGCCCGCAACTGCCCGCGAGTCCCGTTGCAGCCGTCGAATTCGCGAGCGATTTCATCGAGGATCGAGGCGATTCCGCGAAGGATTGGTCGCTGATTGGCTCATCACTTGGTGGCTTCTACGCAACCTATCTCGCGCAGCGATATGGATGCCGCGCCGCGTTGCTCAACCCGGCGGTGTTTCCCGCCGAAGATTTGTCCGAATACGTCGGCGAACTCACGACGTATCACTCGAATGATCCGTTCGAATGGAAAGCAGAGTACTTGCACGAACTTGAGTCGTTGCGTATCGAAAACATTACGAGACCAGAACGCTATTTCTTGCTAGCGGCGACCGGCGACGAAGTGCTCGATTGGCGCACCATGCGCGATCGCTACGTAGGCGCAAAACAGCACGTCATCGAAGGCGGCGATCACGCGATCAGTGACTTCGGTCACTACATTAGACAGGTCGCAGAATTCTGCCTTTCGTAACCCGCGGCTGACCTGCAAGATCGCGGATCATCTCCACATCGACGAATCCGGCTTCGCGAAACAGCGCAGGCACCGACTCGCCTTGGTCGTATCCATGTTCGACGACAAGCATCCCTCCATCGCGCAGATGTTTCTTTGCACCTTTGACGAGCTCGCGATAGCTTTCCAGACCATCCACGCGGTCGCGTAGCGCAAGCCAGGGTTCGAAACGCAGATCGCCTTGAAACAAATGCGGATCGTTCGGTGCGATGTAGGGCGGGTTGCTTACGATGAGATCGAATTTTTCGTTGCCGTCGATCGCAGAGAACCAATCGCTTTCGACGAATTCAACGTTCGCGGCGTCGAGCGCGCGGGCGTTCTCGCGCGCAAGTGCGAGCGCATCGCGCGAAAGATCGCAGGCTTTGACTTTCGCGAGCGGGAATTCGAGTGCGAGGGTGATCGCGACGCAGCCGGTGCCAGTGCCGACATCTAAGACTCGCCACCCAGTGTCGCTCGAAGCTCTGATCCTGCCATTCACTCGCGATGAACCGGGCTCAAAGCGAGCGTGTTCACTTGTTGTCTCTCGAATCAAATCGACCAGTAACTCTGTCTCCGGCCTCGGAATCAGCGCCGCTGGCGTGCATTTGAATTTGCGCCCGTAGAACTCGCGATGGCCAAGGATGTAGGCAATCGGCTCGCCCGCGCTGCGGCGTGCGGCGACCACGCGCAGCTGATTTTCCTCGACGGTCGTCAGCGCGTAATCGTCGTGAGCAGCGAGCCACGCAGTGTCGCGTGCGAGCACGTGCGAGAGCAGCAGGCGAAGCTCCGCGCGCGGCAACGCGTCTGTTGCAAGCTCAACAATGATTTGGCGAATATTCATTGGCGCGCACGTAGCGGTTCAATCAGTGACTTAGAAGCGATATCAACTTGTTATCACTCGCCTCGTATAGTCTTGCTGCAATATTGTTTATAGTGTTTATCTACTTGATATAAAAATGCTATATCCGCCTTATTTATTGGGGCTATTACTGAAAAAACTGTGGTGAAACGCTTTGCTCGTAGGCTAAACAACGCGCGCGCCGTCCGCAATCATCTGCTCGACCGCGCCGCGCGCTGCGTGCGCGAAATCATCGCCGTTTGACGCGTAGAGCACGGAGCGCGATGCGCTGATGATGAGTCCCGCACCGCAACTGTCGCGACCCGCCGCGACCGATGCTGAGACATCGCCGCCCTGCGCGCCAACACCAGGCACCAGCAGCGGCATATCACCGACGACGCGACGCACATCGCCAATCACTCTCGGTGCGGTGGCACCGACGACAAGCGACACGTTGTTGTTCGCGTTCCATTTCGTCGCCGCGAGTCGTGCGACCTTCATGTAGAGCGGTTCGCCGTCGATCAAAAGCTCTTGCAAATCCGCCGCGCCAGGATTCGACGTGCGACACAAAAGAATCGTGCCGCGATCCGCGTATTTCGTGAACGGCTCAATTGCGTCCGTCCCGAGATATGGGCTTACCGTCACCGCGTCGGCCTTGAAACGATCGAACGCCTCCTGTGCGAGATACATCGCCGTGTTGCCCATGTCGCCGCGCTTCGCATCGAGAATCACCGGCACATTCGGATAGCGATCGTGGATGTAGTCGATAATCGCCGCGAGCTGATCGTATGCGCCGAGTGCCGCGTGATGCGCGAACTGCGGTTTGTACGCGCAGACGATGTCATGCGTTGCGTCCACAATCGCTTTGTGAAACGCGAACACCCCATCGGGTCGCTCACGAAAACGCGCGGGTAACTTCGGTAGCTCGGGATCGAGCCCGACACAAACGAGCGAATTCGATGTGCGCCAAGCCGTGTTGAGTTTTTCGGTGAAAGTCATGCGTTTTCTTTCGAGGTAACCACCAAATTTTCCCACGATACGGATCCCGTGAACTAGACGATTGGGCAGACGAAGATCGCGAAGCTTTGCGTCATAGCGACCCACGGGAGCGTCGTCCTAGACCGAAGGTCGTCGTCTTAGCGTAGCAATGTGTTTGCGCGTAGCGTACCGGTTCTTGCGAAGCGTCGTCCTGTCGCAAAGCGACATCGCGTCCTAGCGACCAGCGGGAGCGACGTCCTAGGCCGTCAGGTCGTCGTCCTAGCGCGAAGCGCGACGTCCTGCATGGAAACCGCTAAGCGGTCTCCATGCTCGCCATTTGCTCTGCTTGATGTTCGCTACGCAACGCATCAACCATATCGCCAATATCGCCATCCATAATCATGTCGAGTTTGTAGAGCGTCAAGTTGATGCGGTGATCGGTCATGCGACCTTGTGGGAAGTTGTACGTGCGAATGCGCTCGCTGCGATCGCCAGAACCAACGAGCGATTTGCGCAAACCCGCTTCCTTCGCATGCGCCGCTTCGCGCTCGCGCTCCAGCAGACGCGACGCAAGCACTTCCATCGCGCGCGCCTTGTTCGAATGCTGCGAGCGACCGTCCTGGCATTCAACGGTCACGCCGGTGGGGATG
This sequence comes from Betaproteobacteria bacterium, assembly GCA_013298045.1. Lineage (GTDB taxonomy): Bacteria > Pseudomonadota > Gammaproteobacteria > Burkholderiales > Casimicrobiaceae > Casimicrobium. Next base: position 16,844 of record JAAFJI010000016.1, read on the forward strand.
TGAACGATGCGCACGGCCGAATCGGTTTTGTTGATGTGCTGACCGCCCGCGCCGCTCGCGCGGAAGGTATCAATGCGCAAATCCGACGGATTAATCGTGATGTCTTTCACGGGATCGGCTTCGGGCAGGATTGCGACCGTACACGCGCTCGTGTGAATGCGACCCTGCGCCTCAGTCTCAGGCACGCGCTGCACGCGATGTGTGCCCGATTCGAATTTGAACTTCGAGTACGCGCCTTGCCCGCTGATGCGCGCGATCACTTCGCGATAACCACCAATTTCGCTTTCGTTCGCCGAAACGATTTCCACTTGATAGCGCTGCCGTTCTGCAAACCGCGTGTACATGCGCAGCAAATCGCCGGCGAAAAGGGCAGACTCGTCGCCACCAGTGCCCGCGCGAATTTCCAAAAAGATGTTTCGCTCGTCCGATGGATCTTTCGGTAACAGCGCAAGCGTGAGTTCCTTATCGATCAATTCGATCGCCTCTTTCGCGCTCGCGATTTCTTCCTGCGCCATCTCCTTCATGTCAGGATCGGCAAGCATTTCCTGCGCGGTCGCAAGATCGGCTTCGCGCGCTTCGAATTGCTTAAAGAGTTCGGCCACCGGTTCCAAATCGCTGCGCTCTTTGGACAACGCGCGATAACGATTCATGTCATCGACCACCGATGGGTCGGCGAGCAAGGACTCCACCTCCACGAGACGGCGCTCCAATTGTTCGAGTTTGATTCGGAAACTGTCTTTCATCGAGGTCGTACGCTTTCAGCGGTTCCGTTCACAGTGGGCCAAGTTCATCCTGAGCTTGACGAAGGAAACCATGAACAAAAAACAAAAAAAGCCACGCGTCGCATTGCCTCACGCGGCGTCAAGCAAAGCCGCAGGTGATGTTGGCAGGGAAGCGTGGCTAAAGGAACATTGGAATAGATTTTATGCGAATTACCGCGCTTAGACGCTTGAATTTAAGTTATTATTATCGCATAAAAACACGAATTTAGATTATTTAAACTATTGAAAATTAACAATAAATAACGTGCAAATTCAGTAACACGCAATCTTTCATGAATGCTCTGTCCGATCTGCTCAACCGCGACGGCCCGCTCTCCGTAACGGAGGCGGCGTTTCGCTTGGGCGTAGATCCCGCGACGGTGAAACGGCAAGCGAAAGCAGCCGGCAGCGCTGTGCTCGTACTCGGGCGCGGCAAGTCAACGCGTTATGCCGCTGCAGCGAATTCACTCACGGGCGTCGTGCAGTTGCCACTGCACTGGATCGATGAGGATGGCCGCGCGCACGAGTTTGCAACGCTCTCCCACGTCGCGCCTGATCACACGCACGTGTACGGAGCGGGCACGGGGCTCGGCATCAACTCAACAACGCGTAGCGACTATCCGTGGTTTCTAGCGCCGCTCAAACTGCGCGGCTATCTCGGACGCGCTGCACGATTTCGCTTAGGCGCGATCGTGCAAAACTGGGATACGCACCCTGAACGCTGGACGCTCGCACAACAACTCTTCGCTTCACAGGCGTCAGTGCTCGATCACGCGGGCACGATCTTGATTGGCGACGATTCGCTCGCCGTGTGGCAACGCTCGTTCGCGCAAGCGCCTTACCCCGATGACGAGGCAACACTTGCGAAGGTGTATGACCAACTCGCGCACGACGCAATGTCGGGGCGAGTCGCCGGCTCTATCGCAGACGGCGAACAACCGAAATTCAGTACACGTGTCGTCGATGCGAAAGGCAGCGTTCGCGAAGTGCTAGTGAAGTTCTCCCCACCGCGCGGCACGCCATTCGGCGAGCGTTGGAATGATTTGCTACACGCTGAAGCAATCGCCGCCGACGTCTTGCGCGAGCATGGCTTTGCGGCTCCGAACACGCGCATTATTCCAAGCGACAAGCGAACCTATTTCGAATCGGCGCGTATCGACCGTATTGGCGCAGCCGGACGGCGACACCTGCTCCCGCTCTACGCGGTGCATGCTGCATTCAATCCCGGGGCACAACAGCACTGGGCGAATAGCATCGCCCAACTCGCCGCGCAAAAGCGCATCGCCTACGACGCCGTCGCCACCACGCAAACGCTATACGCGTTCGGTCAACTCATTGGTAACACCGACATGCGCTTTGGTAACTTAGGCGTTATCGTCGAATCACCGCGAGAAATCGCGAAAGGCCGTTTCACACTCGCGCCGTGTTACGACATGCTGCCGATGCGTTTCGCGCCGGGGGCGCATAGCGATTTGGAGTATTCGGCGTTCAACGCGGAGTTGAGTGCGGCGTTGCCGGACACTGTTGCGAAGATTGCGCGAACGATGGCGCAAGAATTTTGGCGACGCACCTCCCTCTCGGGGACCGCAAGCGGCGCGTTTCGCGACTTCGCTCGCACCCTTCGGAAAGCAGCGTAGCAAGCCTACGCGGCTGCACGCGGCGCGATTCTCGCTAACAATCCTTTGAGCGATTTTTTGGTAGACGCAAGATCGAAATCCATTTGCAACCCGAGCCAGAACTCTGGACTGTTGCCGAAATACTTGGCCAATCGAAGTGCGGTATCGGGACTGATCGCGCGTCTCTCGCGAACAATCTCGTTAACGCGCGGCGCAGGGACAGCAATCGCAATCGCAAGCGCATTCGCGCTTAGATTCAGTGGCGCCAAAAACTCTTCGCGCAGAATTTCGCCAGGGTGAATTGGGCGCATGCCATTAACGGGTAGTGAGTTCATTGCTTAGATTTCCTAGTGATAGTCAACAATCTCAACGTCGAACGCATCGGCTCCACTGAACTTAAAGCAGATTCGCCACTGGTCGTTGACGCGAATACTGTGCTGTCCCTTTCGATCGCCAGCAAGTGCTTCCAATCGGTTGCCGGGCGGCACTCGTAGATCCTCCAAGCGCGTAGATCGATTTAGCATCTGCAATTTTCGTTCGGCAACCGTTCGGATGTTCGCCCAACGGGGCACGGATCTTCCAGCAAACAGTGCTTCCGTTTCTGAGGATTTGAATGATCGAATCACGATTTAATTATATAACGTTACGCGTTATACGCGCAACGTTACAGCACTGCATCTACATCAACACGCATTCAAGCCTTCGCAAACTCCGTCCGATGCGCAATCCAGCGTTCAAGAAACGCCTCGCAATTGAAGCTCGGATCGTTTTGCAATTCGTTCGCTGCATCGCGCGCGGCTTCGACGAGGTCGATGTCCTCTTCGATATTGGCGTAGCGAAGTCCGGGTACGCCGGATTGACGCGGGCCTAGCAGTTCTCCGGGGCCGCGGATGCGTAGATCTTCGCGTGCAATCACGAAGCCGTCGAGGTTTTCGTAGATCACTTTGAGGCGCTGTTTCGCGGTGTCTGAGAGTTTGTCGGCGAAGAGCAGGATGCAGGTGGAGGCGGCGCTGCCGCGACCGACGCGCCCGCGCAATTGATGCAGTTGCGCGAGACCGAAACGCTCGGCGTGCTCGATCACCATCCAGCTTGCGTTTGGTACGTCAACACCGACTTCGATGACCGTGGTTGAGACGAGCACTTGCACCTTGTTGGCGATGAAGTCCTGCATGATCTGCGCTTTTTCATCGGCGTTCATGCGCCCATGCAAAAGCGCGACGCGAACATTTGGCATCGTGGTCACCAGTTCGGCGTAGAGCGCGCTTGCGTCTTGCAATTGCACTTCGAGTTTGTCGCTCTCCTCGATGAGCGGGCAGACCCAATAGGCTTGCCCACCCTCTCGCGCGGCTGCGTAAATGCGTTCCGCGATTTCGTGGCGACGACGCTCGGAGACGAGTTTGGTGACGATCGGTTGACGGCCGCTTGGGATTTCGTCGATGACAGAGACGTCTAGATCGGCGTAATAGCTCATCGCAAGAGAGCGCGGAATCGGCGTGGCGCTGAGCATGAGGGTGTGCGGCGCGAGCGCTTGCTCGCCGCCTCGCGCGCGCAACAGCAGCCGTTGCTCCACACCAAACCGATGCTGTTCATCGACAACAACCAACCCTAAACGCGCAAACGAAACCTTTTTTTGAAACAGCGCGTGCGTGCCAATTGCAACCTGCGCTTCGCCGCGTTTGCATTGCTCTTGCGCTGCTTTCTGTTCCGCGCTTGATAGGGAGCCCGCGAGCCAGGTGAGTTTCACCGGCAGGTCTTGCAGCCAATGCGAGAGTTTGCGAAAGTGTTGTTCGGCCAGAAGCTCCGTCGGAGCCATGAAAGCGACTTGATAACCTGCTTCTACGGCGGCAAGCGCCGCAAGCGCGGCGACGACCGTTTTGCCACTGCCAACATCGCCTTGCAAAAGCCGGGTCATCGGCGACGCGCGCGCGAGGTCGCGCAACACGTCCGCGACTGCGCGCTCCTGTGCATGTGTGAGCGTGAACTGCAATCGTTGCTTGAGCAACGGCGCGATTAGATTCGTCGGCTTGATCGCAGGCGCTTGCTCGGCGGCGCGCATCGCTTTTGCGTCTCGCAATGCGAGCTGCTGCGCGAGCAGTTCATCGAACTTCACACGCCGCCACGCGGGATGAGTGCGCGATTCAAGACTTGCGAGCTGCGAAGCGTCGCTCGGGCGATGCAACTGCTCGAGCGTGTCCGGCCAAGACGGTAGAGCTTCGCGTTCGCGAATTGAGGCGGGCAAGAAGTCGCGTATCGCGTCGCCAATCCTAATTGCTTTGCTCGCCAGGGTGCGCAGCGCCGCCTGGGGTATCCCGTCAGCCGAAGGATATACAGCCGTGAGCGTTATTGCCGCGTTGATTGTGGTTGGCGAATCGTTTTTTTTAAAAAGCGGGTGGACTATTTCTATCCCGTTTCGTCCTTCTCGAATCTGGCCAAATACGCGAACGCTGTTACCCACCTGCAGCGCCTTCACAATCGTCGGGTAGAAAGTGAAATAGCGGAGCGTGAGCCGCGGCGTGAAATGCGAGCTGCCGTCGTCGTCGTGCGCTCGCACAAGCGCAACGAACTGGCGTCTGGGTCGAAACTGCGTTTCCGCGAACTCGACCACGCCCTCAACGACCACCGATTCGCCCACCATCAGGTCGCGGATTGCGACCACTCGCGTTTGATCCTCGTAGCGAAGCGGAAAATGCAGAGCCACGTCTCGCAGATGCTGAATGCCCAGTTTTGCGAGCTTCGGGCGCAGGGCGGGTGGTAAATACGTCTGCGGCAGCGGACTCTCTGGCGTGTTCTTCACGAGTGTGAGTTTATCTACACACTTATCCATCGTTCGTCTGGACAGCTTGTGTTTGAATGCGAGCGTCGCTAGAACTACAGCAACGACTTTTCGCACAGGGGAACTTCATGATCCGTCAGCTACTTGCCTGCTTTGCCGCAGTGCTCTCAACGTCCATCTGCATGGCGAAGCTGCCTGCTGTGGCCGAATCTCGACCCGCCCACGAGGCGATCGATATCGACGAAGCACAGGCATTTCTCGTGCGCGCAAAAGGGCCGATCAGCGCTAAAGATTTCATCGAAAGTGTTTTTTGCGAGGTAGAAGGCGTGCGCTCGGTCAACACGGTGCGCGTGATCGGCGGCAAACGCAAAGAAGAATTATTGAGCGCTGCGGGCGTTTCGAACCCCGAAAACTGGATCGCTTTCCGCTGCGCACAGAACTTCCCAAGCGGCGCCGACGTCATTATCCGCTGGGACTCGCAAGCAAACACCTTTCAGGCGGCCGATTACCTGCGCTTCAAGGTTCGCTCGGGCGAGTGGCTCGAATTTACTTGTATGCGCGAAAACAAAGGCAGCGATTGCAATCCGTTTGGCTTAGCATCGTTTGTGATTCGCGAGCGCGCGATTGATCCGAAGGATCGCGAACGCTTTCGCTTGAGAGATGATGCGGGCAAACTCTATCGCCCCACTGCGGGGTCGGTCGAGGAAGGCAACGACACGATCGAATTCAAGGGACTGCCGCCTGAGGTTCGCTTCACACTGGTAGTGCCCCCGAACATGAAAGAAGTGGGCACCGGCACCCCGCTCGTGCTCAAGAGCCCCATCACGTTCCGCACCAGCACTTACCCGCCGCTTGTGAAGTTCGCTCGTAGCTTCGGCATTTTGGAGCGAAACGCAGACCCGGCGCTGCCGATCACGGTACGCAGCCTTGAGCCTGGCGCGGGCGGAACCGCTGCCGTGATCCGCAAACTGCGCGTGACGAGCGAGCAAGACATGATTCGCTGGTACGCGCGCACGGCGGGTTTGCTGAAACGTGATCGCTCGATGGATGACGACGAATACGACAATTTTGGCGACGATCTGAAAGGCGACGAGGATTTCCGTGCGCGCTCGCTGCTCAAAGGCAATGCGCAGGCGCAAACAATTCCCCTGCCCAAACCCGGCGGCGCGAAGGAATTCGAGGTCGTTGGTCTGCCGCTCGCAGAGCCCGGTTTGCATGTCGTCGAGGCGGAATCCACCGCGCTCGGCGCGTCGCTGCTTGAGAAGAAGGGCTCGATGTTTGTGCGCTCAATTGCGCTCACGACCAATCTCGCAGTGCACTCGAAAACAAGCAGCGGCAATGCGTTCGTTTGGGTGACGCGACTCTCGGACGCAACGGTGGTCGCCGATGCGGCAGTTCGTATCCGTGATTGCAAAGGCGTGGAGCTTGCGTCCGGAAAAACCGATAAAGACGGCGTGGCTCGTATGACCTTCCGTTCGGGCAAGCGCGACTACGAGTGCCCGAACTTCATCTTCGCAACGAGCGGCGACGACACCGCATTCACGCGCACCGATTGGACGCGCGGCATCGAATCTTGGCGCTTCAATCTTCCGTACGACTATGACTACGACTACGACGGTAACGCCCAGAGCAAAATCTCCACACACACGATCCTCGCGCGCAATTTGCTGCGCCCCGGCGAGACCGTTCACATGAAGCATTTCGCACGTGAGCGCAAGCGTTTCGGAACGAACGCTCCCGATCCGTCGAAGCTTGCGAAAACGCTCGTCGTCGTGAACGAAGGCAGCAACGAGCGCAGCTCCCTGAATTTGATCTGGTCAGCGCGCGGCAACGCGGTAACCGAAATTCGTCTGCCTGCAAATGCGAAGCGCGGCCAGTACCGCATCGAAATCGCCGGGCGCACGAGCGCTCGGTTCACCGTCGCAGACTTCCGTTTGCCAGTCTACAAATCCGAAGTCAGCGCGCCCAAAGCCGACGTTGCGACCGGCGACAAGGCAGACGTCGATGTGCGCCTCTCGTTTCTCTCGGGAGGTCCTGCCGCAGGCGACGTTGTAACGGTGCGTTCGCGCTTCGATCCGCGCCTGTGGGGTGGCTTCGAGCAGTGGCCCGACCACAGTTTTTCGCCGCCCTACGAGTACGATGAGAACGGCAACGTGCGCCGCGAATCGAAGCAGCCTGAAGGCGAAGATCAGTCGGTCGCGCTCTCAGCGACCGGTAGCGCTCGCGTCTCGCTCGCGACCCCGAAAGTTGCGAAACCGCATACGATGATTGCCGACGTCGAATACAGCGATCCGAACGGCGAAATCTACACCGCGCAAACGCGGCTCACGGTGTGGCCGGCCTCGACCTTGATCGGTATCAAAACCGCCGATTGGGCAATGGCGCGCGAGCGGCTCTCCTATGAAATCGTGACCACAGATGTCAATGGCAAAGCCATCGGTGGCATGAAATTCAAAGTGAAGGGCACGCATCGCAGTTGGGATAGCTATCGCAAACGAAATATCGGCGGCTTCTATAGCTACGAGTCGTCAGAGAAGAAAAACGATCTCGGCGTGCTGTGTGAAGGCACGAGCGATCGCAGTGGTAAGTTCAGTTGCACGAGCAGCGTCAAGGTTTCGGGCGAAGTGCAGTTAAACGCCGAAGTCACCGATTCGCAGGGTCGCGTTGCCACAGCTGGCACTTCGATGTGGGCATCGAACGGCGACGACTGGATATTCCGAAGCGAGAGTTCGGATCGTATCGATCTGGTGCCTGAGAAAAAGCGCTACGAGCCAAACGAGAAAGCGCGCTTTCAGGTTCGTATGCCGTTCCGCGAAGCGACGGTGTTGGTGACTGTTGAGCGCGAAGGTGTCGTGCTCTCGAATTTTGTGACGCAGCTTTCTGGCAAGTCGGCGGTGCTCGAAGTGCCGATGAAAGAAGAGTGGGCACCGAACGCGTATGTCTCGGCGCTCCTGGTGCGCGGTCGTGTGGGCGACCCGAAGCCCACCGCGCTCGTCGATCTCGCGAAGCCTGCCTTCAAACTTGGCATTGCGAATGTGGACGTGAATTGGCAACGCTATAGCCTCGATGTAAAAGTAACAACCGACAAGCCCGATTACCAAACGCGCGAGAAGGCACAGGTGAAAATCAAGGTCGAGCGCGCCAACAACAAACGCCCGGGCGACAACACCGAAATCGCAGTCTTCGCAATCGATGAAGCGCTGCTCGAATTACAGGGCAATAACACCTGGAAACTGCTCGACACGATGATGCGTCGGCGCGGTCATGATGTGTCCACCGCCACGGCACAAATGCAGGTGATCGGCAAACGCCACTTCGGTCGCAAAGCCCTGCCGCCAGGCGGCTCCGGCGGGCGCGGCGCGGGTACACGCGAGTTGTTCGACACGCTGATCTTTTGGAAGGCGGACGTGATGACCGATGCCAACGGCGAAGCAACCGTTGAAGTACCGCTCAACGATTCGCTCACGCGCTTCCGGATAATCGCGGTCGCCGAGCGTGCGCAGCAAAACGAGGCCGATCGGTTCGGCACCGGCGAGGCGAGCATTCGCACGACGCGCGATCTCCAACTCTTCTCTGGGTTGCCCAAAGTAATGAGGCACGGCGACGATTTCAGAGCCACAGTGACTTTACGTAATTCAACGCAGCGTTCCATAGTCGCTGAGGCAACTGCGGAAGTAGATGCTAAGGTATTACCAAAACGCGAAGTGCGCATCGCTGCGGGCGAAAGCACGCTGCTTTCGTGGGAAGTGAAAGCCGCAGCGAGCGGCGCGGAGTCGGTCTGGAAGTTTGACGTGAACGAGAAGGGAAATCAGCGCGGTGATTCTTTGCGCGTGAAGCAGGCGCTGCAAACGCCACTGCCGATCCGCACCGTTGCGGATGCGACCGCTGAGATCAAAGGCAAAGCGTCGATCACGCTCAAACCGGACGTCGGATTGACAATGGCGACCGGCAATATCAAAGACGGCGAACTCATCGTTTCGCTCGCTCGCGCGTACGGTGCGGACACGAGCGGCATTCGCGCTTTCTTCGCGCGCTATCCGTTTGCGTGTTTGGAGCAGCGTACGACCAAAGCGCTTGGCATGAAAGACGACAGCTTGTGGAACATCATCAGCGAATCGCTGCCGACGTACTTGTCGTCGAACGGGCTCGCTCACTACTACCCGGGCTCGACCGACGAAGGCTATCCGGTGTTGACCGCATTCGTGCTCTCGGGCGCGCACGAGGCAGGCTGGAAGATTCCCGATGAAACGCTCAACAAAATGCTCTTCGGCTTGGAGCGCTACGTCTCGGGCGAATTGAAATCGACCCGTTCGTGGCTGCCAAACGATAGCCTTTATCTGCTTTCGGAGAAACTGATCGTGCTCGAAGCGCTGTCGCGCTACGGTCGTGCTTCGAAGCGTTTGCTCGATACGGTGCGCGTCGATCCGGTGAAGCTCACGACTGCCTCGCTCGCCGACTGGATTGAGATTTTGAATCGCGCCAAAGACTTGCCGAACCGCGATGTACTCCGTGCAGCAGCGGTTAAAGAATTACGCGATCAGATTCGTGTCACTGGAAGTGTCGCGAACGTGGCGCGCGCCGATGATCGCTGGTATTTCATGCGCAGCGAGGATTACACCGTCGCACGCATGTTCCGCTTAAGTCTTGATACGCCTGAGCTTTCGCAATTCAAGACGCCCCTTTTGCGCCAACTCAATTCCCGCATGCTGCGCGCAGGTCACTTCTGGAGCACTCAGGCGAATATCTGGGCAGCGTTTGCCATCGAACGGCATGCGAAAACGGCGAGCGCCGAGGGACGCACGCGGATTACCTTCCGCGGCGAGACCAAAGAAGCGGTGTGGGATGGAAACGTGCTCGATCAAGAAGTGAAGTTCGCGTGGAGCGGTCCTGCCGCGCAGGCGGGTGAAATCGCAATCGAGCATTTGGGTAAAGGCGAGCCGTGGGCGCGCGCGCAACTGCGCGCCGCTGTGCCGCTTACCGGCGCACAAAACAACGGCGTCGCGCTTAGCAAAACGTTTGTGCCCGTGCAACAGAAAACGAAAGGCAAGTACAGCGTAGGCGACGTGTGGCAAGTTACGGTGACCGCATCGAACTCGGCGGACTTGGGTTGGCTTGCGATCGACGATCCGGTGCCAACCGGCGCGACGGTGCTCGGCGGGCTATCGAAGCTCGCCACCGTCGGCGAGACCGCAAGAACCTGGCAGGGCTATCGCTATATCGAGCGCACCTTCACCAATGTTCGCTCATCGTTCGAATACGCGAGCAAAGGCAAGCACAGCTTCACCTACGAAATTCGCCTGACCACACCAGGCAAGTTTGCGCTACCGCCGACGCATGCGGAGGCGATGTACGCACCAGAGGTGAATGGGCAACTTGGGAATGCGGTGTTTGAGATTGAGCCGTGATCGCAAGTGACACATCGGTGCGTAGGGTGGGTGGAGCGAAGCGATACCCACCGTCACCCGTATCCGAGCGCAATGTAATTTTTATTGTGCGTAGTGCGCTGCGCAGTCGATGGGTATCGCTTCGCTCCACCCATCCTACGTGTTGCTCGGCGTCGCAACGCTCGGACTTCACACGTGTGACGACCGGAATCTCAGTTGCATTGCTTTCCGTCATCGTGCTCGCAGCACCCCCGACTTTCGACACTGCCCGTGCAAACCACACCCCAAGCGACCGCTGGCTACAAGACCGTAACGACGAACCGCTCCAACGTATCCGCATCGACAAAAAAGTCCGTCGTAGCGAATGGGTGAAGTTGGACGATGTCTCACCCGCGTTGATCGACGCCGTGCTCGCCTCCGAAGACAAACGCTTCTTCGATCACGGCGGCGTCGATTGGCGCGCGACGGCCTCCGCCGCGATCACAAACCTGCGCGCGGGCGAAGTGAAACGCGGCGCGAGCAGTATCTCGATGCAAGTGGCCGCGGGCTTCGACGCGTCGCTCACGCGTGGTCGCGAAGCGCGTAGCTTCAATCAGAAAATCGATCAAGCGCAAGCAGCGTGGGAATTGGAGCGTTCGTGGTCGAAACAGCAGATTCTTGAAACCTATCTCAACACGATTTACTTTCGCGGTGAGCTTCAAGGCATCGGTGCCGCGAGCGAACAGCTTTTCGGCAAAGCCCCGCATGGTTTGAGCATGGTCGAGTCATCAGTCCTCGCCGCGCTGATCCGCTCGCCGCAAGCGCCGCGCGCAACGGTTGAGCGGCGTGCTTGTGAGGTGCTGACGAGTCTTTCGCGTGAGTCCGAATGTTCGCAGCTTGCCTTTGCGATTGATCGATGGGGAAGCGTGGGTGCAGGACGTGATGAGAAGGATTCGCTTGCGCCGCATGTGGTGAAGTACGTCACTTGGTCGGCGAGTGCGCCACCACGAACGGAATACACACAAAACCTCGTGAATCGCACCACGATTGATCGCCCTCTCCAACTCGCCACGCAGGACGCGATACGCAAACACCTGCAAATCCTGACTGGTCGCAACGCACACGACGCCGCCGTCGTCGTGATCGATAACGCAACCGGCGAAGTTCTCGCTTATGTCGGTTCATCAGGACAACTCTCCGAAGCGGGAGAAGTTGACGCCGCGCGCGCACCACGTCAGGCCGGTTCGACCTTGAAACCCTTCATTTACGGCTTGGGCATCGAGAAGAATCTTTTCACGGCGGCGACGCTGCTCGACGATTCGCCGTTCTCTGTTGACGTTGGCGGCGGTGCGTACACGCCGCAAAACTATGCGCACGAATACGTCGGCCCGGTGAGCGTGCGCACCGCGCTTGCGAGCTCGCTCAACGTGCCAGCGATCCGCGCGCTCACGCTCGTGGGTGTCGCGCCGGCGCACGCAACGCTCAAGCGCGCGGGGCTCACCACGCTTGTGAACGATCCCGATCACTACGGCTTCTCGCTCGCACTTGGTAGCGCCGATGTGAATTTGCTTGAACTGACGAATGCGTATCGAGCGATTGCGAACGGGGGCGTCGTATCGCCAACGCGACTTGACCTATGCCGCGAACACTGTAAGAGCGGCTTGCCGCGACCCGCAGTGGCAAACGATGCTGCTGGTTCTTCGAGATCACTGAT
>JAAFJI010000160.1 GCA_013298045.1 Betaproteobacteria bacterium
GCTCGTGAAAGATGGCGACGCACTGAAAGTCGTAAAAACGCCGAATGCGGAGGTGCCCTTTACTAAAGGTCAAACGCCGCTTTTGACGATCGACGTGTGGGAACATGCTTACTACCTGGACTACCAAAACCTGCGCGCGAAATACGTTGAGACGCTCATCGACAAACTGATGAACTGGGATTTCGCAGAAAAGAACTTAAGCGCGTAGTTCCAGTCAACGCTTGTAGTCGTTGACTGCAGCAACTAATCAAGGGTCGGTCACGCCGACCCTTTCGCATTTCTAAGGTGGACTCTTTTGCCCGATTCGGCATCGCCTAGCGCGCTAGATCGACGCACCGTACTCGACCTGGCGGTGACCGCTTTCGCGCACCCAGGCGGCGAGCGACTTGCGCTGCCCGCGTTCACGCTGCGCGAGCGCGAAATCGTGATCCTGCGTGGGCGCTCCGGCAGCGGCAAATCAACGCTGCTGCATTTGGTGGCCGGGCTGCTGGCGCTCGCGCCGAGCGACGGACGCATCGCGCTCGATGGACAGGCGCTCGCGGGACTCTCGCAAACGGCGCGTGATCGGCTGCGCCCGCACCGCGTCGGCTGGGTGCCGCAGCGGGTGCATTTGATCGGCGCACTCTCGGTGCTGGATAACGTGTTGCTGCCGGTCGCGCTGTCTGCGTCGCCAGACACGCCGGGGCCCTCGCCGGTCGCAGCGCGCGAACGCGCCCGCTTCTTATTGCAGGACGCCGGGATCGACTCGCTCGCACATTGCGAACCGGGAAAGCTCTCGGTCGGTCAGGCGGCGCGCGCCTGCATTGCTCGCGCATTGCTGTGTACGCCACGCTTGGTGTGCGCGGATGAACCGAGCGCGGCGCTCGATCTGGCGAGCACAGCAACGATTGCCGCGATGTTTGCGCACTACTGCCGCGTGGGCGGTGCCGCGCTGATTGCAAGCCACGACAGTGCGTTTGTCGACGCGTTGAAGCTGCAAGCCGAATTCGTTACAGAAATTTCGATGGATGCCGCATGATAATTAGGCTTCTATCTAAAAATATTTTATATTCGTTATGGAGCTTTTCTCTAGCAGTGCTCCTTTGTTCATTGGGCATAGCGTCCACTATTTCAATTCTTTGGCTTCAGACTTCGCTTGAAGCACACGCAGCGCGCCAAGCGAAGGGGATCGATCTGGTGATCGGCGCGAAAGGCTCCGGAGTTCAGACCACATTGGCGGCGGTCTATCACGCCGACGTTCCAAGCGGCAATATCTCCCTCGCCAGTATCGAGCAACTGGCGAAGCATCCGATGGTCGCGCGGGTGGAGCCGATTTCGCTCGGTGATTCGGTGGCTGGCGCGCGCATCGTCGGGGCTCACAATTCCTTCATCGACTTCTACGAGGCGCGCCTCGCGTTGGGCGCGCTCCCGGCGCAGCCGATGGACGCAGTTCTAGGTGCGCGGGTCGCTGCACGCACCAAACTTGCAATCGGCGAGCGATTCGTTGGCAACCACGGACTTGCCGCCGGTGGCGAGGCGCACGACAGCCACCCGTACGCCGTCGTCGGTGTGCTCGCGCCAACCGGCCGCGTCATCGACGATCTGGTCATCACGCCGCTCGCGAGTGTCTGGCTCGCCCACGAAGGACACACCGGTTCCACCGAGCCGGAAGTCACCTTCGCGCTAGTCTCGCTGGCCTCGCCAATTGCAATGGCGACGCTCCCGCGTTTCATCAACACCCAGACCAATCTTCAAGCGAGCGCCCCGGCAATCGAGTCGGCGCGGCTGCTGGCAAATTTCGGCTGGGTTTCGACGATCGTGAAGGGTTTCGCAGCGGCGTTGATTTTGAGCGCGCTGCTGGCGACCTTTGCCGCGCTCGCCCAGGCGGTTGAGCGACGTCAGATCGATATTGCGTTGATGCGGGCGATGGGCGTGCCGCGACTGCGCATCGGGCTATTGCTCGTCTCCGAAACGCTTGCCACCGTGCTCGTCTCGACGCTGATCGCGGCTGCCATGGTGCTGCTCGGAGCGCTCTGGCTGCGCGGCCACGCGCTGCCGGGTCTCGTGCTGGATTGGCGCGTGGGCGGCGTGATCGCGCTCGCGTGCGTCACAATGGCGGCTTTGCTCGCGTTTATCGCGGCGCTGCCTTGCCTCTGGCGCGCCTACCGAATCGACGTCGCCGCGCAACTCTCGCGCGCCTAACCGCTCTAACTGCTCATGAAACACCACATTTCGATCCCATTTGCTGCAGTCGCTGCTTTTTGCGCAATCCTGCTGCCGTTGCACCTTGAAGCAGTAACGCCAGTCGCCCCGAGCGGCGCGAGCGCTGCCCCGGGCTCGCTTTTGCCACCTTCGCAGTTCCTGCCAGAGCGTGCCGGTTTCACGTCATGGCGCACCCTGGCGCAGGTGGAACTGGTCAAGCGCAACAACAAGATGACGCCGAACTTCGCGCCGGTAATCGCCGCGCTCGATGGAAAACCCTCGCGGGTTCAGGGTTTCATGATTCCGCTCGATATCGGCGACAACCAGCGCCGGTTTTTACTTGTCGCTGCGCCTCCGCATTGCTCCTTCTGCCTTCCTGCAGGCCCCGATTCGATGATTGAAATTCGCGCGAAACAGGGCGTGCGCTACCGATTTGAAGCGGTTTCGCTCGCTGGCACCTTTCAGCTGCTCAAAGACGATCCGGCGGGACTGTACTATCGGTTGATCGATGCCACGCCACTTGAATGACTAGCGTGCATCACTTGCCAGGGCTCGCACGACAAAAAACGAGCTTGCGTCCACAACAAAATCGCGCTAACTTCTAGATCATGGGTTTCACTATCTTTCCGAAATCTGCAAAAGCGCGCGCCGCCGCTCAGCGCTCGCAGGAACTCGCACTCGAACCGGTGACCGACGCTAAGGCGAAAAAAAACGAAGCCGACATGCAAGGTGGCTTTGCGCCGACCACCAGCGAAATTGAGGTGAGCGAAGACGGCGGGCTTGGACCTTCGTTGGAAAACGCGGCGCTCATGTTCGCCCATGGCAACCCTTCCGCCGCGACGGCCGCGCTTTCGCACGCACTCGACACTCCAGAGCGCAAGCAGCCGCTGGTCTGGATGTGTCTGTTCGATCTCTTCGCGCGTGCGGGCGACCGCGCCATGTTCGACGAGCTCGCGCTTAAATTTGTGGTGCAGTTCGAACGCTCGGCACCGGCGTGGGACGAAATGGTCGGTCGACCGGCAGGTGGCGGCGCGGCAAAACCGAATCCGGCAACCGGCAAAGCGCGCGCGCTTTTGCGCGGCGCGCTCTCTGATCCAACCCAGCCAGCGGTGGCGATCCTGCTGGAGACATCGAAGCAGAAAAGCTCCCCCACACAGCGCATGGACGTCGATATCAACGAGCTGGACAGCGTTGACGACGTTTGCGGCACGCTCGTCGCCGGTTCGCTGGCCGCGATTCGCAGGCGCGGAATATTCGTCTCTTTTCGCGGGCTAGATGCCGCGATCAATCGACTTTCGGTGCCACTCACGCCGATGGTGCGCGAGCATAAAGGTCAGTGGTATCTGGTGCTTGAGCTCTTGCAATGGGCGGGGCACCACGAAAAATTCGAGGATCGGGCGGTCGATTTCGCGGTCACCTTCGAGATTTCCCCGCCGTCCTGGGAATCGATATCGGTTCAGCAAAAGAGCATCATCGCGGATGCAGCCAAAGCAGATTCCGCGACCGAGACCGCGCCGCCCTCCGACCGGGTGCTGTGGGCGGGCGAGCTCAAAGGGCCGGCCGACCCGTGCCTGAAATCCATTACGCCCGACGCCGTAACCACTAACCCGGTGGTCGTTGACATGCGTGGCGTGCTTCGGATCGACTTCGTCTGCGGCGGTGCAATTGCCAACGCGTTTAACCGACTCATGGCACAGGCGATTGACGTGCGTGTGGTCAACGCCTCACCCATCATTCAAGCGCTCATGCAACTCACCGGCGCGCCGGCAACGTTGTTCTCCCGCGCATAGCGCCGCATCAACTTTTTCTATAAACGCCGCGTAGTTTGAGGCGTTGAATCACAATGACATCAGATTTGCAATTTCATGGAACTACCATTGTTTCCGTGCGTCGTGGGGCATCGGTGGCGATAGGTGGCGACGGACAGGTCACGTTGGGCAATATGGTCGTGAAATCGACTGCCAAGAAAATTCGTCGCCTTTACCACGACAAAATTCTTGCGGGGTTTGCCGGTGCGACTGCCGATGCGTTTACGCTGTTCGAACGCTTCGAGGGAAAACTCGAGAAGCACTCCGGTCACCTTACGCGTGCAGCCGTCGAACTTGCAAAAGACTGGCGGCAAGACCGAATTTTGCGCCGACTGGAGGCGATGCTTGCGGTCGCCGATCAAACGGCGTCGCTGGTCATTACCGGCAACGGCGACGTGCTCGAGCCGGAGTATGGCATCGTCGCCATCGGCTCCGGCGGCGGCTTCGCTCAAGCTGCCGCGCGTGCGCTTACTCAACACACCGAGCTGTCGGCACATGACATCGTGAGCGAGTCGCTCAAGGTCGCAGGTGAAATTTGCATCTACACCAACCAGAATCACGTGATCGAAACACTGAGCTGGCAATGAACACGGTCGCGTCTCGATTCTCACTCGCGCTGCGCGCTTCGAGCAGCTCAACGAACATCAATCCGATCCGCCCGTGGTGAAGCCTTCGAGCACTGTCGTTGTCGTTGGTGGAGGCCCGGTCGGCTGGGCCTGCGCACTCGCATGCGCGAGCGCGAGTCGCAGCGCACGCGTCGTCCTGGTTGAGCGGATGCCGCCACCGAGCCCGCCGCAAGGCATGATCGACACTCGTGTCTACACAGTAAGCCACGACAACCTCGAATGGCTCAACAAACATGGCGTTGCGCTCGATATGTCGCGTAGCGCGCAGGTGGACGCAATTCGGGTGTTCGACCAACACGGTAGTCTCGCGCTTCGCATCGACTCGCGCGATGCGCGTCGCACACGTCTAGCAAGTGTGGTCGAACACGACGCGCTCACCGCAGCGATTGCAACCCGCGCCAAAGCGCTAGGCGTTCAATTTGTGCAGGGTTCGGCCAAAGCGACCGGGCTCGTCGATCACGAGCGCTATGTCGCGCTCGGCGACGGCAGCGTGCTCACGGCGAGTGTTGTCATCGTAGCCGACGGCGCAGACTCGAAGCTGCGCACCGCGCTCGGCGTGGCGACGACCGCGCGCGAATATGAGCGCGTCGGCGTGGTCGCCCATTTTCAGCTCGCGAAACCGCATCGGTGCGAAGCGCGTCAGTGGTTCGCCGCCGACCGCTCGATACTTGCGCTGTTGCCGCTGCCCGATCTGCACGGAAAACCTGCGGCGTCGATGGTGTGGTCCACGACTGCGGCGCACGCCGAGCAACTCCGTCACTTGAACCCGTCCGCGCTGTGTGAAAGCGTGACCAATGTCGCCGCAGGTCAGGTCGAAATTACATCCGCACTCACACCCACCGCCGCGTTTGCGTTGCGAATGGTGCGTGTCGCGGATCCGGTTGCCGCGCGAGCCGTAGTCGTCGGTGATGCGGCGCATGCCGTGCATCCGCTTGCCGGTCAGGGGGTGAATTTAGGCTTTGCCGACGCGCGCGCGCTGGAAGAAGCGCTGGGTGCGGGCGAGCTCGTCGGCAACGATTTCGGGCACGCGTTGCTGCTCTCAAAATTCCGTAGAAACCGCTATGCGGCAGTGCTTGCCATGCAAGCGGCGACTGACAGTTTGGCGCGAATCTACAATCTCGATACGTCTTACTTGGCGAACACGCCTCAAACGCTCAGTGCAATTGGGGATCTTGGAATGCGGATTTTGGGCAAGCTACCCGCATTTCGTCGCTTGGTGTCTTCCGTCGCCGGTTAGGGCGAGTTAAAAGCCCGCCTCAAGGAACTGCTAAATGAAAAAAGTCTTGTTTTCTCTCGTCGCCGCATTGATGGTGGTTGCGTGTAATGCGCAACAGCCTCCAGCTACCGCTGCCGCCACAAATGCTACCGCTGCCGCAGCAGCGCCGGGCAACGCGCAAATCGCCGATATCCAAAAAATGCTCGAAGAGCGTTTCAAGGGCGCGCCGATTCGCGGCGTTCGTGCCTCGGTCATTCCTGGCATCTTTGAAGCAGTGATCGGCGACGACATGATTCACTTCAATCCGGCGTTGAATCACTTCATCGTCGGCAACTTGATTGATGCGAAGTCAATGGCGAACTTGACCGAGGAGCGCGTCGCTGAACTAAGCGCGATCGATGTCAAGCAATTGCCGCTGGACAACGCGATTAAGTTCGTGCGCGGTAAAGGCGAGCGTGTGATGTACGTGTTTACCGACGTCGATTGCCCGTTCTGCACGCGCCTCGAACAGACCGTTCAGTCGATGGACAATGTCACCGTCTACAACTTCATGTTCCCAATCGATTCGCTGCACCCTGCGGCCACCAATAAGCAAAAGGCGATTTGGTGCGCCAAAGATCGCCTCGCCGCATGGCAAGACGCAGTGCTGCGTCGGAAATTCGACGACAAGGCTAAGACCGATTGCGCGAACCCGGTCGATGCAACCAAAGCCCTCGGCGCGAAACTTGGCGTGCGCGCCACACCTTCATTTTTCTTGGCTGACGGTCGCATGGTTGCGGGCGCGCTGCCGAAAGAAAAGATTGAAGAGCGCCTGGCCGCTGTTCAGGCGAAACTGGCACCGACTAAATAACAGGAACCTTTGATCTTTGCGAGCAGTGAACCGTGCGCGGTGAGTCGATCCGACCCACTGCTCACCGCTCACTGCTCACATTAACCGCGGGAGACGCACGATGGCACTGATGGACTTCATCAAAAAGCAACTGATCGAAATCATCGAATGGCAAGATGATTCGCGCGATACGCTGTCCTATCGCTGGCCCGATCAGGATAAAGAAATCAAAAACAACGCGCAGTTGATCGTGCGCGAATCTCAGGTCGCGCAGTTCGTTTATCTGGGCAAGTACGCCGACGCGTTAGGTCCTGGTAAACACAATCTGACGACCGACAACATTCCGATTCTCTCCACGATTCTCGGTTGGAAATACGGCTTCGAATCGCCGTTCAAGGCCGACGTTTACTACGTCACCACGCGCGTGTTTGCGGGCAACAAATGGGGCACAGCCAATCCGATCATGATGCGCGACGCTGATTTCGGCGTGGTTCGCATGCGTGCCTTCGGTCAGTACGATTTCAAGATCGTAAATCCTCCACTCTTTTTGAAAGAGGTGGCTGGCACCGATAACCACTTCCGTCTCGATGAATTCGCGGACGTGATGCGCTCGAAAATCGTGACAGTGTTTACCGAGGCAATCGCGTCGGCAAAAATACCGGCGCTTGACGTCGCATCGCGCTACACCGAAATCGGTGAAGCACTCTTGCCCGCGATCAATCCGCAAACGACGGCGAAGTACGGCATCGAAATCACCTCGTTCAATATCGAAAACGTGTCCTTGCCACCGGAAGTCGAACAAGCGATCGACAAGCGCGGCGCGATGACGACGATCGGCGACATGGGCGAATACATTCGCTACAACATGGCGAACGCCGTCGGCGAAGGCAAAGCGGGCACGATGGGCTTCGGTGCTGAGTTCGCGGCGGCGATGACGATGGGTCAGCAAATGTTGCAGCAACCTGGCGGCGCGGTCGGTCAAAACCCGGGCGCGCCGAAAGGCATGGTGCCAGGAGCGGTGGCTGCTGCCGCGCCTGCGGCTGCTACGGCGGCGAGCACTGCGCCCACGCTGGAGCTCATGAATCCGGCACAAGTGGCGCAGATGCTGGGCGTCACCGAGGCCGATGTCATGAGCGAGTTGGACGCTGGCAATTTGAAGGGGCGCAAGATCGGATCGCAATGGCGCGTGACTCGCGAGGCGGTTGAAGCCTTCCTTAAAGGCTAGCGATCTAGCTACGGCGAAGATCGCCCTTTAAAAACGGGCGATCTCACGATTTTTAGCGCGTTTCGATATTTGTTATTAATTGATTGTTCAATCCATTTCACTGGGCAATCGCAAATGAAGCTCAAACCGATAACTTTCGTATCGCCGATTTGCTCTAGAAGCCATGAGCACGATCTTCATCCTCATCGTTTTCGCGTACTTCGTGATTCGATTCGAGGTTGATGTGCGCGAAAAACTGGTGCTCTTGGTTTTGATTGGCGTCGCCGCTTTGTTGCCGCTTGCAAGTCCGATGTCGATCGCACTTCGCGTCGGATGCGCGATTGCACAAGGCGCAATCGGCGTCTACATCGTCACTCGAATGCACTATTTGAAACACGCTTAAACAACAGATTTGCCACGGATTTTCGATGGATCGACCGAGCGCCACCCACACCGCCGCCACTACTCCAGAGAAAGCCGCGCGCAGCAAATTCTCCTGTGTCGCCTGCGGCGGCGAAGCGGTGTGGAATCCCACCAAACAAAAACTCGTCTGCGCGTTCTGCGGCACCGAAGCGCCGATGCCGCCAGAGAAAGACACACCTGCAGGACTGCAATCGACCGAT
>JAAFJI010000161.1 GCA_013298045.1 Betaproteobacteria bacterium
GGGCGAACATAGCTATTTGGGCGACGCGACATACCCGCCGCTTTTCGAGGCGCTGCTGCGCTGGATCGAGGTTGGCGAAAAGCCGACGGCTGCCGGAATTGCCGAGCGGTGCCGCGCGCGACAAACCGCGCTCAACGCGGCTGTCTCTGAGTGTCGCTTCCTGACGGATTTCAAGCTGAAGCCACTCGCCAGCCGCATTGTGCCGCGATAACAGAGCCTTCATCGAACGCGAACCCTGCGTCACCGAAAAAGGTTACGAACAGGATTTCGCGCGCCCGTGCAAGAATTAGCCGATGCCGATTAACTTGCCCATCGTTCTCACCTGGATTCGCATCGCTGCGATTCCTGCGTTCGTCGGCGTGTTTTATCTGCCACACGACTGGATGTCGCCTTCGCAGCAGAATTGGACCGGTGCCATCATTTTCATGGCCGCCGCACTCACCGATTGGCTTGACGGCTATCTGGCGAGAAAGCTCGGGCAAACCACACCGTTTGGCGCGTTCCTCGATCCGGTTGCGGACAAACTAATGGTTGCGGCGGCGCTAGTGATTCTCGTGCAATTGAAGCGCGCCGACCCAATCCTGGCGTTCATCATTGTCGGTCGTGAAATCGCAATTTCGGCGCTGCGCGAATGGATGGCACGCGTCGGTCAATCCAAATCGCTCGCCGTCAACACGCTTGGCAAATTCAAAACCACGGCGCAAATGACAGCCATTGTGTCGCTCTTGCTCTGGGAGCCAGCAATTCCGGGTATACCGACCCCGCTGCTCGGACAGGCTGCCCTCTTCGTTGCCGCAGTGCTGACGATTTGGTCGATGCTCTATTACCTTCGCCGTGCAGCGCCCCATATGAATAAGCGCCCAATCAAAGAATCGACACAGATCGGTGAAAGCGATTAACTACCCTAACACCAGAATCTATAGGGCTATCGAGAAGTATGTTGACTGCGTATCACAGCGTCGACGTGTTGTGCACGCAGTGGACGGCGCTAGCAAAATGTGGCTATAATTTAAGGCTTCATTCCCCGATAGCTCAGTCGGTAGAGCGCCGGACTGTTAATCCGTAGGTCCCTGGTTCGAGCCCAGGTCGGGGAGCCAATGAAACGATCAAAGACGTCCTAGGACGTCTTTTTTCTTTTGTAAATCAGTAACTTAGCGGCGAATCGACGTCCGAACGCGTCCAAAGCGTTCCGCTTGAAGCCGGGGGCACACCAATCTGACCTCGATTCTCGCGTTTGTGAATGATTGGCGGACGTTGGTTGACACATTTGACAAACCAACCATATCGTAAACACTTTGTTTACAATAGCGCATGATCGTATCGTTTCGACATGCCGGACTTGAGGCGTTTTTTCTCACTGGATCGAAAGCCGGAATCATCCCGTCACATGCCGAGCGCTTGCAAATTCAACTCGCAGCGCTGAACGCCGCAACCACCGCGACAGACTTATCAGCGCCGGCGTGGAAGCTGCACGCGTTGAAAGGCGACCGTGCGGGCTATTGGGCGATCACGGTGAAAGCGAATTGGCGGTTGACGTTTAAGTTCACCGCGAAGGGCGTTGAAGTGCTCGATTACTTGGACTACCACTGAGGCACAATTATGACGACTCTCATGCACAACCCCGCGCATCCCGGCGCGATTCTTCGGGAGTATTTGTCGGAAGACGTTTCGATCACGAGCGCCGCCGCTGCGCTGCATTGCTCGCGAGTGATTCTCTCGCGCATCGTCAATGGGCGCGCGGGCGTGACGGCAGATATGGCCGTGCGCCTTGCCGACTATCTGGGCACGTCGGCGGAGTATTGGCTAAACCTTCAGGTTCAGTACGACCTGTGGAAAGCGAAATCTACCAAGCGACCACGCGTGAAGCCGCTCGTTCGATCGCTCGCGGCGGCGTAGTCATTTTGGTGTGCTACTCCCGCAAGCCTCGAAAACTGGGGGCACATTTGGGGAAACAAGTCGCTGCGAGAATGGAAAAAGCGCCTTGAAAATGTCATTGCCGCGCAACATTCGAGCTCAGGTCGGGAACCAAATTCCGAAGAAAAGAGCCCGCAGTCGCGGGCTTTTTTCTTTCCGTCTATTCACGGTTATTCCTCTTCAGTCGGTGTGATTTGCGCTCTCTGATAAACGCGATCTAGAAGATAGCCTGAAGCAGCAGCGCGAAACTGTTCGTCTTGCATGACTCTTCGAAAAATATCGTCGTTGCCTTCCATGCGATCAATAAACAAACCATCCAGCGCTTGCTCGAAAACGAGTTTGAAATTCTCTATCGTGTTGGCTTGCGCTGCTTGTCGGATGTCTTCGCGCGCGGTGGCCTCGGCTTCGATCTGATCGAAGAACAACTGATCCGCCGTGGTGAACGCGGTGCCAAATCTCTCGTTAAGTTGTTGCACCAACGTTGATAATGGCACTTCATCATCCTCGCTGCGCCCTGTCCCCGCCTCACCCAAACCGCGCAGGGCGATGACCTCGCCGTCGTTTAGCTTGATCTGCCCTTCTTCAATCTTTTGCAGACGATAGAACTTGAGCTGTACATCGTCGCCCAATTCGACGAGTTGACCATGCCCAACCGGCGGCAATTTTGATGCGAGGTACTTCAAATAGGTATAGAGTTTTTCAAGTTCGGTGTCCTGATACGGAATCACCTGCGCGAGAAAAGCGTAGAGACTTAAAAAACCTTTCAGACTCGATCGAAATGCGAGCTGCTCGTCTTCGTCGATGTAGTCTTTGAATCGCTGCACCGCCGGGTCGAGCCAGCGATTGAGCGTCGCATGCGCAATCGCAATTCCTTTGGCCCCGTAGTACGTTGCGCAGAACTCGCTGACTTCCGAGTTCGTAAACACGTTTGCTGCGGACAATTGCGCTTTAAGCCGATAGAGCTGCGCAGGTAAATCTTGATCGCTATTGGATTCAACGGCTTCATAGTAAGGCTTGAACGCGCGATAAATGTCCTCGCGTTTGTTTCGGAAGTCGAGCACAAACGTATCCTCTTTACCTGCGCACACGCGATTGAGTCGGGAGAGCGTTTGAACCGCCTGCACGCCGTCGAGTCGTTTGTCTACGTACATCGTATGAAGCAACGGCTGATCGAATCCGGTTTGATATTTCTCCGCCACCAGCAGCACCTGAAAATCCTCAGTTGCGAATTTCGCGGGGAGTTCGCTTTCGCGAATCCCGTTCATCGATTCTTCGGTGTAGGTTTTGTCGGGAAAATCGGGATCGGCGACCGTGCCCGAGAAAGCGACCAGCGTACGAAGGTCGGCGTATCTTTTCTCCGCAATGTATTTGTCGAAGGCGAGCTTGTAGCGCACTGCGGAGAGCCGCGAATCGGTGACCACCATCGCTTTGGCGCGACCGCCGATCTTGTGCCGCGTGTGCGTGCGAAAGTGCTCCACCATTACTTCCACGCGACTTGCGAGATTGTGCGGATGATGTTGCATGAATCGCGCGAGCGCCTTTGCTGCCTGCTTTCGCTCGACCAGTGGATCGTCGCTCGACGCATTGATGAGACCGAAATAGGTGTCGTACGTCGTGTAATTTTTGAGCACATCGAGAATGAAGCCCTCCTCAATGGCTTGCCGCATCGTGTAGCGGTGAAACGGCGACACGCCGTTGTCGCCCGGCTCGTTGAACACAGCGAGCGTTTTGTGCTTCGGCGTTGCTGTGAACGCGAAGAAGCTGATGTTGGGTTGTTGCCCGCGCCGCAATGACGCCTTGTAAGCGGCGCGCAACACGGCTTGATCGATGGGATCGTCTACCTTTTCGTAGCTCGCACGTTCTTCAGCGAGGCGATTGATGCCCGCCTCATTGAGCAAACCTTTCAGCTCCGCCGCCTGCTCGCCGCTTTGCGAGCTGTGTGCCTCATCGACGATCACAGCATACGTGCGATTTTCCAGCTCACCGATTTTGTCTGTGACGAACGGGAATTTTTGCAGCGTGGTGATGATGATCGGCACGGCCGCTTTGAGCGCTTGCGCCAGTTGCTCCGAATCTTCGTCGATTTTTTGTACAACGCCTTGTTTGTGCTCGAACTGATACACCGTGTCTTGCAATTGTTTGTCGAGCACGCGCCGATCCGTAATCACAATCACGCAATCGAACACTTTCTTGTCGCTTGCATCGTGCAAGTTCGACAATCGATGCGCGAGCCACGCAATCGTGTTGCTCTTGCCGCTGCCCGCTGAATGCTGCACCAGATAGTTGTGCCCCGAGCCTTGCGCTTTGGCACGATCCGCAAGCTTGCGCACCGCGTCGAGCTGATGAAACCGCGGGAAGATCATCGTCTCGCTGCGCTTTTTCTGCACTGTGCTTTTGCCGCCTTTGGTGCTCAGATATTCTTTTTCTTCTTTGAGCAAATGCATAAAGCGACCGAAAATATCGAGCAGCGAATCGCGCGCCCACACCTGTTCCCACAGATACGCCGTCTTGTGACCGCGCGGATTCGGCGCGTTGCCCGCCTGTGTGCCGTTGCCCCGGTTGAATGGCAAAAAATAAGTCGATTTGCCGTTGAGCTTGGTCGTCATCATCGCTTGATCGGGGTCAACGGCGAAATGCACTAGCGCGCGTTGCTTGAATGCGAACAACAGCTCTTTCGCATCTCGATCATGACGATACTGATGCATCGCATGAAACACATTTTGTCCGCTCATCGGATTTTTAAGCTCCGCTGTGACGAGCGGTAAACCGTTCAACGACAGCACCAAATCTAGCGAATCATTCGGGCGCGTAATGGAGTGATGTAGTTGTCGCGTAACCGTCAAGCGATTCGCGGCATAGAGTTTCAACGCCTCCGGATTCATCGCGGTTGCAGGCGCGAAGTAAGCGATGCGAACGGTTTTTCCGAAGCAATTGAAACCGCTGCGCAATACATGCAACATGCCAAGCGTGGCGAGCGACTTCGCCAAATCCTCTATCAACGTCGCCCCCGCGCGAGCGCCGTAGTAGCGCTCGATCTCCGCCGAAACTCGCGGTTGCGTGGTCACTACAAACGCTACGACTTCGGCGGGGAAAAGCGCGGTCTTCGCATCGAATTGCGTCGCATCGCCTTTCGCATAGCCGTTGGCCAGCAAATGCGCCTCAATCTCCGATTCAAAGGCGCGTTCGGTGTGGGATTTCATCAAATGATTTCTTCCAATTCGTTCGCTTCGCTCTTGAGCAGCGCAATCAAGCGATGATTGAGATACAGGTTTTCACGCCCTTGCACCTGCTCGGTCAAGAGCCCCGCATGCGTGAGTTTTTGCAAGTAGATCGCAGCGGTTTGTCGTTTGGCAATGTCCGCGTTGACGACATCCGCGATCCGGCAATACGGAAGACGAAACACCAACTCAATCAAACCTTTTTGGTTGCCGAGCTCGGTGTTCAACGAAATCAGATGCTGCGTGTTTTCCATCAACCGCGCAATCGCTTTGATCTTCGCCAGCGTCCACACCGATGTTTCGCGCACCGCCTCAATCATGTAGAGCAACCATTGCTCCCAAGCCGCTGCGCTGCCCTCGCGCGAAACATTGAGCAGCAATGCGTAATAGCGACCGCGATGGCGCAAGATGTAGCGCGACAAATAGAGCACCGGGCTGCCGAGCAAACCTTTCTCAATCAGAAAAAGCAAATTCAACACGCGCCCGGTACGCCCGTTGCCATCGAGAAACGGATGAATCGCCTCGAACTGATAGTGCAGCGCCGCCATGCGAATCAGCGGATCGAGCGTGCCACCGCGCGCCTCGTCGCTTACATCGGCATGACAAAACCGCTCCCAATCCGCAAGCTTTTCGCGCAGCAGCGCTTCGCCCTGCGGTGGCGTGTAAATCGTCTCGCCCGTGTGCGCGTTCATGAGCGCCGTGCCCGGCACTTTGCGAACGCGCATGTCCATGCCCTTGGTCAAGCTGCAAATCTCCTCCATCAGCGTGGTGGAGAGCGGACGTGTTTTGAGTTGCGCCAGCCCGTGATAGAGCGATTCGCGATAGCGCAGTGTTTCTTTCGTGGGCGCATCGGCTTTGCCAGGATCTTTGGCGGCGTATTGAAACAGCGCGTCCGCAGTCGTGACGATGTTTTCAATCTCCGAGCTTGCCTTCGATTCCAGCAGCACGAGCGAGCTCAGCATCACATCGGGGTTAGGCAAGAGCGCTGTGGCCTCGTTAAGGGCGGCGAGCGCCGCGCGCGCGGCGATGCACGCCTTGAGCACGGGTGCGCTCTCCCAGCCCGCCAGCGGCACCTGTGGGTGTGCGAGCGACGGTAGATCGAAGGCAATGTTTGGGGAAAACACGATATTGGTACTTCGTAGTACAGAACGCACTCACATCGTGTGAGCCGCGAACGTGTCGATGAAAACGACAATCCTAACGCACGAAACCCGGAATTGTCGAAAAATTATAAATAATCGACGATTAATGCGTGATCTGTCGATTCAATCGACATATCGGATTCATCATGTCGATAGATTGCGAATAAATCGACTTATTTATGCGACATAATCGATCTCAATCTGTCCCGTCACCGCCGCCGTAATGAGCGCGGCGCGGTATTCGGTTAGGCTGGTGATGACGGTTTCCGCACAAACGACCAACTTGGCGAGCTTGTCGCATTGGAGATCAAGGTGGCGAGCAATATGACGTTGCTCATCTACCAACGGCAATGGGATCCAAAGTGTCAACACATCATCGAGAGAAAGCTGCACTTTTGTCCCGCCGTAACCTTGCGATGCAAGTTGGCCTTGAACGAAGTCAGACAAAACACAATAACCGCCGTAACGAGCATCCAAAAAATCATTTCTTGGGCGCGCTAGCGCCACGTGTTGACTAACGTAAGCATTCTGAAGCTCGCTCGGCGCAACCGCCACCGATCCTAAGTACGCAGTAATCGAGAGCAACAAATCACCTTCAAGAACGCGGGTGCGCTCGCCTTCCGAGTCTACTGGTGGCGTCACATGCTGAACATCAGTTAGATCGACGACGAGCGTGTCCCGCGTCAAATTGCCGATACGAACAAAAATCGATCCAGAGTCCGAATAAAAATTTGCCCAACCTCGTGACCCACTCGTCACGAAATCAACTACTCGCTTGAGTTGAACTACGCGCCAATGCTCCGGCACTTCCCCCAACCACTCAACCCCTGAATCTTTCATCGGTGGGTTCGGGTTGAGGCCGGCGGCTTTGGCAGCTTCGGGCGGGAGCCCGCGCGTGACGACGCGGCTGATGAGCGCACTGCGTTGCTCTTTGAGTTTTTCGATCAGTTCGCGCTTTTTCGCAATCAATAAATCGATCTTCGCCGTTTCGCGGTCGAGATGGGCGGCGATGGCGCGTTGGGCTTTCAACGGAGGTAACGGCAGCTCGATGGAATTTAGTGTTCCTGTCGTTAGCTGGTTAATCGTTGCCGTGAGAAAACTGCCCGATTGCGACTCGAACAGATGCGAGCTCAACACCCAGAACAAATAGTCGTTGTCGCAATACGCGCGGACAACCGACATAAAGGCACCAAAACTCGCGCCCGCAGCCTGATCGCCAATACGCGCGCACTTGCCAATCAATGCTCGGCTGCCGTTTCGAGAGCACAAAAGAATGTCGGAGGGCCGTGTTCTTAATTCCTCAGGTATCGCAGCGTTGACGTAGACGCAATCGCGCAAATCGATGTTCCCCGATTGAACATTTGAAGAACGTAAAACGAGTACGCCGTCAGCGCTATCCGTAACATCTTCCGGACTGTATGTAAGTCCAATCAACACGCGAGCGACGTACTTCAGCTTTTTCCACTGCCAATAATCTGGAAGCGGACTTGAAGAAAAAGAAACGACCGTAGCTTGGTGGGCAGTCCTCTGCCCACCAAGCGTTTCCGACAATGCGTCGCATGAGCGCGCAACCGCATCGCGTGGGCACGGGGTGCCCACCCTACGGGGCGTTGCGGTTTCGACGTTCACTGCGCGACCTCACCCAACAATTTCACGATCTCGCTCTCCAAGGCGCGGATGTCGGCGGCGATGTCGGCGAGCGGGCGCGGCGGTTGGTATTGATAAAAATGGCGATTGAACGGAATCTCGAAGCCGATTTTGGTTTTGCTGAAATCGATCCACGCGTCGGGCACGTGCGGGCGCACTTCGCGTTCGAAATAGGCGTTGCAATGCGCGGTGACGAGGGCGAGCAGGGCATCGATGTCGGGTTTGTCGCCGTACGCAAGCGGCAAAGGCAGCGGGAAGGCGCGCGAATACGGTACGTTCTCGGTATCGCGCAAATCCGAATCGCTCTCTGGCGTTTCGCCCTGTTTATCTTGGGCTAAACATATTTCAGCCGTACTATCGCGTTCAGATAAAACAGATATCAAAGCCTTCTTTAATGTGGCGCTAATTTTGTAAGCTGATTTCTTGAACGCTTCATCAACGATTGGAGTGAATTTCGCACGATCTTTGAACATAGTGTCGCCGTGTTTCGCGGCGAGTTGGTTGAGCACGTCGAGAATCGCTTCTTGCTCGCGCTTT
>JAAFJI010000162.1 GCA_013298045.1 Betaproteobacteria bacterium
GATTCGGCAGAGAGCATCACAGCATCGGTGCCATCGAGCACGGCGTTGGCCACGTCGCTCACCTCGGCGCGCGTAGGCACCGGCGCGGTGATCATGCTCTCCATCATCTGCGTCGCCGTGATCACAAGTTTGTTTTTGTCGCGCGCGCGCTTGATCATGCGTTTTTGCAACGCTGGCACCGCTGCGTTGCCGACTTCGACTGCGAGGTCGCCACGTGCCACCATGATGCCGTCGCTCGCCTCGATAATCTCGTCTAGCGTTTGCGGAATGATCGCTTCCGCACGTTCGATCTTCGCGATCAGTTTCGCCTTGCCACCGGATGCGGCGAGCACCGTGCGCGCGGTTTCCATGTCAGCCGCATGCTTTGGAAACGACACCGCGAGGTAATCGCAATCGATGGCAACCGCCGTTACGATGTCGGCCAAATCTTTCGCCGTGAGCGCAGGCGCGGTCAAACCGCCGCCCAACTTGTTGATGCCTTTGTTGTTGCCAAGTTCGCCGCCGAGCTCAACGATGGTGTGCACCTTCGCGCCGTCAACCCGCGTCACTTTGAGCTGAATCAGCCCGTCGTTGAGCAGCAGCGTGTCGCCCGCTTTTACGTCGCGCGGCAATTCCTTGTAATCGAGGCTTGCCACTTGCGCGTTCGAGATCGGCGCTTTGTTGTCCATCGCCGCGTCGAGCACGAACGCTGCGCCCTGTTCGAGCATTGCTTTGCCGCCGTCGAATTTGCCGACTCGAATCTTCGGGCCTTGCAGATCGCCCATGATCGCGACCTCGCGGCCGGCAAGTTTTGAGGCTTCACGTACCCGCGCGGCGCGTCCGGCGTGATCCTCGGGCGTGCCGTGCGAAAAATTCAAACGGAACACATCCGCGCCCGCTTCGATCAACGCCGCAATGGTTTCAACGGAATCGCTCGCAGGCCCGAGCGTGGCAACGATTTTTGTGGCTTTCATCTGCGCTTACTCTCTCGTGATGTAGCGCAGTGTAGTCTTCGTAGCGAAAGGTAGTGTTGCCGTGCACTCTTTTCGGCGCGATCCGCAAAGCGCGCAGCTGACGCGCTTCTATTCGTGCCCCGCCGCGCGGACGACGAGACACTCTGTGCGTTGCGGTTTAGCGTAAACGTCTGCGAGCGAGCGACGCGAGTCCGAATAGCAACAGCGGAAGCAACGCGAGCGACAACCGATCGAGCATTGGTACTTGTTGAACAACGGCGGCGGCAAGACTCACGGAAATCGCGCAATCCGCCGTAATCGGTGCCGTCGTATAGGTCGTGCCCGAAAGCGAACCGCCACAACCGGTAGCGCCGAGCAGCCTGTACCCCGCGGGCACGTTCAGCGCGAACACCAACACAGTGCCATCAGCGACATTCGAAGGAATCGGCGGCGTAGCCGTGACGTTGCCGAACGTCGATGACAACGACACCGTGCGTTGCTGCGCTGCGCAGAGTACGGCAACGTTTGTGACATTGCTGCTGGCAACCGTCCCCGTGCCGCTCGTTACACTGCAGAACTGCGCTGGGGAAGCCGGTTGGGTTTGAACGCTCACCGTGTACGCGCTGCCAGATGCGATAACCGTCGGGAACGTAAAGCTGCCATCGGCGCTCACCGGGAGCGTTTGTGCGCCACCGTTAAGCGACAGCACAAGCCCACCGCCCGTCAAACCACTGACGCTGCCGCCCACGGCGTAGGTATTGGTGGTACACGTGATTGAAACATTGGTCACGTTGGCATTGGTCACCGTACCACTACCCGTGCTCACGGAACAAGTTTGCGTAGGAGCGCTCGGCTGAGTTTGAACGGTCACGGTATACGCGCCGCCAGATGCGATGGTCGTCGGAAACGTAAAGCTGCCATCGGCACTAACGGGTAGCGTTTGTGCGCCGCTGTTGAGCGAAAGCACTAAGCCCGAACCTGCCAAACCGGACACATTTCCGCCCAAGGTGTAAGTGTTCGTCGTACACGCGACCGCAACGTCGGTGATATTCGTTGCGGCTGCAGTGCCACTGCCGTTGGTAACCACACAGGTCTGCGAAGGTGTACTGGGTTGAGTTTGTACCGTGACATTGTAGGTGTCGCCTGTGATCACTCTCGAGGTAAACGTAAAAGAGCCATCCGCAGCAATCGGCAGCGTCTCTGTGCCGTTGAGCGAAAGCGCGAGCCCCGAGCCACTCAATCCGCTCACGGTTCCACCGACCGTCACGCCTTCGATGAAGGTGGCCGTGACGGTGCAATGTGCCGTGGCGGGCGCGGTGGTGTAAGGCGGTGCCGTCGCGGTCACACCGCATCCCGAAACCTCCGACACTGCGTACCCCGGGCTTGGGGTCACCGTGCAAGTCGTAGTCGCGCCGCTTGCAATGATGTCCGGCGAACAGGTCACCGTGCCGCCTGCGGGTGGCGAAGCCTCGCCCGAAATCAGAAAGCCTGGCTGGTAGTAAAGCCAGACTCGGCTGATGTTGGTACTACTTGGTTCTTGCCAGACTAGCTGCGGCGCGGTAGTAGCCAGGGGAAACTGCATGCCAAGTCGAGTGAGCGGGGTCGCGATACCGTCGATGGTCGTGCCGGACGATCCGTTGCCGTACGAACTGTTATTGCCGCGATTGCCAAGCACACCCACGAATTCACCCGTAGTGACCGGGATCTTGGTAGTTATGGTGCCAGCCGCGGGGTTGTTTTGCGTAAGAAACAGTGTGTCGAAGTTGTTGGTCGTTGCCGAGAAAATCGGCGGTGGAAGTGGTGGCCCAGGCGGTGTCGGTGGCACGGTCGGAGCCGGTAAAAACCGCAGCACCGCGACGTTTTGAGTACCGCTACTTGCTTCAGTCGGCACCTCGACGCCAACAATCACAAAATTCGTCGGTGCGGTAAACCAATAACCGCGCACGTTCCCGCTGAATGTGGTTGTTTGTGCCGGCATCGGCATTTGTGTTTGCGCGTTTGCGGTGGCACCTACGCCCCAAACAAACGCCGCAATCAGCAACATACAGAATCGCCGCGGCACCGAACCCACGGTCGAGCGCGTAAGGCGCACAAATCTATTTGCAACCATGATTCCCTCGGATATTGCGCAACGCCGGCATGGCGATCCGCTTTTGAACTTGCCGACTGATTGTGTCGGCGTTTCTCTACACCTAGGAAAAGTCTATATCACGCGAGGCCACAAACCAAGCGGGGAATTCACCGAACGAGAACGGCGGCATCTTTTTAGAAACACAGCTGGTCGCTGCGTCCGATCCGCTGCGAACTAGCCGTTGCAGTCGCCCGCGCGCTCGGCGGTAATCGTTTCTTTGCGATGCTGTTTTTCGCCGAGTTTGGTGCCGATGTTTTCCACCTCGGCGGTGTACTGCGTCGGGCTCACGATCGTGATGACGGTTTTATTGGTGCCGGAGACGATTCCCAATTTGCACGAAGCGTCGATTGAAAATTTGTTTTCTTCGAGTTTGGTGACGCTGGTTTTGCAAAGATAGCTCGCGGTACGCAGCGTTTTGGTGATCTCTTTTTTCGGGCTCGCGCAGTATTCGCTGTGTCTGGTTTCGTGAACCACCGGGTTTTCTTCGAGTTTTTCGATTTTTCGCTCGACTTTCCAGAGTCCGTGCTGAAGCTGATCGAGCGGAATGGAATCGATCGACCACGCGAACGAGGCGGCGGAAAGGGACGCGATCGCTGCGATATAGCGTAAGAGGGCGGAGGAGTTCATGCCAAATTAACGCATGATGAACCGACCTGTTGACCGGTGAAGCGATCAGTGTTGTTGGTAATCGTTTTTATAACTTACGAAAAATATTTTAAGTTGTTTTACAAATCAACAACACACCACAACAATTCGCCTCATTGCGTACCCACGTCGCACACAACTTTTTTGGAGAGACACATGTCAAGCGAAGCAAAATGCCCATTTTCGGGAGGTGCAGGCAGCCACGCGGTATCCGGCGCGCCGTCGAACGCGAGCTGGTGGCCCAATCAGCTGAACCTCAAGATGTTGCATGGTCAATCCTCGCGAACCGATCCGATGGGTGAGGCGTTCGATTACGCGGCGGAATTCAAGACGCTCGATCTCGACGCCGTCATCAAGGACTTGCGAGTGTTGATGACCGATTCGCAGGACTGGTGGCCGGCGGACTACGGTCACTACGGCCCCTTCTTCGTGCGCATGGCGTGGCATGCGGCGGGTACGTACCGCATCGCCGACGGGCGCGGCGGCGCGGGTAGGGGCGCGCAGCGCTTCGCGCCGCTCAACAGCTGGCCCGACAACGGCAACCTCGACAAAGCGCGGCGTTTGCTCTGGCCGATCAAACAAAAGTATGGTCGCAAGCTTTCTTGGGCCGATCTGCTCGTGCTCGCTGGAAACGTCGCTATGGACTCCATGGGGTTCAAAACCTTTGGCTTCGGCGGTGGTCGCCCCGATATTTGGGAGCCTGAGGATGAAATTTATTGGGGACCAGAAACAAGCTGGTTGGGCGATAAGCGCTATTCCAATGGACGAGAGCTTGCGAAGCCGTTGGGCGCAGTGCAAATGGGGCTGATCTACGTGAATCCCGAAGGCCCGAACGGCAAGCCCGATCCGCTCGCCTCCGCGCACGACATTCGCGAAACGTTTGCGCGGATGGCGATGAACGACGAAGAAACTGTGGCGCTCGTTGCAGGCGGCCACACCTTCGGCAAGGCACACGGCGCGGGCGGCACGACGCACGTCGGTCGCGAACCCGAAGGCGCGAGCATTGAAGAACAGGGTCTGGGCTGGAAAAACAGTTTCGGCAGCGGCAAAGGTGTGCACACGATTACTAGCGGCATCGAAGGCGCCTGGACGCCGAATCCGATTCAGTGGGACAACGGCTATTTCGACACGCTGTTCGGCTACGAATGGGAGCTAACGAAGAGCCCCGCCGGCGCGCACCAATGGAAACCGAAAGACCCGGCGGCCGTGACTGCGGTGCCGGATGCGCACGACCCCACGAAGCGTCACGCGCCGATGATGACCACCGCCGACATGGCGCTACGTATGGATCCGGCGTATGAAAAAATTTCGCGTCACTTCTGGAGAAACCCGCAGGCGCTGCATGACGCGTTCGCCCGCGCCTGGTTCAAGCTCACGCATCGCGACATGGGACCGCGTACCCGCTATTTGGGCAAGCTCGTCCCGAGCGAAGTGCTGATCTGGCAAGACCCGATTCCGGCGGTGAATCATGCGTTGATCGACGCTTCGGACATCGCTGCACTGAAAGCAAAGATACTCGCGAGCGGTATTTCCATTTCGCAACTGGTGAGCACCGCATGGGCGTCGGCGTCCACCTTCCGAGGCAGCGACAAGCGCGGCGGTGCCAACGGCGCGCGGATCGCGCTCGCGCCGCAGAAAGACTGGGCAGTGAATCAACCGGCTCAGTTGGCAAACGTATTGTCAGCGTTGACCACGATTCAGATCGACTTTAACGCCAAGGCAAGCGGTAGCAAGAAAGTCTCGCTGGCCGATTTGATCGTGCTCGGAGGCGGCGCTGCGATCGAAGCGGCTGCCAAGAAAGCCGGTCATGAGATTAGCGTGCCGTTCAAGCCAGGGCGAATGGATGCAACGCAGGCGCAGACCGATGTTCAATCCTTCGCGGTGCTTGAGCCGCAGGCCGATGGCTTCCGTAACTACGTGAGCAAAGGGCTAGAAAGCGCGGCGGCGGAATTGCTCGTCGACAAAGCGCAACTGCTCAATCTTTCAGCGCCTGAGATGACGGTGTTGATCGGCGGACTGCGCGCCCTGAACGCGAATGTCGGTCAAGCGGCGCACGGTGTGTTCACCCAACGCCCGGAAACCTTGACCAACGACTTCTTCGTCAATCTGCTCGACATGCGCACGCAGTGGCACGCATCGGCAACCACCGACGGCGTCCTCGAAGGCCGCGATCGCACGACCGGCGACATCAAATGGTCGGCAACGGTGGTCGATTTAGTGTTCGGCTCGAACTCGCAGCTTCGTGCACTCGCCGAGGTCTATGCGAGCAGCGATGCTGAGGACAAGTTCGTGCGCGACTTTGTGACGGCGTGGGACAAAGTGATGAATCTGGATCGGTTTGATTTGGCATGATCGTGGCGGTACGGTTGTTTGGTGGGCACGGGGTGCCCACCCTACTCACCGTCGGCCACCACACCTTTGCTCGCACTCGACGGAAGTTTCGCGAATTTGTACATCACACCTTTTTGTACTTCATCGGTAGGAACTTGCGCAAACACTAGCCTTTGATTTCAGAAAAATTGACCAAAGTAGATACGTTGAACGCGCACCATGCGCGGAAGCTCTCGTATCGAGTAGCGATGCCGCTCTCAACACGCAACACTTGCCCCGCCAAAAGTCCGTTGATCGGCTCAATGACGAGTAGTGACGCCGCGTCGTCCTCTATTCGCTCCAAGATCAACATGTTCGACAACGACTCACGAGGTAACTCCATCGAGAACTCGTTAGTTATCAAACCGGCCAAATCATCACTCTCCAACACGCCGAGGTGGTTCTCTTTCGTTGCGTCGTTGCCATGCTCGGACCAAAAACTCTCGATTCCAGCAATCAAGCTAGGGGACGAATTTGCTGTCGTTTGGAGGCAATCTATACCAAATGTCGAAAAAAGCAATTCACCCTCGATCGACTTAAGGCCGTTGCAGCGTTCGTAGTACGACCGAACCTGCTTTGGCAACCGCAGCCGCGATGCAAACGATGCCCACTCCGAGTGCGGCTCAATGGGCACAGATTTGAAGTAAGGGCTGGCCTCGCTGGCGACGTGGAAAAACTTCTCTTCGAACTCACCGTCGGGAAGCGCCGCGAGTTCTTTTCTCCATTGCTTCTGCTTATCAAGTCGCTTTTTTGTCCCAGCAATCAGTTTCACTGCGCCGAAAAGATCTCCAATTCCCACTGACTTAGACTCCTGTCAAATGTTTGCTAGGTTCACGTTCGCTCCCGCATGTGCTGTAGCAGAGCTGCCCGTTCTTATCTACCAGAATCTCAGCGTAAAGTGCCTGTCCATCAGACGTTGGAATGCGCCAGAGATGCCTTCGAACAGTACCGAACTCGTCGTTCACTGGTTCGACGCCAAGATACGTCATGTCGTGCGCGCGCAATGCGCCCTCATCCTCTAGTGATTCGCCGAACTCGCGGCGAAGGTAACGCGGTAGCTCACGTTCTTCTTCGTTGGTCAGTCCTGTTTTTCCAAACCAATCAGCGTCTTCAATCGTGCCGTATTCGAGTGCAAACCGTCGTTTCACGGCTCGCTTTGCAGCGACGAGCGAAAACACCAAAACGAATGGCAACATAACCGCTATGACGAGTCTACGTAACCGTTTCATAGTTCAGGTAGTCGGTTACCTACACGCCAAATGAGTCATTACGCTTCGCCAGACTACATTCAAGCATCAGTAACGGCCCCCTTGCTCGCACTCGAAGCCAGTTTCGCAAACTTGTACATCACGCCTTTTTTGTACTTCATCGGCGGCGGGGTCCATTTCGCGCGACGCGCTGCGATCGTGGCTTCGTCCACGTTCAATTGCAGCAAGAGTTTGTGCGCATCGACCGTGATCGAATCGCCTTCTTCAACGAGTGCAAGCAAACCGCCGACTTGCGCTTCCGGTGCGATGTGACCAACCACCATGCCCCAGGTGCCGCCACTGAAGCGTCCATCGGTGATGAGCGCGACCGTTTCGCCCATTCCTTTGCCGATGATGGCAGAGGTTGGCGAAAGCATTTCGCGCATGCCGGGGCCGCCTTTCGGGCCTTCGTAGCGCAGCACGAGCACGTCGCCATGATTGATCTTGTCGGCCATGATCGCGTCCATGCATTCGGGTTCGGAATTGAACACGCGTGCCGGGCCGGTGAGCACCGGGTTTTTGAGGCCGGTGATCTTCGCAACGCAGCCTTCCGGCGCGAGATTGCCTTTGAGAATTGCGAGATGGCCTTGCTCGTACATCGGGTTGTCCGGCTGACGAATCACGTCCTGTGTTTTCGCAGGTAGATCGGGCACGTTCGCCAATTCTTCCGCCATCGTCTTGCCGGTGATCGTCATGCAATCGCCGTGCAGCAAACCTTTGTTGAACAACATCTTCAACACTTGCGGCACGCCGCCGACCGCGTGCAAATCAGTCATCACGTATTTGCCACTCGGCTTCAGATCG
>JAAFJI010000163.1 GCA_013298045.1 Betaproteobacteria bacterium
AGCGTTCACCGCGAAGCGCTATCCGAAACCCGAAGAATCGCGTTTGCACGAGCTCGATGGCGAGGTAAAGCGCCTGGAAAGCTGGCTTAAGTGGAGCGACGGTCAAGCACGCGACGGATTGTTCGCACGACTCGAAGCCTTGAAAGCCTCGCCCTTGCCGCCGGAAGCGCTCGGCAAGGAAGTGCGCGCAATTCAAGACGAGTGGAAAGCGCTCGACAAGAAAAATGGCGGCGCACCAAAACCGAAATGGGACAAATTCAACGCGCTCTCGAAAGAAGCGTACGCCCCTGCGAAAGCGCATTTCGATGCGCTGCGTAAACAGCGCGGTGAGAATGCCCAGGGTCGCGAAAAAGTCATCGCCGATATGCAAACGCTCGCTGACGAGGCAAGCGCTCCGTTGGCTGACGGCGAAAAGAGAGATTGGCTCGCCCTCGAAAAACGCAAACTCGACTTGTTCGACGCGTGGAAAAAAGCGGGCAGCGTTAACAACGCTGCGTGGAAAGCGCTCGACGATAAATTCGACGTGCCGCTCAAACAACTCGACAACGCACTCGACACCGCACGCGCGCCCGAGATTGCGCGTCGCAAGAAATTGATTGCACGCGCCGAAGAGTTCTCGAAAGCAACGCCGTCGCGTGAAACGACTGAAGCAACAATTGCGATCCAACGTCAATGGGCGAGCGAGCGCATAGTCGGCGTTCCGCACTTGCGTCGTAAGGACGAGCAAAAGCTGTGGGACGAATTCAAGAAGCACACCGACGCAGTGTTCAAAGCACGCGACACCCAGCGCGACGCGATGAAAGCGCAATTCTCGGAAGGCACCAAAGCGCGATTCGAAGTGATCGACGAAGTCAAAGCGCTCGCGAATGGCGACGACGTCAAAGCGATCGAAGCGGCAGTCAACACGGCGCGCACCAAATGGCGCAACCTGCCGATGGTTGAGCGCGAAAAAGCGCGCGACCTGGATCGCAAATTCGACGATGCCGTCATGGCCGCGCGCCGTCGCGCAACGATGCTCTCGCGCGGCACTGTGATCGAAGCGATGAAGGCTACGCTCGAAAAGATCGCGGCGACGGAATCTGCCGACAAAACAGCGGGCGCGCTCGTGATCGACGCCGAGCTCATCGCCGGGATCGACAGCCCCGCCGAAATCGCCACGGCTCGACGCATGCAGCAATTGAAATGGCTCTCCGAGCGACGTCAACTGCCGACCGCGCCGGATGCGAAGATTCAAGCGGTTCGTACTTTGCTCGGAGCGTTTAATGCGACCGGGGCGAAGATTACGCTTGGGGAGCGGGAGCGTTTGACTCGGGCTATTGAGGCGGTGGGGGCGGCGTAAGCGAAAGAACGTATCGTGGAGAAGTATGCGGCGCTGTTCATTGTTATCCCGGTGATTGTTATTGTCGTGAACATTGCCAGCGCAGCGCTTAGCACTCATCGAGCTGCAAATAAGCAAGTCATGACCGAAGGAATACTCGGCGAGGCAGAAATTCTCGGCTACAAATTGAACGATCGCCGTCGATATGTTGAATATCGCTTTACGCCAGAGGGTAGAGATGAACCGCTTTTCTGCCGTAGAGATTTGTTTTATTTGCCTCTCTCGGGTTTTAAGGAGTTTGAGCCAGGAACGAGAGTACCGGTTAGATATTTAGCGAAGTTCCCAACCGTCTCGCTTCTCGTTCCGTACGTGAAGTATCAATGCGCAACGTAGGGTGCGATCTCATCGCACCTTGTGACGATACGCGCGAAGCGCATTTCTTCATTCGATCTTGGTTTGTACCAATTTGTGGTGCAATGAGAATGCACCCTACGTCGCTCGCGGTGCGATAGGATCGCACCCTACCGATGATGCTGTTACTTCCCGGATCACTGCCAACCGATCGCGCGACGCTCAATGCGTTGTGTGAGAACTTGCCTTCGCATGTTGAACTTGCGAAGTGGTTACGTGCGTGCCAGGTTGAAACCGTGGATGGAAGTTGGAGCGATTGGGAGCGTCGTTTGCTCCTCGCCCTTCAGAGGGAAGGAATCAAACAAGAGATGCGTTCTTTTGCGACGCCGCTCCATGCCTCCCTCGGCCTCACCGACCTCACACCGCTTGATCCTTCTCAATTGCAACTGAGCGAAGAAGACTCACGCGCGCTTTGCGAGGCCAGCGACGCGCATCTGCACGAGGATGGTGTACGTTTGGAATTCGTGTCACCGAACGAGTGGCGAGTCGTTACTCAACGCGAAATCAAAGTGCTCACCGAACGTCCCGATTGGATCGTTGGCGAATCAATGCGCCCGAATTTGCCGCGTGGTGATGATGGTCGGTTGGTGGAACGCTGGATGAATGAGTTGCAGATGTTGCTGTTCAATCACCCCGTGAATGCCGCCCGTTCGGAACAAAGATTACCGCCGGTGAATGTGGTTTGGTTGTGGGGCTTTGATGGGCTTACAAGCGTCACGAGCGATGCGGTCGATGCACGGATGTTGCATGCGTTTCGAGCTGGCGATGTGGCGGCTTGGCAGCGTGCATGGGGCGAATTGGCGGCGAAAGTCGTCGCGAGTGACGCATTGGTTTTGGGCGATTCGCGGCCTCGATTGAAGTTATCAAAGAAAAACTCGGGGTTCTTCGCAACGCTCGCGTCAAAGTTTTCATCGCCGCAGTTATCTGATGCTCTTCGCTCGCTGCAAGGCGAACTCTCGTACGCGGCTGGCGCTCGGTCAGGATTGCCTGTCAAACGCTGAGCACGACTCAGTGGTAGGAGCGAGCTTGCTCGCGATTCCCGTCACGCAGCGGAAGCGCGTGTTCGTCATGGCTGGATAGTGAAGGCGTTATCGCGAGCAAGCTCGCTCCTACCCCGCGTCGCCAAATGCCTCGCCTGCAATTCACTTGATGTGTGGTTTTAATACTGACGATGCTCGCTAACATCTAGCCATGCCGTCGCCACAACTCGTTCAACGTAAGCTCAACGCCTCGACCGAGCAATCGCTCGCGGCATCCGGCATCTCACCCCTCTTCGCACGCCTCTACGCCGGACGCGGCATCGCTTCTACCGAAGACGCGAGTTTCAAACTTTCGTTGCTCCCCTCGCCCGCTTCGATGAAAGGCATCGACGCGGCCGTCGATCGCTTGATTGCCGCGATTGAAAAGCAAGAACAGATGTTGATCGTTGCCGACTACGATGCTGATGGCGCAACCGCGTGCGCAATCGGTCTACGCGGTCTGCGTCGCATGGGCGCGAAGATTGGCTATATCGTGCCGAATCGGTTTGAGTATGGCTATGGCTTGACGCCTGAGATTGTCGAGCTTGCGGCGAAGGAAAAGCCGAACGTGATTGTGACGGTGGACAACGGCATTGCGAGCGTTGACGGCGTCGCACTTGCGCGTGAGCTCGGCATTGATGTGATCGTCACCGACCATCATTTGCCCGGCGACACGTTACCGGATACGCCAACGATTGTGAATCCGAACCAACCAGGTTGCACTTTCCCTAGCAAGGCGCTGGCGGGTTGTGGCGTGATGTTTTACGTGCTGCTCGCGTTGCGCGCGCGCTTGCGCGAGCGTGCTGCGTACACGCAAGAGACGCAACCCGATTTGAATGATCTCTTGCCGCTTGTGGCGCTTGGAACCGTGGCCGACGTGGTACCGCTCGACGCGCTCAATCGTCGTTTGGTCGAAGCGGGTTTGCGTCGAATTCGCGAAGGCAAAGCACAAGTGGGAATCGAAGCAATCTTCGAAGTCGCGGCGCGTAATTCGAGCAAAGCAACGGCGTATGACTTTGGTTTTATTCTCGGGCCGCGCATCAACGCGGCGGGACGGCTCGACGACATTTCGCTCGGTATCGAATGTTTGATCACTGACGACAAGGCACGCGCGCTCGAAATCGCAACCCAACTCGATCAGTTGAATCGCGAACGCCGCAGCGTCGAAGCTGGGATGCGCGACGAGGCGGATTTGATGATCCGCGCAGAAATCACGCCCGAGCAGCGCGCAATCGTTGTGATGGATGGCACGTGGCATCAAGGCGTCGTCGGCATCGTCGCCGGGCGTTTGCGCGAGACGTATCACCGCCCCGCGATTGTGTTCGCACCCGGCGAAGACACAGAGCTCAAAGGCTCAGGTCGCTCGATTCCTGGGTTTCATTTGCGCGATGCCCTCGATCTTGTCTCGAAACGTCATCCGCAGTTAATGCGCAAATTCGGCGGTCACGCGATGGCAGCGGGTGTCACGATTACTAACGCGAACTTCGCGCCGTTTGCGAAAGCCTTTGAAGGGGTGGCGAACGAATTACTCACGCCGGAAATGCTTGAACAGCGCATCGAATCCGACGGCAGTTTCAACGCAGAGGATTTCGATTTCGAAGCCGCCGAGGCGCTGCACAATCACGTCTGGGGGCAAGCCTTTCCGCCGCCACTGTTCGACGACGAATTCACGGTGATCGATTCGCGCATCGTCGCCTTCAAACACACCAAGCTGCGACTCAAACGAAGCGGGCGTTTCTTCGATGCCATTCGTTTCAACTGCGTGGAGCCGCCGCCGCAGCCGATGCGTGCGGCGTACAAACTCTCACTCTCCGAATGGCAGGGTGAGCAGCGGATTGAGTTGATCGTTGAGCATTGGTGGAGCGTGTAGGGCAACTCAAAAAACGATCGTCATTTGTGGAATCACCCACAGCCGCTTGATCGCGTCGTGGGATCGATGCCAGTTCAACTTTCTCTACTAACGCCACATTAAAATAATCGAGCGCACGATTAAATTAAAACTATGAGTTTTCTCAAAAGCTAACTCATCGCCCTCTTTAATGGGGCAATGCGCTGCGAAGGCGTTAATATTCGAGCGGCGTGCGGCGGGTCGGCTCCGATTTCGGCACGAAATCGAATTTCACGTCAAACACCTGCGAGGTTGTCGCGTCGAGTTTTATGCGGCGCGGCATTTGCGGACTCACCTGCCCTGGAAACAGCACGTTCGGATGAGTCACGATCACATCGTATTCGCCTTCGGGAAGGTCTTGAAGCACCGCAGAGCCGGTTCGCGATGTCTTCGCAAAAAACGGCGTGTCGACAACATAGATGTGGGCGTTCATCCAGTTATGTAGCAAGCATTGCAGCGTGATCTGACCGGGTTTGTCTAGCGTCACCGGGGTCGGCTCTTTGCGGGTGTAAATCTGAAACTCGAAAAGCTGCGGGCCGGAGAGCACTTTGACGTGGTGATCGGCTTTATCCCGATTGGGAAACCGCATCTGCGTGCCTTTCTGCACAACGCTCACGAACGGCTCATACTTGAACTGCATCTGCTCCACTTGTGCCGTTGTCCCCGCCTTAACGGCCGGAACGCTGACGCCCACAGGGGTGGCGTAAACGACGGCGTTGGTCACTGCGTTACCGTTGCGGTCTTTGACCTGCGCAACGATCGTCGCCGCGTGGGACGTAGCCGAGATAGCGAGCGACGCGACCACTGCCACACTCGTTGTTGCGCCGACAATGCATCGCGCTCTATTTGCAAACCATTTCATAATGAATCCCGCAGTTTTGACCAGACCTGATTGAACCATTCGTAAGCTTACTTCGCAACCGATCAACGTACTCACCGATCAACGTACTTTAAGGCACTCGCGTGCACTTGTCATCCAAAACAGACGAAAAAAGCGCTCTCCGCGCGCCAATTGCGCCTTATTTTCGACGCCCGCATTGGCTCTACGTTCTGTGGGCGCTACCGGTTTCACTGTTCGCGCTGCCGCTCGCACCGCTCACGCTGTATCGCGCAAACTGGGCGCTGCGCAACGGCGTCCTGGAGATTACGAGTCCAGCGCTTTCCGCTTTCCTGGCCGGTCCTTGGTTTCGCCGACTTGCTGGAGATCAAGGCTTTGCGGCGGCCAGTATCGGCCACGTTGTGATCGCGCGCGACGCGCACGCCCTGGCAAGCTGTCGGGCGCACGAGCACGCGCATGTACGGCAATGCGAACGCTGGGGACCGCTGTTTCCCTTTGCCTATGTTCTTGCCGGTCTGTACGTCGCATGCACGCAGCGACGCTTTGGCGCGTACTATTGGGACAATCCGTTCGAGGTCGAGGCGCGACTGGCAGAGCACGCGGTGTATGTAAGTCCACGGGACAATCCGTACTGAACGCATGCAGACGAACGGAACCGTTTCAACGCGCATGGGGAGCGCAAAAATGACAAAAAACGACCTACTTGCATCCGAAGTGTTCGATCTCGCGCCGGTGGCGATGTTTCATTCGGATTTCAGCGGCGTGTTCGAGCTGCTCAATCGGTGGCGCGCGGCTGGCGTCGAAGACGTCGAGGCGCACCTGCGCGCGAATCCGAAAGCGATCGACGACTACTACGCGTCGATCCGCGTACTCAAGGTTAATCGCCGCTCGCTCACCCTCTACGGGGCGGATTGCCTCGAAACGCTGCTCGCAGCTGCCTCTTCGATTTTTGCGCAAGACAATCGCGAAGCACCGATCCGCGAAATCGGCTGCATTTGGCGCGGTGAGCGACAGTTTCATAGCGAAACGGTGAACCACAAAATCGACGGATCGGTTTTGAAATTGCGCATAGGCATCACGATTCTTCCCGACGCGAATCTGCCGTGGGATCGGGTGCTCGTTTCACTGGAAGATCTCACCGAGGAGCGGCGTGCCCAAGCACGAGCGCTTGAAAACGAACGCTACGCGCACGGTCTTTTCAACTACTCGCCGATTTCGCTATGGGTCAACGATTTCAGCGAAATCAAGGCGATGCTGCAGAACCTGCGCGACCAGGGCATCGAGGACTTTCGCACCTTCGTAGACGTACATCCCGATTTCGTCGAGCAATGCATGGCCGCGTTGCGAACCGTCGATGTAAATCAGCAGACCCTTACGATGTTCGGAGCGAGTAGCAAGCAGGAGCTGCTCGCGCGACTCGGCGAAGTGTTTCGCGACGAGATGGCGACGACGTTCTCGGAACAGCTCATGGACTTATGGAACAACAAACTCTTTCAGCAGCGCGAGATCATCAACTACTCGCTCAAGGGCGAGATGCTGCACGCCCACATGCAATGGGCCGTGCTGCCGGGACACGAACACACCTGGGAGCGCGCGCTGGTCGCACTCACCGACATCAGTGCACGCAAAAAAGCCGAGGCTTACCTTGAGTTTCTAGGCAAGCACGATGCGCTTACCAAATTGAGGAACCGCGCTTTTTTTGACGACGAGATCAACCGCGTAGGACGCCGCGGTCCGTTCCCAGCCGCGGTGGTCGTGATGGATATCAACGGGCTCAAACCGGTTAACGATCAACATGGCCACGCGGCAGGCGACGCCCTCATCCGCCGTGCGGCGGAAGTCATCAAAAAAGCCTGCGGTGACGCACATCAACCCGCCCGCACCGGAGGCGATGAGTTTTCGGTGTTACTACAAAACCGGTCAGACGCCGGTGCGAAAGAATTTGTAGATACCCTGCACATGAACATCGACTTGAACAACCAGTTCTATCCCGGCGCACGGCTGACGATCAGCGCAGGTTGGGCGGTCTGCAACAAGGCTGGCGAGCTCGAGGCCGCCATTCGCTTGGCGGATCAAATGATGTACGACGTCAAGC
The DNA here is from genome assembly GCA_013298045.1 of Betaproteobacteria bacterium. Classification (GTDB taxonomy): domain Bacteria; phylum Pseudomonadota; class Gammaproteobacteria; order Burkholderiales; family Casimicrobiaceae; genus Casimicrobium. Next base: position 7,570 of record JAAFJI010000163.1, read on the forward strand.
GTGACCACTATGCAAATCTCGGCAATGATCGACGCAACGCGCATTAACTGCCGCACGACCCATTCTCATTCGCCCCGCTGAGAGACGACGTCGCGCTCGCGGCGACCGATCGCCGATAATCGGTCGCTTACCAGCCGATGCCTCAGTGAAGGAGACCAGATCGATGTTTGCAAGACGCGACCTCAGCAAATTGGCGGTACCTCGTGCACAAGCGCTCTGCCTGCTCGCGGTGATACTTTTCGGAACTTGCGCGCCGGCGCGGGCCGCCGAAATCAAAGTCTTAACCGCTGGAGCCTTCAAGGCCGTGCTTGTCGCCTTGGCAGAAGATTTTGAAAAACAAAGCGGACACCGGGTGGTCATCGAAAACGACACGGTGGGCGCACTGGTCAAGCGGATCGATAATGGTGCGGCGTTCGATCTGGTCGTCGTGACGCCAAGCGCGCTTGATTCATTGTCCAAATCCGGCAAGGTTGTCGCCGCGACGACGACGCGGCTGGCGAAAGTTGGCGTAGGCGTCGCTGTACGAAAG